>CAYSPJ010000067.1:0-8052 GCA_964432875.1 uncultured Phaeodactylibacter sp. | reverse complement strand
GGGGGGATTGCTTGTGCGGAGCGATTTTACTGAATCAACAAAATCATTGCAACCATGAAACATTTGTTTTGGATTTTTCTGCTCATCATTGGCGCTTCGGCTTGCAAGAACGATGGCAGTAGTACTGGCGATGGGGCGGCTGGCCAAGATGTGGCGGCAACTACGGAGGCCGAAGGCGGCTTCCTGCCTCCCTTAAACCCTGGCACGTCCCAGTTGGTCACGTTGTTGACTACCGAGTACTGGGTGTTTGAATTTTACGTGGTAGAAGACCCCGTCGCCAGGCAGTTCAACCGGGGCCGCTGGTTCAAGTTTAAGTCAGATGGCACTTTCATCAATGGGCACTGGCAGGAACAAACCGGTTATGGCTCCTGGCGCCTGGAAGAGGATAATGAAGACAAAACCATCATCCATGTTGATAACATCTACAATTCACAGGATGCGCAGTGGGAGATTCAGGGTATCAGCCAGGAACAGGACGTTATGACCTGGGTAGGGGTTAACCGCACTCCCACGGCGAGCTCTATCCTGAAGGTTATCAACCTGAGTACGCGGCCGACTAAGGCGCAGTTTGGGGTTCAAGAATAAAGGTTAAAGGGTAAAGGTTAAAGGGTAAAGGGTAAAGGGTAAAGGTTAAAGGGTAAAGGGGGGGGTGAGGGGGATTTTCAAAAAACAAAACGATGATAGACGAAAGGCTAACTGCCAGGAAGCCGAGGTTAAGCTTCTGGCAAATCTGGAACATGAGCTTTGGCTTTCTGGGCATCCAATTCGGCTTTGCGCTCCAAAACGCCAATGTCAGCCGTATTTTTGAAACCCTTGGGGCGGATGTGGAGCATATCCCGATACTTTGGATCGCTGCGCCGGTCACGGGCCTGATCATCCAGCCGATTGTAGGGTATTTTAGCGACCGTACCTGGAACTGGTTGGGGCGGCGGCGGCCCTTCTTCCTGGCAGGGGCCGTACTGGCCTCTATCGCCTTGTTTATCATGCCCAACTCTCCGGTTTTGTGGGTGGCGGCGGGCATGCTATGGATTATGGATGCCTCCATCAACATCACCATGGAGCCTTTCCGGGCTTTTGTGGGCGACAACCTGCCCTCGGAGCAGCGTACTGCGGGCTTTGCGATGCAGAGCTTTTTTATTGGCACCGGAGCGGTGGTCGCTTCTATGCTGCCCTATATGTTGACCAATTGGCTGGGCGTGAGCAATACAGCAGCGGAGGGTATCGTGCCCGATTCTGTCAAGTGGTCTTTCTATATCGGCGGCGCAGTTTTTTTTCTGGCGGTGCTGTGGACCATCATCCGCTCCCGGGAATATAGCCCGGAGGAGCTAGCTGCCTATGAAGAAAAAGAGAAAGAGGACAGCTTCCGGCGCGAGGCGCGCAGACCGGAAGCATTTACTACCAATGGTAAAAAGCAATTGAAGCTCGGGTCGGGCATCCTGTTGGTCGGCGCCCTGATGCTGCTGGCATTGTCGCGCCTGCACCTGGAAAAAGAATTGTATGTCTTTGGTGCTGGTATAGCCATGTTCGGGCTCTTGCTGATGATTGCCGGCTGGTTGCAAAGCAAGGGGCGCTTTACTAACGGCTTCGTCACCATCATCAACGACTTTCAGGATATGCCTACTACTATGAAGCAGTTGGCAGGGGTGCAGTTTTTCTCCTGGTTCGCTCTTTTCGCCATGTGGATCTACACTACGGCGGCAGTGACCAGCCATGTGTTCGGCACCTCCGATACGGCTTCGGAATTGTACAACCAGGGGGCCAACTGGGTGGGGGTTTGTTTTGCTGCCTACAACGGCATCGCGGCGCTCATCGCTTTCCTGCTGCCGGTATTGGCTAAGCACAGCAGCCGTAAAATGACCCATGCTATTTGCCTGCTTTTCGGTGCGCTGGGGCTGCTCTCCGTTTTTATCGTGACCGACTACCGCTGGCTCCTGGGCTCTATGGTCGGCGTCGGCATCGCCTGGGCTAGTATCCTTTCGATGCCCTACGCCATCCTGGCGGGCTCGCTGCCTTCGGCTAAAATGGGGTATTATATGGGCGTGTTCAATTTCTTCATCGTCATCCCCCAAATCGTAGCCGCTTCTATCCTGGGTTTTATACTGGGCAAGTTTTTTGATGGCCAGGCCATCTATGCCATGTTGCTCGGCGGGCTGTCCTTCTTGATCGCGGCTGCGCTGGTGTTTCGGGTGGAGGATAAGCACTAGGAAAGAGATCCATTGGAGGATTGTTGCGGCATAAAAACAGCTGCTTACCCTTCTTGCTGATCCCTTCTAGACTAGCAAAATAAAGGGGGCCACCCTTGGCGGGTAGCCCCCTTTTTCAATACATTTAATCCGTACTTTCCGGCACTTATTGCTTGATAAAGCGCTCCGTTTTAACTTCCGTACCCGAGCGGTATTGCAAGAAATAGATGCCCGGAGGCAAAGCTTCAATATTCAGCTCGAACTGTTGTACGCCATCGCGGGCTTCAGCCCGGTGCGTGGAAAGCAGCAGCCCAGTCTGATTGAGCAGCAATAGCAAGCTTGCCGAGTTATCTCTTGCAGCTTCCCCTTCGCGTACAGACACGGTCAGGGACTGGCTGGCTGGGATGGGCCAAAGCTCGATTTGCGTTGCCGTGCGGCCCGTAAGCAGGTCGGGGGCAACATCCGGGCTGCTCGTCGGCGTCTTGAGGATAAGCACGAAGTTTTCCGACAAGCTGAAGCAATCGTCGCTCAAGCTAATGATACTCGCCGTATCACCAATGGCAGCCGTCAGGGTGCCCGTGTAAGCTAAGCCCCAGACGCGGTTGGGCGCCAAGCCAGAGTTATCAAAGTTGTAGCGGTCTTCGGACAGGATATCCAGGATGACATTACTGGTATCCGTCAACAAGTACACGAACCGGCTATTGCTAACCTCAGAGCTGTCAAAGCGGATGAAGTCCGCAAGGCCATCACCCACGGTTACTGTTACGGTCGTATCGCCGTCTTCTGTCGTCACCCTACCGCCATCCGGCACGTCATTATTCACCGTAACGAAGTTTTCTGAAAGGGCGTAACAGTCAGTGGCCAGTGCAATCCTGTCCAGGGTGTCGCCGGGTTCAGCCAGGATATCGCCAGAATAGGCGATGCTCCAGATGCGGTAAATAGCAGACGGCAGATTTTCAAAGTCGGTGGGATCATCGAAGTTGTTGAAGGCGATCAGGACATTGTTCGTATCGGTGAGCGCCAAGAGGGAAGTAGCGCCGATGATGTCAAAGTTCAAGAAGAAATACACGTCGGGATTGCCATCCTCGGGGCAGGTATACACTTCGGTTTCGAAATCAAAGGTGAATATCATCCCGCCAAAGACCTCTTCCTGGATTACCGTGATGAAGTTGTCAGAAAGGTCATAACACTCATCCGACAAGGCTACGGTGGAAGCCGTATCGCCGGCCATAGCTGTAATATTGCCGGTATAAGCCATGCCCCAAACGCGGATAGTGCCCAAGCCAGCCCCGCTGAAACCAGACAAATCCAGGTTCGGCGGGTAAAGGATGACGTTGTTGGTATCCGTCACGATAAAGGCAAACTGGCTGTTAACTACACCGATGCTGTCAAATTGGATGACCCCGCTAGAGAGATCGGCATTGGTGCAAGCGTTAATCTGGTCCGAGCCATCTTCCGTGCTGAGGGTGCCGGCACGCGGTATATCGCTATAGATGGTGACGAAGTTGACCGATAAAGCAAAGCACTCGTCAGCCAAGCTAGCTAGCGAGGCCGTATCGCCGGCCGCAGCAGTGAGGTTGCCGTTGTAAGCCAGGCCCCAAACGCGAGTGACGCCGATGCCGTAGGCTTCAAAATCCTCAAAGTCGCCGTCCAGGATAGACAAAATGACGTTGTTGGTATCGGTTACCAGATAAGTGAATGTGCCACCTGTTGTGCCAGTGCTTTCGAAACGCACCGTATCGGCCAGGCCATCGGGGCAGGTATAAACGGCATCCAACCCTCCTTCGGCCAGTACGGTACCACCAGAAAGCGACTCCTTGATCAGGAGGATGAAATTGTTGGACAAGCTGAAGCATTCGTCAGAAAGCGCAGCTACCGCAGCCGTATCTCCGGCCATAGCAGTCAGGTTGCCGGTATAGGCCAAGCCCCAGATGCGGCTGATGCCGCTGCCCGTGCCATCCAGATCAACCGTGTTGCCGGTGGTTACTTGTTGCACGATATTATTGGTATCCGTGACGAGATAAGCGTAGAGGCTATTGCTCGCTCCGGTATTTTCCAGCTCGACGATGTCGGGCAGATTGTCGCTTACGCAGAAGCTCAGCGTATCTTGGCCGCTGAGGGTGCTGATGGTGCCGCCATCCGGCAGCTCGTGGTAAACCGTGACGAAATTGTCTGACAAGTCATAACAGTCATCGCTCAGGGAGACTGCCGCGGCATCATCGCCGGGCATCACGGTGAGGTTTCCAGTGTAGGCGAAGCCCCAAACCCTGGAGATGCCCGCTCCGGCATCTTCAAAATCAGCCGAATTGCCAGTGATTACTTCCACTACGATATTGGCAGTATCCGTTATCAGATAAGCGTAAAGGCTATTGCTGGCATCGGTATTGCTAAACTGCACGACATCCGCCAGCCCATCGCCGGGGCAGGTGAACACCTCGTTTGCCCCTCCATCTGCGCTGATGGTGCCGCCGTCGGGCTGCTCGTGGTAAACGGTGATGAAATTGCTGGAAAGGGCGTAGCAATCATCGGCAAGTATAGCGCTGCCGGCATCGTCACCTACTTGTGCGCTGAGGTTGCCGTTGTAAGACAGCCCCCAAACCCTGGAAATGCCCTGCGCGGAACCCTCAAAGTCAAAGTTGTCGCCGGCCGGGATTGCCAGGATGATGTTGTTTTCATCGGTGATGAGATAGGTGAAAGAGCTGCCGCTAGCACCCGTGCTTGCGAAAAAGACGCTATCCGGGATGCCATTGCCGGGGCAGAGATAGACATTGACCTCACCTCCATCTGTGCTCACCATGCCCCCGCTCACATCTTCTTTGCTGATGGTGACGAAGTTGTCCGACAGGCTGTAGCATTCGTCCGATAGGGCGATAAGCGAGGCCGTATCGCCGGTTGCTGCCAGGAGGTTGCCAGAGTAAGCCAAGCCCCAGACACGGGCGATATCAACTGCCAGGGCGTCAAAATCAAAGCTATCGCTTGCCAGCAGGGCCAGGATGACGTTATTGGTATCCGTCACCACGTAGGCGTAAAACTCGCCGCTGGTGCCCGTACTGTCAAAGGAGACCAGGGCATCGCCAGGGCATACTGAGAGGTCGGTCTGCCCAGCTTCCGTGCTGACCGTGCCGCCGATGGTTTCCTGATTGTCGATGGTGACGAAATTGCCCGACAATGCAAAGCAGCTATCCGCCAGGCTTACAAGCGAGGCGGTATCCCCGGCCATGGCGGTGATATTGCCGCCATAAGCCAGCCCCCAGAGGCGGAATGTGCCGCCGCCCAGGCTGTCGAAATCGATCACGCCATCATCGGAAAGCGTCAGGATGATGTTGTTGGTATCGGTGAGGACATAGACATAGGCAGGGCCGTCGGCACCTGTGTTTTCAAAGCGTACCGTATCGGGGATACCATCGCCGGCACAGAGCGTCAATGCTGTAATCCCTCCTTCAGCGCTTACCGCCCCGCCATCTACTGCCTGGCGGATGAGGGTGACGAAGTTGTCGGACAAGGCGAAGCAGCCGTCCGAAAGGTTGACCGCTGCGGCATCATCGCCCGCCTGAGCGGTCAGGTTGCCGGTATACCCCAAGCCCCAGAGGCGGAGGGTCGCGCTAGCCGCGCCGCTGAAGTCGAGGCTGTCGCCGGGCAGGATTTCGATGATGGTGTTGCTAGTATCGGTGAGCAGGTAAACGTAGCTATGGTCTCCGGCCCCAGTGCTGTCGAAGCGCAGCAAGCTTGACAGGGGATCGTTGGCGCACAGGAATACAGCGGTTAGGCCGTCTTCGGTGCTCACGGTGCCGCCGGATGCTTCCTCCCGGCTCACCAACACGAAATTAGCAGAGAGCGCGAAACAGCCATCAGAGAGGTTGACCGCTGAAGCGGTATCGCCGACCATGGCAGTGATGTTGCCGGTATAAGCTAACCCCCATACCCGGTACAAATCGGCGGAAGGCAGGCTGTCAAAATCAGCAACATCTGCGTCCAGTACCGCCAGGATGAGGTTGTTGGTATCCGTTACTACATAGAGATAAAGGCTATTGCCCGTCCCGGAGCTGTCAAAGCGGACGAGGCTGGACAGCCCGCTGCCCGCGCAGATGAAAGCCTCGGCCTGCCCGCTTTCGGTAGAGACGGTGCCGCCCTCGGGCTGCTCCATGAAGACCGAGATAAAATTCAGCGAGCGGTCAAAGCAACCGTCAGACAGGATGCTGGAGGAGAAGTTTACCCCAGGCATTACCGTGAGGTTGCCGGTGTAAGACACGCCCCACACGCGGAACAAGCCAGTGCCCAAGGTGTCAAAGTCGGCGCTATCGCCGATGGCCACCACTAAAACCATATTGTTTTCGTCGGTGATGACGTAAGCATAATCGCTGCCGCTGGCATCGATATTTGCAAAGCCCACCACATCGGGGAGGCTATCGCCAGGGCAGCCATAAGCGCTGGTATCGCCGTCGATCGTGCTCACGGTGCCGCCAATCGGCTTGAGGTTGAAGACGGTGACAAAATTGAGCGACAAGCCGAAACACGCATCGGATAGGGTAGCGGTGGAAGCGGTATCGCCCACGGCGGCCAGGAGGTTGCCCGTGTAGCCCAGCCCCCAGACGCGATAAAGGCCGACGCCCAGGTCTTCAAAGTCCACCAGATTAGTATCGGGCAGCGCGATGATGATATTATTGGTGTCGGTGATGATGTATTGGAAAAAATCGCCGGCTGCTCCCGTATTGACAAAGCGGATGGTGTCGGCAATACCATCGGCCGGGCAGGCAAAGACCTCCGTATCTCCAGCATCAGTGGCGAGGGTGCCGCCGCTGGCGCCTTCGGTATTGATGGTTACGAAATTGCTGGAAAGCGCGAAACAGCCGTCGGAGAGGCTGGCCACCGTGGCCGTGTCGCCTGCTTGAGCCGTCAACAGGCCGGTATAAGCTAAACCCCAGGCGCGGAAGATGCCGCTGCCCAGGCTATCCAGGTTGAACTGGCCAAGGGTATCGATCCCCAGGACGATGTTGTTGGTATCGGTCAGCACGAAGATGTAGGGCGAACTAGAAGCCGCCATGCTGTCTAACTGGACTAGCGGGTCAGCGCCGCTGCCTGCACAGTAGAAGACTTCTTGCCTGCCATCGGTGGTGCTCACGGTGCCGCCCTCTGGCAGCAGGTGGTAAATGGTGACGAAATTGGACGACAGGGCATAACAGCCTTCGGCCAAAATAGCCGCCGCGGCATCATCGCCGACCATCGCCAGCAGAGTGGCTTGATAGGACAAGCCCCAGACGCGGGAAACGCCCGGGCCGGTACCCTCGAAGTCGTAGCTATCACCAGGGAGGATAGCGGTGATGATATTGTCTTCATCGGTAACCAGATAGACGAAGGAAGCCGAGGGGTCAGCGCCATCATTGATGAAGCGCACGACATCGGGCAGGCTGTCGCCGGGGCAGGTATAAGCCTCGGTCAGCCCGTCTTCAGTGCTTACCGTGCCGCCATCCAGGGCATCGCCCGTCACGGTGATAAAGTTGGCGGTTAGCGCAAAACAGCCATTGGCTAAGGGGCTGCCCAGGGGGTCTCCGACCTGAGCCGTGATCTGCCCGATGAAGTTGAAGCCGTAAACCCGGAAGTTGTTGCCGGGCAGGCTGCCAAAGTCAATGCGCCCACTCAGGCCGATGTAAACAATAATGTCGTTTTCATCGACCACGATATAGCCGATGGGCAAAGCGACGATATTAGTGGTGAAGTTGATCTGCCCGCTCTGCCCGTCCTCGCAAAGATCAATTGGATCGGGGCCGGGGCCAAGCAGGGTGATGCCGTTGAAGCATGGGAATTGAGCCTGTAAGGTGCCCCACGAAAGCAGGAGCAACGCCAAGGCGAGCATTGGGTGTTTGAATGTCAT
>CAYSPJ010000066.1:0-28302 GCA_964432875.1 uncultured Phaeodactylibacter sp. | reverse complement strand
TGAAGGAGGGCCTAGAGGTGTAGGCTTTCGAAACCAGGGCTGCCCGTCTTCCTGCTGACCTTCATTACCTTCCAGAAGAGGTGAACGGCAGTATCCCCCCTGCTGCGTTTTCACATCCTAACTCCCGCCAGTCATGCCGCCCATCACGATTTTCATCACCCGTACCTTCCCCCAGCGAGGCAAGGTACGCAGCGAACCCACCAGGAACTTGGTGAGCAGGCCGGGCAGCACCGTCTGCCTGCGCCCCAAGGCCTTCAAGATAGGGATGCCGACTTGCGAGGGCTTCAAAGCCAGGTTCATCTGCATATTGGCGCGACGGCCGAAGCCGCTTTCCACCGGGCCGGGGGCGGCGGCCAGCACGTCCACGCCATGCGGTCGCAGCTCTACCGCGAGGGCCTCGGCCAAGGATTGCACATAGGCTTTGCTAGCGGCGTAGTTGGCGGCCAAAGGCACACCCTGGAAGCTAACCAGCGAACTCATCAGGATAATCCCACCCCTCCGGTTAGCGGCAAATTGCCGGCCGTAATGGTGCGCCAGCTTCAGCAGAGCGATGCAGTTGACTTCCAATAGGTTGACCTCTGTTTCCAGGGAAGATTTGAGGAAGGGGCCCGAGGTGCCGAACCCGGCAGCTGCGGCTAATAGCCCTACTGGCAGCCCATCGGCAGCCGCGAGGATTTGGGCGATGCCTGCTGGCTGCGAGAGGTCGGCAGCCACCAAGCAGGTTTCAATGCCGTATTGAGCCTGGAAGCGGTGCCCGACGCGCTCCAGGTCTTCCTGATTCCGGGAGTTGAGTATCAGGTTCAGCCCCGCTTCAGCCAACCGCTCGGCCAGTTCTAGCCCGATACCCGAAGAGGCGCCGGTGACGATGGCCCAGGGGCCATATTTTTCCTTCAGCCGGTTCATTTCAGATTTTGAAAATGTCATATTGCTCAGATTGATTATCCTGCAAAGCTATGCCCGCCAGCGAGCGCAGCACGATAACAAATGTTTACATTTTGCGCTGAGCAGCTTTTTTTAATCGGCTGAGGTGCACCGGGCTAATACCGAGGTAGGAAGCGATCATGTGTTGAGGCACGCGGTTGTGGATGTTGGGGAACACCTCGGCGATGCTATCATAGCGCTCTTTGGGCGTGCGAGCGTACAGGTTTTTGATGCGGTTGTCCTGATAGACGAAGTAAAACTCCGCCACCAGCCGGCCTAGCCGGTCGCCCTGAGCGAGATGGGCATAGCCCCATTCGATGGCGGCGCGGGGCAGGATGACGGCTTCCGTCTCTTCAAGAGCCTCCAGGATGTAGAGAGCAGGCTGCCGCAAGATGAAGCTGGAATAGTCGGCGATGAATTGGTTTTCCAGCGCGAAGTGGATGGTATGCTCCGTGCCATCTCTGTCCGGCACGATGACCCGGATGATACCACGGTTGATGAAAAATATCTCGCCGGGGATGCGCCCGGGCCGGCTCAGCACTTCTTTCTTTTTAAAGGTGCGCTCGGAACAGCTTTGGAGCAAGCCATCCATTTCAGGTGTCGATATCAAGATCATTTGTCGGATCGCTTCTTGCAATTGTTCCATTGGTGATGACTTTTTGCAGTTCGTTGAACAGGCTTTTGCGCTGGGGCTATTGCCGGCCCATTCCTGCATATAAACCTTGCTTATGCGGTGAGGGGTGCCTCTGCCATGCCCCTCTAAGACCCCTAATGCAGATTATAAACAGCTCATTTTTCACTACTTTCCTTCACCTGGCTGAGCCGGCGCACCTCATTCAGCAAGAGGGGCAAAGCAGGCGCGACCATATCGTGCCCGTAGCCATCCAGTTCGAAGAGCTGCGTCTGCTGGTGGCCAGCTACTTTCATCATGCGCATCAGGTAGGCATTCTCCTCGTAGCGGCCGAGCAGCTCCAACTCCCGGTCGCCAGTAATCAGCAACAGGGGCGGCGCATCGGGTCGGACGTGGTAGAGCGGGGCCAGCTCATCCACCACCGGTTGAGTGCCGGGGATGCCCCTTTCTGCCCGGATGGAAAAATGCGTGATGGTATGCCCGCTGAAGGGGATGAGCCCGGCAATCGCATCGGCATCGCGCTGGTGTGCCGCCAGCCAGCGCTTGTCCAGCCCGACCATGCTGGCCAGATAACCGCCGGCCGAGTGTCCGGAAAGAAAAATCTTGCCGGGATCACCCCCCAAGCTAGCGATCTTGTCGAAAACCCAGGCCACCGCCGCCGCCGCATCTTCGAGGTAGGCGGGCGACTGCACCCGGGGCGACAAGCGGTAATTGACGGCCGCCACCGCTACGCCCTTGCCCTTCAGCCCTTCCGGGATGTGCTTCTCCCCGGCCGACAAGCCGCCCCCGTGAAACCAGACGATGGTCGCAAAACCAGGCTGATCCTGCGGATAGTAAAGGTCCAAAACACAACGCTCGCGGAGATAGGCATTAGCCTGCCGGGCAGATTCGGGATAGTAGGGCTGGTTTAGCTGGGTGGTATAGCCCGCTTCCTGGGCCGAGGCCAGCTGCCAGAGGCAGAGGGCGAGCAGGAGTAGGGATAAATGCTTCATTGGTGCTACTGCTTTTGGTTGAGGGCAAAGCTAGGATTGTTTGCCCGGATGGACAAGAAAACGGGATAGCACCTTGCCCCATCTAATTTATTTTGCTTAGTCAGGTCGTAACTATTGTTAAAGAACAAGAAATTTTGGTGGCAGGCTGGTGTTTCTTGCCATTTTTTTTTCGTTGTAAAAACTAAGGCGGCAAAACTAACGATGGCAGAAAAACCAGCCTGCTTTTAGGAAACATTCATTCTTTAGACTACTTCAAAGGCCTGAGATGATTTCCCACGAGCCATTGGCCAATTTTTTTGCCCATTTCCTGGCCCGCATCGCAGGCAAAACGGAAATGAATGCCGGCTCTTACCCTAGAATCGGCGTTTTCATCGGCGGCTTGCTGAAAGCCCTCGAAGCTTCTCGTGCCGTTTCCGGGCAATCCGGTTGGCGAGCTCATGGTAAAGGGGAAATAATCACCCAGGATGTTAGCCAATACTGTTGCTGCCGCATCCCCCAGCGCGCTGTGGGTCGAGGGGTAATCCTGTACTGGTGGAGCAGGCATCAAAGATTCCCACTGTGCATCTTCAGCCGTATTTTCGTTGCCATCTAGCTGCGCTTTGCGGATAGCGGTGTAAGGGCGCCAGAGATTGTAATGAAACTTGGAGTCCCAGCCGGCAATATAGGCATCAGCCATGGCCATATCCACCAGCGCAAACAGCCGGGCAGTTTCCAGCAAGTTCAATTTTTTATTCACGGCAGCGATGCGCGCCAGCCGGTTCCAGCCAGCTTCGGAAAACTCATACCAAAAGTGGGAGTAGGCTGTCTGGTCGGCGTTGCGTGCACTGCTGTTCAGCTTGCCAATTTCCTTGACTTCGTTGAAAGCTTGCGCATATTCGTGGCTGCCTAGCATAGGATACGGCACTGAGCGGAACTGGCCTTTTCTTTGCAGGCCAAACGGCTTCACATCTTGCCAATAAGGCGCAAACACGAAGTCGAATGGCGGCACGGCCTGGTAAATGCCCGGAGCCTCGGATGGGGGCACCGGGCTGAAGGGATCGCCCACCGCTCCATCGTTCGCACGAATGCTGAGGATGGCCTGCCCTGCCGCTTTGCCCAACTTGATACCTCTTTCTTTCGCATCCCCGTCAGGGATAGTAGACAAAGTATGTTGCAAAGCCGAATCGAGAAATCCCACTTTCTCCTGGATTTCATGCACCAGTACGGTATGGGCAGCGCTGGCTGCGGCGGCGATGGGGTCCGCTTCGGCATCGCTTCCCGTGAAAGTGTACTTGGCATAAACCGGAAAAATGGCGTTCAGCGCATCGTGCATGGCGAGGTGGGTCATGGCGTTGATCCGGGAAGCCAGCAGAGAATGCAGATAGGCTTCACCGCCAAAAGCATGATAGGCGACCTCATTCCATTCGATGATTACATCGTTGGGCAAGGCATCAGCGCCAGGGCTGTTGATTTGCTGGTCGGAACAGGATAGTGCAGTCAGGCAAGTAATTACTGCGAGCACAAACATCATCTTCTTCATGTGTTGAATTTAAGGTTAATGAATGAATTACACCCTGAGAAGCGTAAGTTGGTGCCTTACGATGTAAGTTGCAGCGGATTTACGATACAATCCACTTGATTTCCCGGTCGGGTTTGTAGGAACAGAAGGTGCCCGTTTTGATGGCGTTGGAAAGATGCGCGCCCAGCAAAAGGTGGTGCTGTTCAATCCGGGCGATGGCGCTGCGGATGCGCCAAGTCACTGCCGATCTTGCCTTTTCAATGGTGCCGCCGGTTTCCCTGACCCGGCCTTTCAGGTTCAGCGAGCGTGATAAATGCTCGACGAGCTGGTCGTATTCTGCCTGTAATTTTTCGAGCTGGATGAAATTGCTAAACTGCTCGGCTTCCTCGATTTCGCTTTGCAGCTCGATAATCTTTTGCTGATAGCGCTTGCGAGCTTTTTCGTCGATCAGTTTTTCGCCCTCGCCATCCAAGGTGCTGCCCATCAGCTCGGCGCAATGAAACAGCTGGCGCGGGTGCGCAAGCATTTTCTGAATATCGTAAAAGCCCTTAAATTCCGGCGCTTGAATGGAGGTGCCGTCAAAGGATATTTTCCAGGTAGCGGCCTCTTTCACAAAACAATATTCTTGGGCGATTACTTGCCTCGGTGCCGTTTCCTGGACAGGATATTTTTCAAAACTGCCCTGGCTGATGAATTGCAGGAATTCTTCCAGGTTGGTCTTGTATCGGTGGGGGTTCAGCTTCAGCAACCAATCGATCGCTTCCTGCTGGTCGAAGTCTTGGCCTTTGCTGATCAGCCGCCGGTAAATATCGAGGAAAGCGTTCCAGTATGCTTGCATTTTGTCGTACTGCTGCAGGTGGTAATAGATGGCCGCGCAGTAGGCGTCCGTGTCGGCGATCATGGCTTTCCCGCTCCGGTTGTGCTCGATGAATGAGGCTGCCTTCTCATATTCCCCCAACTCAAAGTAAATGAACCCCCCGAGCCGGAGATGGTTGCCTCCATACAATGGATCCAGCTGCATGCCTCTCTCATACCATTCCAGCGCTTCTTTACCCAAACCCAGGTAAACGAGGTACAACGATATGGGGAAGAGGGTATCCGGGTCGTTGGAGTTTAGCAGTAGCGACTTCCTGAAGTAGTATTCGGCCGTGTGGTACGCACCGTCGTACAAAAAAATCCGGCCTAACACCATGGCGATAACGTGGTTCTGCTCATCCAACTCAATGGCTTTTTGGGCCCACTCATAAGCCCCTGTCTTGCTCACGTCCCAGCGTTCCCACAACTGGCACGTCCA
Source organism: uncultured Phaeodactylibacter sp. (assembly GCA_964432875.1). Classification (GTDB taxonomy): domain Bacteria; phylum Bacteroidota; class Bacteroidia; order Chitinophagales; family Saprospiraceae; genus JACJYE01. The sequence continues at coordinate 22,966 of CAYSPJ010000066.1, read as the reverse complement.
TTCATTGAAATAGGACAACGACATGCCAGTATATGCCAGCGCGTAATCGGGTTGGAGCTGCAGGGCTTTCTCAAAATGTTCGCGGGCTTTGAGATCGGCTTCCACCGAGGCTTTCTTCAGCTCTTCCATGCCGTAGAGCCAATGCTCATAAGCGTTGAAGACCACTTTGGGGCGCTGTTTGATCTTTGATAGCAGATCGTAGTCGATTTGCTGCTGCAGCACCATCACAACGCTTTTGAGCAGGCCGTCCTGTATCTCGTTCAATTCCGTGAGCTTGCCTTCTAGCCGGTTGCCCCACACCAGGCGGCAGCTATCGTGGTCGTAGAGCTGCACGTTGATTCTCATCCTGTCTTTTTCCGAGCGGAACGTGCCTTGCACAAAGTAGCCGTTTTTTAAAATGCCCCCTGATTTCTGGGAGTCGCTGGATAAGGCGTGGCTGGAGAACCTGACGACGCTCAATTGCCGAAAGCACGAAAGCTCGGTGATGAGGTCCTCGCTGAAGGAACGGCAGAAAACGCCGAGTTCTTTTTGAGCAGAAAGGTCTTCAAACGGGAAGACCGCCAGGGTAATATGGGAGGTGTTTAGCATACGCTGCAGCGGTGTTTTGACAGCGGCAAGTTACGAAAAATCAATCAAATATAGGCTTTGATGCCATTATTCACCTGGGCGATTACATTTTATCGATTTGCGGGCCAGCCGGCCCGTCCGTCTTGGTAGCAAGTCTTATTTCACGAATTCAAGGTCGGCTGGCCCGCCTTGATGGGCCCTTATTTTACCTTCGAGCAGTTGAGAAGTTCTTTTCCTTACTATCTGGGACAGCTGCTCGGCCATCATCCATTTCCTGCGCAAGAACCAAATCGACAAGGTTGTCATCCTCATCGGCGATGCTTACTGTTTAATCAACTTTCCCCTTCCCAGTTTGCTCCATTTGAGGCAGATTATCTTACCCTCTTGCCCCATCTCCCTCTTTTTTCTATCTTTACGCAGTGCTTTAAATCCTTTGTGACGATGGAAAAAGCAAGCGAAACCATGCGCAACAACCCTTCTGTACCAAAAAGCAGCATCCGAAAGCTGAACGACCGCTCCAACGGCCAGCCTCTGCGGGTGCTAGATGAAACACAATGGGCCTTCTGGCTGCACAATGGCTACGTCGTCGTCAAAAACGCCATCCCGCGCGAGCAGGCCCAGGCGACGGCGGACTTCCTCTGGGAGTTTGAGGAAAAAGACCCGGCCAATCCCGAGAGCTGGTACACGCCGCCCCGCGCTGAAATCCAGATGAAGGAACTGGCCGGCACGGGCATGGTGGAGGTTTATAACCACCAACTGCTGTGGGACAATCGCCAAACGCCGCGCATTTATGAGGCCTTCGTCGATGTCTGGGGCACCGAGAAGCTATGGGTCACCATCGACCGGGCCAACCTCAACTTCCCGATGCGGCCGGGCTTCGAGTACCGTGGCTTCATCCACTGGGATTACGATCCCGAGACCAAGCCGCAAAACGTGCAGGGCGTGCTGGCTCTGGCCGATCAGCTGGACGAAAACATGGGCGGCTTCCAGTGTATCCCCTGGCTGTTCCGCAACTACGATACCTGGAAGCAATCGCAACCTCCCGGCTGGCACTACTTCCGGCCCGATGTAAGCGGCTTGGAAGATCAATTCGTCAAGGTAGCCCTGGAGGCAGGCGACTTGCTGATCTTCCACAGTGCCCTGCCCCATGGCATCCGCCCCAACCATTCCCAGGACAAGGTGCGCATCGCCCAGTACATCGCCATGATGCCTGCCGAAGAGGATAACGCGGAGCTGCTCGAATGGCGCATCCAATCCTGGCAAGAGCGGATCGCCCCTTCCGGCTACGCCTTCCCGGGGGATCCGCGCCGGAGGGAGCAGCTCAGGTACCCTACCGCTCAGTTAAGTGAATTGGGGGAGCGGTTGTTGGGGAGGAAGAGGTGGTAGAAGCCGGGGACAACATGAGCTAACAATCGCCCGGGACGCCTCAGGAGAGTGGATTGAAATCGGGATGGAGCACAGCGAAATCAAGCCTCAACGAAGCGAAGCGGGAGCTAGCTTAGGGCAAAGCATGCAGTTTGTTTGGAATTTATATGGCGCTAGGGGAAAAAAAGGGGGTGTCAAGCAGGTTCGATTTACCAGGATTGTTACAATAAGAATCACCGCAGCTATGCTATCCTGAGCGCGGCAGATCTTCTTTCTGCGCCATTCAAGGCTACCGCTCAAAATGCCTCCCGCACCGTCAGATACGGAAAGAACTCTCCTTGCCCATTACCTGCCACATCCAGGCGCAGATTGATGTGGTCGTTTTTGCTGAGGCGAAAGCGCAGGCCAGCGCCGTAGGTATAGTGTAGGCCCTGCCGGAAAAAAGAAGCCACCTCAGGCGAAACGGCGCCCAGCCCGGCGAAGGCTGCCGCACCGAAGCGGCCGGGCAACAGCAGGCGATACTCTGCCTGTACCATCCACAAATTATGGTCGCGCAAGCGGCCCTCGAAGTAGCCGCGCATCTTTTTGGGGCCGCCGATGAATGCCAATTGCTGGAAGGGCACTTCCCCTTGAGTGAAAACCAGCCAGGCATTCAAGGCCAGCACCCGGCGGGGGCTTTGGGAAAAATAAGCTGCCGCATCGAGCGAAAAGCGGCTGAAATTGAAGTCGCTCCCCAGGGCGCGCTGGTTGAAGAATAGTTCCGCCTCCGTCCAGAAACCCTTAGAGGGGTAGAAAATCTGATCGCGCCCCTCGTAGTTCCATACCAGGCCCGCGCCAGAGATGACTCCGCCGCGACTGCCGATAAGGCTGCCCGAGGCCAATATTCCCCCCTCGTCGGTGCGCGGTATGCGATAGTCATCCCACCAGTAGCGCAAGCCCAGGTAGTGCCCTGGCGCAACGCGGCGCAGCAGGTTCAGGCGCAGGCGGGGGAATATGGCATCGTAGCTCTCTTGGTCTGCTTTGCGCGTGTCGTTGCCCAGCCCGAAGAACTGATAGATGTAGCGGTAGTAACCCAGCTCGCCATAGGCTTGCCAGGCTTCGTTTTGCAAAAAAAGCTGAAAAGGGAGGTAGAGCAGCACCTGCCGCTCTTGGGTATAAGCCCCGCCCAGCTGCACCTGCGAGGGCCGCCCCTGCTCGCCTTGCCCCCGAAACCGGAAGCTATATAAAACAGCCCCCCCACCCGCCCAGCGGGTCTCCGGCGTGTAAAAGACGATGGGCACGGCGATGAGGCTGCTCTTCTGCAAGAGCTTTTCCTGCCGCGCCGTGTCGGCGGGCTGTGCCGGCAAAACCAAGGCTGTCAAAAAGAAGGATAATAGGGTGAGGCCAAGCCTCTGGAAGTGCTTCATGTGGAAAGAACAGTTCAACTGCTGCTCGGTTCAGCCCTTGGAATTCAAGCTATGCTATTCCAGGGGATGAATCGCTTGGGTTTTGCTGGGGCAGTTCATCATAAGTTCAGCGCAAGCCCTCTGGCATAAGGGGTTCAGCGCTGGGGTATGGCTTAGTCAGGGACGAGACTCGTGAGACGTGCTCTACGCTTCTACCCGAACCTTAGCCGACATAGATTACAGCCAGGACGAGCAGCAACTGACCGCTTTTGTCAAGGCACCGTGCCACCCCGTGCGGGTGCAGATCATCAAGCTACTGAACAAACAGGCTTGCTAGTGCCCCATGAACGAAATTCTTGACAGCCCAAGCCTTGCCCTTTCACCGCCATGCTGCGTTACTCATCGGTCGCGTAGCTTTGGCTATGCTCCCTCTTCGTGCCTTGCCTGACGGCGAAATGGCGGCGGCTTAACTGTCAACAACTTCGTTCATGGGGCACTAGTGCTGTCGGAACTAAATAACTGGCCGATTGAAACAGAAGCAGTTTCTTGATAATCAATATATTAACCATTTTCGCGTGCCCCGAACGCTGACATCCTGCTAAATGCGGGCGAGCATTTAAGGGGCCAACTGCACCATACTCTATAGGAACAGGGATACTCCAAGCTCTTGGGGGAAAAGCCAATACACCAAGAGATTTTGCGGCATGGGCAATTCTAAATTGCTTGTCTGCGCGCTACTCGTCGCGCTTGGAGCTGGTGATGACCCGGAAGGAAGTCGTATCATTTTTCATGGTCGTCGCCTCACCGCTGCAGTTGGTGAAATAGACCCAATTGCCTTGATCGCGGAAGCGATACACTTTGCAGCCGTCGTGTTCAAAGAGGTAGGCAACTTCATAGGTCTGGTTGTTTTGCGATGGCGCATTCGATATCGGCACCTGTACGTAACAGGCGTTCAATAGCGCCGCCATAGCGGCCAGGGCAAGGGTTGAAACGAGTGGCTTCATAGCTATTTTGATTTTGATGATGTTTGATGGTGTGGTTTTTTTTGCCTGCGGTACGCGCTGTTCTTACTTGAGATAACGCTGCTCTTACTTAAGATAACTTGGTAAGGTTTTAAAAGGATGGCTTTTGAGATTTCGTCTCCGTCATCGGCAGGCGGGGAAGACCTTTTTGGCATAACGGGCGTTCGGGCAGCAAATCGTTTCTCCATCACCTGGAGATGTAATGGGTTAAGCAGGTTCAAACCAAGCCTTACAAGAGCTGAAGCTCCTACGCTTTTGAAAACTTCTGCTTGAAACATCTCCCAGCCAGACATCGCGGTGATTTATATGGAAACCTCCAGCTTCTTCAAGCGCACTGGATAATCTGTTTGACCGCAACGGGCTGCCCCCTCCTGCCCCCTTCGCCAGCATCGGGCCGATGCACCTAACCAGCCTACCCCTTCAGCTATCTCATGGTTCAGCCCCGCGCCAATACCTGCTCCCCCTGCCAGCTTGGTGCCGAAGCCGGCACCTGCCTTTTGAGTTTGTTCAAGAAGGGGAAGAAGTGTACCTCCAGGCTATGGCGCTTGGTGTGGATAAAATCCCGCTCGATCTCGTCGCATTCCGCTTCGGCCAGTTCCCGCACGTTGGCGGGGATGGCCCAGCGGCCCATAATGCAATTGGCAGCGACCTTGGCTTGCATGTCTGACAAGGGCCAGATGCAGCCCTGGGGCTGGGTCATCCCGATCATGAAGAGGCTGGGGTGGTCGGGGTGGATCATGCGCAGGTATAGGGGGATGCGGTCGGCTTCCTCAAAGTTGATGAAGCTATCTTCAAAGAAAGGGAAAGCGATTTTGTAGCCGGTGGCGGCCACCACGGCATCGTATTTTTCGGCTTTCCCGTCGGTAAAATGTACTTGTTTACCTTCAAAGCGCTCGATGCCCTTGCGCGGGTGCACCTTGCCGTGCCGGATGCGATAGAGCAATTCCGAATTGAGGGTAGGGTGGCAGCGCGTGACGGGATAGCCCGGGCGCTCCAGCTTATAGTCGCGGTAATCGCCCACCTGGATGCGCAGGGATAGCTGTTGCAGGGGCGTTTGCAGGAATTTAGGCAACCTGGACAACCCCTTGTTGTAGGTATCGGTGGGCTTGCCGAGAAAAAACTTGGGGATGATATAAGTGGGCCGTCTCATGCTGATGGCGGTGAATTCCGCTACCCGGCTGATCTCCACCGCACAATCACAACCAGAATTGCCCACCCCGATGACGAGCACGCGCTTGCCGGCAAAGGGAGCATTGCTCTTGTATTGGTGCGCATGGATGTAATCACCTTCGTATTTACCGGGGATGTCCGGCCAACGGGGTACCGAGTGATGCCCGTTGGCGGTGAGCAAGAAGTCGAAAAAATGCACTTCGCCATCCTGGAGCGTGACCTTCCACTTCTTGTCGGGTAGTTCTTCGGCTTTCGCTACGGTGGTATTGAAGCGGATGTGCTGCTCCAGCCCAAAATGGCGGGCATAGCTTTGAAAATAGGAGAGCACCTGCCGGTGGGAGGGGTAATCGGGATAGTGCTCCGGCATGGGGAAGTCCTCGAATTCCGATAGTTTTTTCGAAGAGATGATATGCGTGGTTTCGCATACGCTGGAATGTGATTCGCCGGCGGTGAATATCCAATTGCCGCCTACCTGATTATTTTGCTCAAAGCAGGTAATGTCGCGCACCCCGGCTTGCCGGAGGTTTTTGATTGCTGCCAGGCCCGAACAGCCCGCGCCGATGACACAAACAGAAGGAAGAGCCATTTTATCGTTGCTATTTGCTGGTTTCGTTTTCTAACATCCTATTGAAGCCCATGCCGTTACCACGCCAGGTCTTCCATATCCCCCAGATCTGCCTGTTTATAATGTTTTTTGGTAAAAGCGCGTTGTTTTTGCCGCTCCAATACCAGGCGGGCCAGAGCGATATTGGCCGGCTCCTCACAAAAAGGGGAGAGGGCAAAATGCACCTTGCGCTCGTCAATATCCATGCGATATAGGGTGCTGAGCAACGACTCTAACTGATGTTCGATTAGCTCGGCGATATGGGCCGAAAGCATAGCCAGCAGCTCCTCCTCGGTGATAGTTTCTTCCAGTGGGTTAAGCTCAAAGTCTCGCACGATGAGCCCGGCGGTAGCCACTATGATTTCGTTATCCATATATATATTGCATTGCTGGCGGAACAAACCGCGCCTTATCAAGCGAATGAATTAGTGTCTTGGGCTTTAGCGTTTGAGCGCAAGGCTTGCGAACCGGAGCTGACCCCACGCACGAAGCATGGGATGATGGGCCCAGGCTGAAGTCGAGGATTTTCGGGCCGAGCGCAAGGCCGCTATCGGACTATAAAGACAGGCACTAGTTAGCCAATTTTTGCTTGATCTCGATGATTTCAAACCCTTCAATCACATCGCCTTCTTTGATGTCGTTAAAGTTCTTGATAGAGATACCGCACTCCAGTCCAGACTTCACCTCGCGCACGTCCTCTTTGAAACGTTTGAGGGAGGAGATTTCCGCCATTTGGCCTTCCCGGGTCGGGAACACCACGATGCCATTCCGAATCAGGCGGATATTGGTATTGCGGGTAATCTTGCCTTCCTGCACATAACAACCGGCGACGGTGCCCACTTTGCTGATTTTGTAAACCTCGCGTACTTCCACCTGGCCGAGGATCCGCTCTTCTTTGGTGGGTTCCAACATCCCTTCGATCGCCGCGCGCACCTCATCGATGGCTTCGTAGATAATGGAGTACAATTTAATCTGGACGCCCTCGCGTTCGGCCAGCTTGCGCGCGCCCAAGGAGGGGCGCACCTGGAAGCCGATGATGATGGCGTCGGAAGCCGAAGCCAACAGTACGTCGGATTCGATGATCTGGCCCACGGCCTTATGAATGACGTTGACCTGTACGGTTTCGATAGACTGCTTGATGAGTGAATCGGAAAGTGCTTCCACCGAGCCGTCTACGTCGCCTTTAACGATGAGGTTGAGCTCCTGGAAGTTGCCCAGCGCCAGACGGCGGCCGATTTCATCGAGGCTGATGCGCTTGGTAGCGCGGTTGGCCTGTTCGCGCAGGATTTGGGCGCGTTTGGAAGCAAGTTGGCGCGCCTCCTGTTCTGAGTTTTCCACCTTAAAGCGCTCACCAGCCTGTGGGGCGCCGCTGAGGCCGAGTACCAGCACTGGCGTAGAGGGGCCAGCTTCTTTGACGCGCTTACCCCTTTCGTTAAACATCGCTTTGATTTTACCAGAATGCTCACCGGCCACGATAGGGTCGCCGATTTGTAGGGTGCCGGTTTGCACCAGCATTTTGGTTACATAACCACGGCCTTTATCCAACGAGGCTTCAATCACGGTACCCAGTGCTTTGCGCTCGGGGTTGGCCTTCAGCTCCAGGATTTCTGCCTCCAGCAATATTTTTTCCAAGAGTTCATCAATGCCTTCGCCGGTTTTGGCGGAGATATCCTGGGATTGGTACTTGCCTCCCCAGGCTTCCACGAGCAAATTCATGGAAGCCAGTTCCTGTTTGATGCGTTCGGGTGCGGCACCGGGCTTATCCACCTTGTTGATGGCGAAGACGATGGGCACACTTGCCGCCTGGGCGTGGCTGATGGCCTCTTTGGTTTGCGGCATGATGCTGTCATCCGCGGCAATGATGATGACGGCGATATCGGTCACTTTGGCGCCGCGGGCACGCATGGCCGTGAAGGCTTCGTGGCCAGGCGTATCAAGGAAAGTGATTTTTTTATTATTGACGACCACTTCATATGCACCGATGTGCTGCGTGATGCCCCCGGCCTCTCCACCAGCCACGTTAGCTTTGCGGATATGGTCCAGCAAAGATGTTTTACCATGGTCGACATGCCCCATCACCGTGACGATAGGCGCGCGGGGCTCCAGGTCTTCGGGATCGTCAATGATTTCAACTTCATCTTCCAACTGCTCTTCCATGCTGATGAACTCAACCTCATGGCCAAATTCTTCAGCGACTAGTTCGATGATTTCAGCATCAAGGCGCTGGTTGATTGAAACGATGACCCCCAAGTTGAGGCAGGTCATGATTACATCAGTGACCTGGACATCCATGAGGTTGGCCAATTCCTGGACGGAGACGAACTCGGTAAGCTGCAGCTTATCGCTGTGCATTTCCTGTTCGCGCATTTCCTGGCGTTCGCGCAAGCGGTCCCGGTTATCGCGGCGTTGTTTCTGGCGTTTTTTCTTCCCGCCGCCCGAAAGGCGGGCCATAGTGGCCTTGATTTTATCCTCAATTTCTTTTTGAGAGACCTCTTTGGAAGCCTCATCTTCACGGCCGGTGGGGCGTCTTTTGCCTGCTGCGGGGGCGGCACCTGTCCTTGCTCCGCTATCAGGGGGGGCGGCCACTTTTTTACGCTTGCGGCGGCGCTTCTTGCTAGCGTCATCTTCTTTAACGCCAGCTGGGGTTTCCTCCGGTTTAGGTTTGCGTGCTTTTTCCTCAACGACGGGCTTGGGCGCTTCTTTTTCCTTTTTCTCTTTTTTCTTCTTGCGCTTGGGCCTCTCTAACTTATCGGCATCAATTTTGCCAAGGATTTTGAGGCCGCGCAATTCGGGCGTTTCAGCACGCGTAAGCACATCCTCTTTCGGTTTTTCCGGCACCGGTTTTTCGATGATGGCCTCTTCCTGCGGGGCTTCCGCCTCGGTTCGGGGCGCTTCCTCTACTGGCTGGGCTTCTTGCGAGGCGGGTACCTCTGTCTTTTCTTCCTTTGCTGGCTCTTGCACGGGTTCTGCGGGGGGTGTTGGCAGTTCAGCTTGCGGCGCCTTTACTTCTTTAGGCTCCTTTGCAACCGGGGCAGCAGTGGGCTCGCTCTTGGGTTGCGGTTGCGGCACCTCCTCTTGGCTGGTTGGTGCAGGAGAGCTTTCCTCTGGCTTTTTAGGCTTAAAGCGGCTACCCAAGTCGATTTTGCCCACTAGCTTGTGTTGGTGTGTCCGTGACCGTTGTGTTTCTTCCGCTGAAGTATCCTCTAAAACCAAAGCGCCTTCATCTTCTGGCTTGGAGGCCAGGCTTTCCGTTTTCACCTTCGCCGACAAGTCCGGCTTGGAAGTAGGCGGATGGGCTGCTTCAAACCTTTCTCTACTAGTGCCAGGGGTAGCAGAAGGGGCTGTACGGCTTCCTCCGATGATGAGTTGATCTGCTTGCTCTTTGATGGCAATAGACTTCTGAAATTCTTTGAGCAACTCCTTATACATTTCGTCCGTCACTTTCGCCGTCGGCTTGTTCTCAATTTCGAAACCCTTCTTGCTGAGATGCTCAACAATAGTGCTGGTCCCTACATTTAACTCTTTTGCTACCTTAATTAATTTCTCCATTATGAAATTTTAGTACTTACGCAACACTTGCGAATGGGCAATGCAAAGATAAGCCATATTACTGTCTATTCAGTAATTATACTTTGCAAAAACAAGAAAAAAGCCAGTCCGGCTGCCCTACCTGAGTTTTTTACTCCTCAAACTCGGCTGCCAGGATGTTCATTACGTTCTCAATGGTCTCCTCTTCGAGGTCGGTACGGCGCAGCAGTTCCGCTTTATTGAGGTTCAACACGCTGCGGGCCGTATCGCAACCGATGGATTTCAGGGCTTCGATCACCCAGGGTTCGATCTCATCGGCAAATTCTTCCAGGTCTACATCATCTATTTCTACTTCGTTCACAACGTTGCGATATACATCAATCTCGTAGTTGGTCAGCCTGCTGGCCAGCTTGATATTGGTGCCGCCCTTGCCGATCGCCAGGGAAACCTGATCGGGCTCCAGATAAACGCTGGCGCGCATTTTTTCCTGGTCTAACTCGATGGAGGTAATCTTTGCCGGGGTCAGCGCACGCTGGATGAACAGGTTGATGTTATTAGTGAAGTTGATGATGTCGATGTTTTCGTTGTGCAACTCGCGTACAATCCCATGGATACGCGAGCCTTTCATGCCCACGCAGGCGCCCACCGGGTCGATGCGGTCATCATAAGATTCTACAGCAACCTTGGCCCGGTCGCCGGGTATGCGCTCTATTTTACGGATGGTGATCAGGCCATCTTCGATTTCCGGTACTTCCTGCTCCAGCAATTTCTCCAAGAACAGGCTATCGGTGCGGGAAACGATGACTGCCGGGTTGTTGTTGCGCATTTCGACTGCCTTGATCACCCCACGCACCGTATCGCCCTTGCGGAAAAAGTCTCCTTTGATCATTTCCGTGCGGGGCAACACCAGTTCGTTGTTGGTTGCATCGTCCAGGATGAGCAACTCGCGCTTGAGCACCTGGTGCACTTCGCCGACAACAATCTCGCCCACGCGTTCATTGTAGCGGCGGAATATTTCGTCTTTCTCCAATTCCATGATGCGGGAGATCAGCGTCTGCCGGGCGGCCATGATGGCACGGCGCCCGAAATCCTCCAGGTAGAGTTGTTCATAGCACTCTTCGCCTATCTCGTAGTCTTCGTCAATAGACAGCGCTTCCGAGATAGAGATTTGGCTGCGGTCGTCGGTCACCTCGCCGTCTGGCACGATTTCGCGCACCCGCCAGAGCTCAAGGTCACCTTTAGTGGTATTGACAATCACATCGAAGTTCTCATCCGAGCCGAATTTTTTGCGGATCAGCGTCCGGAATACGTCCTCCAAAACCCGCACCATGGTCGGGCGATCTATGTTTTTTCCCGCTTTAAAGTCCGAGAAAGTTTCTACCAGGTTCAACATTGCTCACTGATTTTAAAATGATACCTTTACAACTGCTTTTTTGATTTGTTCGAAAGGGATTTCGGATTGCAACGTGCGGGTCACATTCCGCTTACCTTCTTTGGTTTTTTCTTTTTCCTCCAAGGTGATGCTGTCTTCGCCAACGGCCAGGAGGGTTCCGGTTTTGCTGCTGCCGTCCACCATGCTGATTTCCATTTTACGGCCCAGGTTGCGGGGGTACTGCCGCCGCAGTTTCAAGGGGCGGCCGATGCCGGGCGAGGATACCTCCAGGGTGTATTTTTCGCCCAGCCACATGCCTTCGTCCAGATGCTGCTCCAGGTAACGGCTGATGCGCTGGCATTTCTCGAAAGTCACTCCTGTATCGCTGTCAATAAAAACGTCGAGTTTGTTATTGGCGTGCAACTTGGCTTCCAGTAGGAAGCAATCATCGAAGCCCTCTTCCTGGAATTTTTCTGCCAAGAGGGCACTAATCTTAGATTCTATCACTGATGTACGTATATTGAAAAAGGGAACCACGGGTTCCCTCCTCTAAATTTCTCTAAATCTGCTGCAAAGATATACCTTTATATTGAATTATGCAAGCCCCCGCCAATATATTCCTAATTAAGCGCTTGTGGCCGAGGTTGAGGCCGAGAGCTAAGGCTTGCCATTCAACACCTGAAAGCCCCGGCATTCGACTCAATGTACGGAGGGAAATATCTGCTCGGGCAGGCACAAGAGCCTAAAAAAGCTTTGTGCCTGAACCAGGCTTGCTTATCTTTGTTCCTGATTGAGAAACAGCACAAGCCAATTGTTATGATGGTTGATGAACTCTTGCACCGGGCCTTGGGCCGTGATTTCCTTTCCGCCGAAGAGGGGGTCTTCCTCCTGGAAAACGCTGCCACTGCCGAGCTGATGTATGTCGGCCACCAATTGCGGCAGCAACAGGTGCCGGGCAATACCGTAACCTGGATAATAGACCGCAATTCCAACACGACCAACGTCTGTATTGCCAACTGCAAATTCTGCAATTTCTACCGCCGCCCCGGGCACGAAGAATCCTACATCACCTCCATCGAGGAATACCGGCAGAAGATCGATGAGCTCTTTGCCCTTGGTGGCGAGCAACTCCTGCTGCAAGGTGGCCATCACCCCGATTTGGGATTGGATTTCTATGTCCAGCTCTTCAGCCAGTTAAAAGCTTTGTACCCCAACCTCAAGCTGCACGCCCTGGGGCCTCCGGAAATCGCGCACATCACCAAACTGGAAAAGTCAACCCATATCGAAGTGCTGAGCGCCCTGAAAGCTGCCGGGCTGGATTCGCTGCCCGGCGCCGGCGCAGAAATACTTAGCGACCGGGTGCGCCGCCTGATCTCCAAAGGCAAATGCGGCGGGCAAGAATGGCTCGACGTCATGCGTGCCGCTCATCAAATCAACCTGACTACCTCTGCCACGATGATGTTTGGGCATATCGAGACCAACCTCGAGCGCATGGAACATCTCGTAGCGATGCGGCAGGTACAATCTGAAAAACCGGAAGATAGCAAGGGCTTTATCGCCTTCATCCCCTGGCCCTTCCAGGACGAGGATACCATCCTCAAGCGCCTCAAGCGCGCCCGCAATACGGTTACTGGCGACGAATACGTGCGCATGATCGCCCTGAGCCGCATCATGCTGCCAAATATCCCCAACATCCAGGCCTCCTGGCTCACGGTAGGCAAACAGGTCGCCCAGCTTTGCCTCCATGCCGGCGCAAATGACTTCGGCTCCATCATGATCGAAGAAAATGTGGTATCGGCGGCCGGCGCACGCTTCCGCTTCACCGCTCAGGGTATCCAGGATGCCATCCGCGAAGCAGGCTTCCGCCCGCAATTGCGCAACCAGCAATACGAGTATCGGGAATTACCCCAGGGTATCCTTCAGCAACAACTGGACCGGGAAAAAATGATCGTGGATTAGTGCCTGCTGATTATCTTGTGCCCCAAACCATAACCAATCTTTGCGATGAGCCAACTATCTGATCAGATCAACCAGGCCGCCAGCTATATCCGCAGCCGTACCGCTTTCCAAGCCCGCGTCGGCATCATCCTCGGTACTGGCTTGAGCGGCCTTGCTCACGAGATAGAGGCCGTTGCCGAAATATCTTATCAAGATATACCTCATTTCCCCCTTCCTACGGTCCAAAGCCATCAGGGCAAGCTGGTTTTTGGCTATTTCGGGGGCCAGCCAGTGGTAGCTATGGCCGGGCGCTTCCATTATTACGAAGGGTATTCTGCTCAGCAGATCACCTTCCCGGTCAGGGTCTTGCATGCGCTCGGCATCCAGCGGCTCGTGCTTTCCAATGCAGCCGGCAGCGTCAATGCTTCTATCGAAGCCGGCGACATCGTTTTCGTGCGCGACCACATCAACCTGCTGCCGGAAAACCCGCTGCGCGGCCCCAATGATGAAAGCATCGGGCCTCGCTTCCCCGACATGAAATACGCCTATGATCGAGAGCTGAACACCAAAGGGCTGGCCATTGCCCGCCGACACGGCATCCGTGCCCATGAAGGCGTTTACCTCTGCCTGCAGGGGCCTAACCTGGAAACCCCGTCCGAATATCGCTTTGCCAACATCATCGGGGCCGACCTGGTCGGCATGTCTACCGTGCCAGAAGTGTTGGTAGCCCGGCATAGCGGGCTGCCCGTACTGGTGCTCTCGGCTGCTACCAACAAGTGCTTCCCCATCGAAGAGATTAAAGAGACTACCGTGGAAGAGGTCATCGCTATAGCTAATGCCATTGAGCCGAAGATGCGCTTGATATTGGAGGAGCTGATGCCCATCCTCGCCCAAGAGGCCTGAAAAGCGGCTTGGGGTTATGCCCCCAATGAGCAAAAACCTGCCGGAAGCCCGGCACTTTCTCAGTTTCCGCCCCCACCCTTCACTACCCGGCGCACCTTGTAGGGCTTTTTCTGCTGCGACTCAAAGTAGGTCCGCATCTGTATCTCGATGATGATGCCAACGGTGATGAGCTGGATGCCTGCAATGACCAACATCAAACCCAGGATGAGCAGGGGCTTGCCCCAGATGTCCTGCCCCATCAGCTTCAACCCGATGAGGTAAACATTGATCAGCGCGCCGATGGCAAAGAGCAACACCCCCGAATTGCCGAACAAGTGCATGGGCTTTTGCAGGTACTTCTTAAAGAAGAGCATCAGCAGCAAATCGCTGATGACCTTAAAGGTGCGGTTGATACCGTATTTCGATTTACCAAATTCGCGGGCGTGATGCTTCACTGGCACCTGGGTGATGCGCGCACCTTCCTGGCTGGCTAGCACGGGGATAAAGCGGTGCAGTTCGCCGTATATACCCATATCTTTGGCGATATCGGCCCGCAGCACGCGCAGGGCGCATCCGTAGTCCCGAAGGTGGACGCCGGAAGCATTGCGGATGATGTAGTTGGCGATCCAACTTGGTATTTTGCGCAAGAACATGCCGTCTTTACGGTTGGCGCGCTCACCGGCAACCATGTCATAATCACCTGTTTCGGCTATTTGCAACATGGCCGGGATGTCAGAAGGGTCATTTTGTAAGTCGCCGTCCATGGTGGCGATGAATTCGCCTTCGGCATGTTCGATACCCGCCATGAGGGCCAGGCTCTGGCCATAGTTCTTCCTGAATTCTACCACCTTCAGCCGGGGGTGGCTGATGCTGTAGAGCTCCCGCAGCGTATGGTCGCGAGAGCCGTCGTCGACGTAAATGACTTCGTAATCGATGCCCTCCAGTGCCTGAATAATGCGCTCGAAAAGCGGGCGGATGTTCTGCTCTTCATTATATACCGTCACTACGACCGATAATTTAAGTGCCATGTGCGCTTACTTTAGTTTTAGCTTGCCAATATCAAAAGTCAGGGTGTCGTGCCGCAGGCGGAAATCGCCTACTTTTTCATATTCCAGGCCGCGGAAAGCTCCGGGGTCAATGATGTAGAGGGAAGTGCTATCAAAATCGCTGTGCTTGCGGGGTACGATGCTGCCCCGCTCTTTAGTCAGGTAGAAAGAATTGGTGATTTGCATCTCAGTGTCTTTATAGACAAAAAGTGGCTGGCCCAGGAACTGCCGCCCCGCCTCAATGGTGGTTTGCCGGCACTCATCGCCGAAATCGTGGGCATTGCGGTCGGGCAGTACAAACCAGTTGAAGCCGATGCGGAAGCTGAGCAATACCAGCACCAATACCAGGAGGCGCTTTTGGGGCAGCCGCCAGTAAGCATAGGTTAGCGCCAGCAAAGCCAGGCCCAGCCCAATGCTCTTGGCTGTCACCAGCGGCAACCAGCTCAGGCGCTCGATAAAGGGTAGGGCGAAAGCCCCGGCGGCAGCTACCACACAAAAGACGAAGAAGAACACATTAATGACGCGATACTGCCAACTGCGCTCCGCTTCGTGCTGGAGATGGAGATAGAGATAGGCGGTAAAAATCAGTGGCGCCAACATGAGCAGGTAGCGCGGATATACTTCGGGCGAAGCCCAATAAACCAGAATATTGGCCAGGAAAGCAATGAGGCAAAAAACGACGAAGGAGTCCTGCCGGATGATGGCGGCGATATCCCTCCGCAGAAAGTAGAGGATCATCAGCGCCCACGGCAGGAAGTGGTAGACCATCTCGAAAGGGAAGGTAAAAAAGTGCTTGACGGACTCCCACCAGCCAAAGTGCGTCACCGTGCGCTTTGACGACTCGCTAAAGAGCACGGGAAAGACGTTTTCCAGGCTATTGTAGGAGTTGTACACCAAGTAATACCCTCCGACGATGGCGATGAAAACCAACCCGCCCAAGAGATGCTGCCAGGAGAACAACTGCAAAAAACGCCGCCGATAGGTAAAATAGACCAGCAGGGTGGTGCCTTGAAATACAACGGACGGCAGGCCTTTCATCATGAAGCCCAGCGCTGCCAACGAATAGGAGAATAAGAATAAGCGCAGCCAGTTCCCTTTTTGAAATTGGTGGTAGATGACCATAAACAGAGTGAACATGGCCCAGGAAAAGGCCGTATCTATCAGCCCCAGCATAGAATCCCAAAACAGCACCCGGCCACAGGTGATGTAGAAAAAGGCATTCAGGAAAGCAAACTCCCGGCTGAAGTGCTTCCGGCTGAAGTAGTAGATGGTGGCGGCAAAGCCCAGCAGGCAAAGCACGGTGGGCAGGCGGGCCAGGAATTCGCTGGCTTGCCCGCCCAATTCGAAAAACAAGATCAGTATCCAGTTATAGAGTGGCGGTTTATTGTAGTAGTACTCGCCGTGCAAGGTCGGGGTGATGTAGTTGCCGGAGAACTGCATCTCCAGGGCGACCAACGAGCGGATACCCTCATCGTCGATGAAGGTCATCAGCCCAAGATTGATAAGCAAGGCCGGGCCTAGCAGCAATATGGCTGCCAGATAAAGCCAGTTCTGATATGTCCGTTTGCGGGTGTTCAATCGTTGCGGTAGTTTTGCAGTTGAGTAGGGCGGGGTCAGGCTCTGATTTTTTTTTGCGGCAAAAGTACGGCAAAATATACAGTGAAATCCGGCTAGCTGGCATATTTTCGCCAAAAACCA
Source organism: uncultured Phaeodactylibacter sp. (assembly GCA_964432875.1). Lineage (GTDB taxonomy): Bacteria > Bacteroidota > Bacteroidia > Chitinophagales > Saprospiraceae > JACJYE01. Next base: position 6,389 of record CAYSPJ010000066.1, on the reverse strand, counting down.
GTTCTTATGCCCTACTTCCTTGCTATACTATGCGTCCTGCTGTGGTCCTGCAACACCAGCCAACCCCAAACGGAGGATGTCGCTGCCAAGCCAGCAGCCAGCTCGATACCTCCTGCTGCCGATAGCCTGCCAGAACAGCCGCGCCCTCAGCCTCGGCTGCCCGACTACGATACGGCCCAATGGGCCGATATCGCCTTCCTCGACAGCACCATCATCATCGATATGAAGTACGCCACTGAAGACAACTTCGTCCAGGAGAAAATGTACGACTGCGGCCGCTGTTTCCTGCGGCCGCCAGTGGCCCAAGCGGTGGTAGCCGCCCACCAGCAATTGCAGCAGCAGGGCTTGGGCCTAAAAATGCTGGACTGCTACCGGCCGCGCCCCATCCAGTGGAAGCTCTGGGAAAAAGTGCCCAACCCACGCTACGTATCCGATCCGCGCCAAGGCTCAATGCACAACCGCGGCGCCGCCGTTGACCTCACCCTGGTGGATGCCCAAGGCCAGGAGCTGGACATGGGCACCCCCTTCGACTTCTTCGGCCCGCAAGCCAGCCCTTCCTATACCCAACTCCCTCCCGAAGTCCTGGCCAACCGCCAACTGCTCCACAACACGATGACCGCCCAGGGCTTCAAGCCCATTACTAGCGAATGGTGGCATTTTGCTTATCATAAAGCGAACTTCGAACTCTCAGACATGTTATGGAATTGTTATTAACGGTGGAATTGTAGGTGAAAAAATTGCAACAAAGCGTATCTTGGCCGCGTTTTGAAGTGAAGCGCTATCCTACTTACTCGGTGGCCAAAAAATCAATGCTTACCAAAGATGTTAGAACAAACTGTGGAATTTAAATCGGATGTAGAAGCCGTGGATGCCTTGGCGGCCTCTTATGAGCAACTGCGCAAAGAAATCGGTAAAGTCATTATCGGTCAAGACGAGGTGGTCAAAGCCGTCATTATCTCCTTATTCAGCAATGGACACAGCCTCCTGGTGGGCGTGCCCGGCCTGGCTAAAACCCTGCTCGTCAGCACTATAGCTGAGGTATTGGACCTGGAGTTCAAACGCATCCAGTTTACCCCAGACTTGATGCCTTCAGATATTACTGGCACGGAAATCCTGGGCGAAGACCGCCATTTCAAGTTCACCCGCGGGCCCTTGTTTGCCAATATCGTGTTGGCCGATGAAATTAACCGTACTCCGCCCAAGACCCAGGCGGCCTTGCTGGAAGCTATGCAGGAACGCTCCGTTACCGTGAACGGTATCCGCCATGTACTGCCCTCGCCCTTTTTTGTACTGGCTACCCAAAACCCCATCGAACAGGAAGGCACTTATCCTCTGCCCGAGGCACAATTGGACCGCTTCATGTTCAATATCCCCTTGGACTATCCTTCTTATGAAGAAGAAATCGCCGTAGTAAAAGGCACTACCGCAGTGCAAAATTTCAACCTGACCCACATCCTGACGGGCAACCAAATCAAAGCGTTCCAGCAACTCATCCGGAAAGTACCTATCGCTGATAATGTGCTGGAGTATGCCGTCTCCCTGGCCACTCGCACCCGCCCCAATACCAGCCGGGCTACCGAAAAAGTCAATAATTATATTTCCTGGGGTGCCGGGCCGCGGGCTTCGCAGTACCTGGTACTTGGCGCCAAGTGCCACGCCGCGATCTTCGGCAAATATTCACCCGATATCGAGGATGTGCAAGCCATCGCCAATTATGTGCTGCGCCACCGCATCGTGCGCAACTACAAGGCTGAAGCAGAAGGCGTCACGGAAGAACAGGTAATCGCCAGCCTCCTTTAGCGCTTGTTCAGGTGGGCGGTACGCATTTGACCGAGCATCACGTAACCAAGGCTGCTAAGCTCCTCCAAGTTTACAAGTTTTTTGGGGAGCTTGGCAGCCAATCCTATCGTAGCAGCTAAAGCCCCCCGTTTTAGCCACGCCCATTATTTTAGTTTTTTTTTCTCGCGTGGAACTTTCTCCGCTCATGAGCCGTTCAATCTAATGTTAACCCAGTGTTAACTAATTGTAAGTTTAATGTAAAATAATTGACCATGAGCAAAGCCGTTTATAAAGAAGTACAAAGATTCCGCCGTTGGGAAGTATTCGCCCTTTTGTTTTTCATTTTGTTTGGCGCCACCTACCACCTACTGGAGCGGGCGTGGAACAATACCTTCGACCACAACTACGTGCTGCTGCAATATGCGCTGATTTTCCTGTTGGCAGGCGGCGCATTGGTTTACCTCCTCAGCATTAGGCTATTCCTGAAAATTGATGATAAAAAGATCAAGTACCAGTTTTATCCTCTACACTACCACAAGCACGAAGTTGAATGGGAAGAGGTAGAGGAATGCAAGGTAGTGGACACTCCTATCGCTGCTGAACTGAGCGGCTGGTCGGTGCGCATCGGCACAGGAGAGCGCTCCTTTAGCGTGAGCGGGCGCCGAGGCTTAATGCTTTCGCTCAAAGACAACACCCAACTGTTCATCGGCAGCAAACAGCCCAATAAGCTCAAAGAGGCCGTCGAGCAATGCCTCCGCAATAAAGAATAGACTTGTATTGGCAACGGGAGTCCTAATCAATCGCTTTTTTATATCCGAACCAAGCTAACCGACATCGGCTCTCCCACTCTATAACCAGCTAGGCCACAATAATCTACAGCGCTGTATATCAGCAGCTTAAAACCAAGCAAACAGGCACTTTCAAGTGCCTGTTTGCGTATAGGGGCTATTAGATGCTGCTTGCGGGCTATTTATGCTTTCCTGCAATGTGATTTCACACCAAAACGTTTCCCGTTTGCATCTGTTAAATGAAAAAAGGCGAGGCGGGGCATACCGCCCTTCGCCTCTGCATGCCGTTAAACTAAAATACATCAATGAAAAAGTACTTCAATCGTATCATCCTGATCACATTTTCATCCCTTCTGCTCCTGAGTAGTTGCACGGAAGAGGTACAACGCGGCCTGAGGTCAGTGCCGACGGCTTTTGGCAACCTCAATGAAATCGTCGTCATCATGGATGATGATTTATGGGACGGCCCCCTGGGAGATAGTATCCGTTATTATTACTCTGCCGCATACCCTTTACTACCGCAACCGGAGCCCATCTTCGACCTCAGGCACTACACCCCTAAAGACCTGGACAGCAGCCCTCTGCTGCGCGAATTGCGCTCCTACATGGCTGTAGGCATTATCAGCGATAGCAGCTCCCCTACCGCCAATATGATCGCTAAAGACCTGGGCACGGAAAAAACCAGCCAAGCCAAACAAGACCCAGCCTTCAACAGCACTTTGGGCTACGACAAATGGGCCAAAGGGCAGCTCGTTATTTATCAGTTCGCCACCTCCTTCGATGATCTGGTCAGGGTGGTCAAGGAGAATTTCCCCGCCGTCAAAAAGCGCGTCAATGATTTCGACCACAAGAAACTGGAGGCTTACGCCTACCTGAATGGCGAAAACAAAAGGCTCTCGGAAGAGGTGCGTACGACTATGGGCGTAGAGCTAAAAGTGCCGAGCGGTTTTTTCATGGCCCTCAACGATGGGGAAGTCATCTGGATGCGGCGGGAAACCGAGAAAATGAGCAGCAACATCCTGCTAAAAAAGATGAAATACACTGATCAAGCTCAACTGACAAAGGAAAACCTGATTGCCGTAAGAGACTCCATCGGCAAAAAATATGTCTCTTCTACTTTGCCCAATACCTACATGAAAATCAACTATAAAGACCTCCCGGTCATCTCCTCCCCTACTAAGGTCAATGGCAACTATGCCTTAGATGGCCGAGGCATTTGGGAAATCGAGAATGACTACATGGGCGGCTCCTTCATCAGTTACCTTATCCTCAACCCTGCTATCAATGAGATCCTCTTCATCGATGGCTTCCTGCATGCCCCCGGCGAAAACAAACGGGATTTCATGCAACAGCTGGACCTCGTCATCAATACCGCTAAGTTCTGATTTTCAAGTTGATTATTTCGGCGATTGCCTAAAAAAAGAAGCAGTAAGATTTTTTCTATCTGCTTCTTTTTTATATCTTGGCTCGTACAAGAACGCCATAGCCGATGAGACGTTTCCTGAAACTCGTGCGCAAGCCCCAATGGGAAGGTATGCCCGATGGGGAGCTAGCCGATCATTTTCAGCGCACGGGCGCGGAAGAAGCGGCCAATGAATTATTCCGGCGCTATGCGCACCTGGTTTACGGCGCCTGCCGCAGATACCTCCAGGCGGGTTCTGAAGAAGATTGGCGCGACGCGACAATGGTCGCCTTCGAACATTTATTTGCGCAGCTCCAAGAGTCAAAGATAACTTCCTCCCTCGCTAGCCTGCTCTATGCTATTACCCGAAATGCTTGCATCTCTCAAGCCCGCAAAGCGGCTAAACAGAGCATCGATCAAGAAAAATGGGAAGATTTTGAAAAAACCAAGCCGGATTTTATGGAAAATGGCCACTTCCAGCGACTATATAGTAAGGAGGAAAACGATAAAGCCGCCGAACTGCTAGAAGACTCGATTGCCCAGCTTGACCCCGCGCAACGCACTTGCATCTTGCTTTTTTACTACGAGCGGAAAAGCTACCAGGAAATTACTGCTATCACTGGCTTTAGCTCAAAACAGGTTAAAAGTTATTTGCAAAACGGCAAGCGCAGCCTCCGCTTGGTTTTAGCGCGGCAATTAAAGGAGACAGAAAATGAATGACATGAAGTCCATCTTTACAACCAGGCCCTGCCTCAGCTTTCCTGAAGTGGAAGCCTACCTCAATGGTCAATGTAGCGGACAACAGCTCCATGAGGTAGAAAACCATCTGTTAAGCTGCCCGCTCTGCTCGGCTGCTGTAGAAGGCCTCGCCCAGGCGGAAACGCTGGATGAGCTGCCACAGGCACTCGCCGCCCTCAAACCCCCACTTCCTAAAACCGTCCATAGAGCAAAGCGACAGCGCATGGCCTGGATAAACCGCGCTGCCGCAGTAGCCCTACTAGTGATAATCGCCTATGCTGGCTACCGCTACTGGGGCGCTATCAGCCAAGAGCGCCTCTTTGCCCAATATTTTTATCCCATAGAAAGCCCCTACCCCGTACTGCGCAGCGGCGAGCCTGATATTGACGATAACCCTGAGCTGCAAATGGCCCTGAGTTTCTACCTCGAGGGCGACTTTGCCGCCAGCCTGCCACACTTTGAAAACTACCTGTCCGAACACGCGCCTGACCCGCAGGCTAGCTTGCTGACTGCCAATGCCTGCCTGCAAACCGGTAGAGACCAACAAGCCGTCCAGATTTTACTCCACTTACAAAAAGATGACCCTCAACTCCAGGGCTTTGCCAAGTGGTATCTCGCCCTGGCCTATCTAAAACTTGACCAAACTGAACCTGCCCGCCAATTGCTGCACTCCATTGCTCAGGATGAGTATTCTCTCTTTCAAGCTCGGGCTGCACTATTATCTGAAAAATTGTAAACCTGATGGCCGCTTTAACACTTGGTATTTCCAGTTTTTTGTACTTTCGGCTTTTGATTATGTGTTTTGGGCTAAATATAAAAAACGAATGATCAATCTAATTCTCTTTGGGCCTCCAGGTTCTGGAAAAGGCACCCAAGCTGCCAAATTGGTAGCTAAATACGAACTTCTGCACATTTCCACCGGCGACTTGTTCCGCTATGAAATGGGCAACAACACACCTTTAGGGCTAGAAGCCAAAAGCTATATGGATAAAGGCCAACTAGTGCCAGATGAGGTCACTATCGGCATGTTGCGCAACAAAGTAGAAGCTAATCCTTACGTGGAAGGCTATATCTTTGACGGATTCCCACGCACAATACCTCAGGCCGATGCGCTGGACAATCTACTAGCCGAAGAAGGCAACGAGGTCTCCGTCTTGCTCATGCTCGACGTGCCCGACGAAGAACTCGTCAAGCGACTGCTCAGCAGGGGCAAAGAATCGGGGCGCGCCGACGACGTTGACGAGGGCATCATCCGCAACCGCATCGAGGTTTACAAAAATGAGACGACCCCGGTTTTTGATTATTATGAGGAAAAAGGCAAAGCCGTAAAGGTCCAAGGCGTGGGAAGCATCGAAGAAATCTTCCAGCGGCTCTGTGCCCAGATTGACGGTTTGTGACATCGGGTATCGCCTCGGGCAGTGAATAAAGAGGCGGCAGCTTAGGTAGTTCCAAAATATTTGAAGCCTGCTAATATTAACAGGCTGGGCATTGCCAGCGGCACTAGTGCTGACGGCACTAAATAACCGATTATTTTACAGAAGCAGTATCTTGTTAATCAAGCCAGCACCACTACTGCCTACCCGCTCTCGCTGCGCTCGTCCGGGATGTCGCTTCGCTCCAACTGCCTACTGCCTACTGCCTACTGCCTACTGCCTACTGCCTACTGCCTACTGCCTACTGCC
>CAYSPJ010000065.1:27145-28623 GCA_964432875.1 uncultured Phaeodactylibacter sp. | reverse complement strand
CTGTGGAAGCCGATGCACTTACAGCCCGTATTCGAGCGTTATCCCTTCCGAGGCGATGGCACCAGCGAGCGGCTGTTTGAACGGGGGCTTTGCCTGCCTTCCGGCTCCAACCTCCAAGACGAGGATTTTGCCCGGATATTTAATACCTTGAATAGGTTATTTTAGGCAGGCGATAGCTATTTTTGCCATTGTGGAAAACCGAATACTATGAAAAAACGCTATATTGCGGCAAATTGTAATCCCATGATAACCGTATTATCCTACTTCTTTCGTCGTTACCCCAATCAAATATTATCCAAATGGGTCGTACTGGCATTTGACGTATTCATCGTCTTGTCATTTTACCTTCCAGCCACATTGATCCGGCTCAATTTCGAGTATGAAAACATAGACTTTTATGCTGCTCAAAAGCAAACTTTGACCGTAGTGCTGGTTTATCTGTTGGCCTTTTTGACGACCTGTTCGTATAGCGGCATTATCCGGCATTCAGGCGTCAATGATGCGGTGCGTTTATCCAAAGCGATCGGGCTTTCTTTTCTGGCATTGTCAGCATTGAGCCTGGGTTTGCGCAATTCTGGTTTTGAACAGGGGCTGGCCCTGCCGATATCGGTGCTGATCATCCATGGTTTGCTGGTATTACTGGCCTTGATTGGCAGCCGCTGGGCGCTCAAGTCGCTCTATGCCGCCATCGTGCGCAATGAGCGCAAAAAGAAGGTGCGCGTACTGATTTATGGGGCAGGCTCCGCAGGCATGATTACGCGCAATATGCTGAAAAGGGACAATTATCTCCATTACGAGATTGCTGCTTTTATTGACGACAACCCTTCAAAAGCCAATAAGCGCCTTGAGGGCATCCCCGTCCTGCCAGTAGAAAAAGCCTTGAATGAATTTTATATCCAGGCCAATGGGGTCAGCCAACTGATTATCAGCATTCAGCAGTTGCCGTTGGTACGCAAGCAGCAAGTCACCGAAAAAGCGTTGGAGCTCCACCTTGAAGTGAAGGTAGTGCCGCCCATCATCAGTTGGATCAATGGCCAACTCAGCGCCCGGCAGTTGCGGGCCGTAAGCATTGAAGAGCTGCTCGAAAGGGCGCCTATCCAATTGGATACGCAGCATATCAAGAAAGAATTAGAAGGCAAGGTCGTATTGATCAGCGGGGCTGCCGGCTCGATTGGGAGTGAAATAAGCCGGCAGGTACTTCAATACAACCCGGCAAAAGTAATACTGGTTGACCAGGCCGAAACGCCTTTATACAATCTGCAGTTTGAAATCAATGCTGATCCGGCTTACCGGCCTACTGCTGGCCGGGTTGAATATTTGTTGGCCAACGTGGGAAACAAAATGCGCATGGAAATGGCCATTAAAACCCACCGCCCTGATATCATCTATCATGCCGCTGCCTACAAGCACGTACCTTTGATGGAAGAAAACCCCTGCGAGGCGCTCCAGGTCAATGTGTTTGCCACCAAATTGCTGGC
>CAYSPJ010000065.1:0-27045 GCA_964432875.1 uncultured Phaeodactylibacter sp. | reverse complement strand
CAGGGCGGCGAGATTTTCGTCTTTGATATGGGCAAAGCGGTGAAAATCTATGACCTGGCGAAGAAAATGATCCTACTTTCCGGCCTGGAGCCAGGCAAGGATATCCATATTGTGGAAAGCGGCCTGCGCCCTGGCGAGAAATTGTACGAAGAGCTGCTTACCAAGCAGGAAGACGTGTTGCCAACCCATCACCCGAAGATCATGCGCGCACGCATCAGCCCTTATCGCCGGGAAAAAGCCACACAATTGATGCGTGAGCTGGATACTGCCCTTGCTCAGGGCGATGCCTTCGCCATGGTAGCCAAGATGAAGGCCTTCGTCCCGGAGTTTGTGAGCAACAACTCGGTTTTTCAAATATTAGACCAAAAACAGCCGATGCTGCATCTAGCTACTAGCAGTAATGGCAAAGCCAGCAGTCATCCAGTGGCTCAACTCTAAGGAAAAACAGGGGGATTTGCCGTCAACTTAATGCCGCCAGCACCCCCCCGGTGTTTATTGCTGACAGGCTGAGCATGGCCTGCTAATGACCAAGGGGCAAATGGGTGGACGGTGCCCGGTTGGATGATAATGCCAAGCACTTTTAATGCCCGTCATTCTCCCTGGTTCAAATAATAAGCCCCCTTCAGCACCATTTGCTGGCCCTCGGACAGTTTTAAGCCTTCGATGGCTACGTATCCCCCTTCGGTACGCCCAACGCTGATCAGCTGTTTCCTGAAGCCGTCATTTTCTTTGACGAATACGAAAGCCAGCCCGTCGCTGCGCACGATGGCGGATTCGGGTACGGCTAGCAGCTCATCGGCTTTGGTGAGGATGCGCGCGGAGAGGTAGGTGCCGATGGCGAGGCCTAGTGGCTCCTGATCAAAATGGACGTGGATATTGGCCGTTTTGGTGCTGGCATCAATCGTTTTGCCAATGAGGAAAACCTTGCCGGCCAGTGGTTTGCCGCTGCCAGGCAAGTAAGCCAAAACTGCTTGGCCTTCGCCGATGCGGGCGAGGTCTTTGGCATAGACTTGCAGCTCCAGGTGTTGGTGGCTATTGTCGGCCAGTTCATACATCAAGGCATTGGGTTCGACCAGCTTGCCAGGGTTGATTTCCATTTTGGTGATGTAGCCTTTCGCCGGGGCATAAATGCGGATAATCTCCTGAGCTTTCTTGCTTTTTAGTACTTCTTCCACATTGATGCCCATCCACTTCAATTCCGTTTTCAAACCTTCAAAGCGGGCTTTTTCAACCTCGTAATCCGCCTGAGCCTGTTCCGCTGCTTTGGGGGATGCGGCATCGGCTTGCGCCAATTCGCTGGAGCGTTCCTGTTGGCGCTGGAGGAAGGTCAGGCTTGCGGCGCTTTCCAGTAAACTCCGCTGCAGGCGCATCAGCTCGGGGTGTGAAATGGAAGTGAGCAGTTCGCCCTGCCGCACATACTGGCCGGGGTAGTGGCGCACTTGCTGTACGAAGCCCATTACCGGGCTATGAACGGAATAGACTTGGGTTGGAGGCAGATCGGTGAAGCCAGCACATTCGATAAAGGCTTCCATCGCCAGGGTATCGGGGCGGCCCAATTCTATGCCCGCCAACTGCATCTGCTCGGCAGATAAGGCAATCAGCGTGTCACGCGCTTCGCCAGCCGCGTTGCCCTCCTCGGCCCCAACTTGTTGGTGGCAAGCACTAAGGCTAAGTGCCAATAGGGCTGTAAAGGAGGATATTGCCAGGTATTTCATATCGTAGCTCATTTTATTTTGAAAGGAATTGGAAGAATAAATTGGCCTGGTTGTATTGTTCGACCAAGCCGAGGTATTGCAGTTCGTTGGCAAAGGCTGCTTCCAGGCTTTGCACATACTGAAAATAATCAATCTCGCCAGCCCGTAGCTGGAGCCCGGCTAGTTGGCGCAAGCGGGCGGCCTGCCCCAGCAGGTTTTGCCCGCTCGTTTGCAGTTGTTGGAAGAAGCCTTGCATCTGCTGCCGGGCCAACTGCCGTTCCTGCCGGAGGAGCTGCTGTTGGCGCTGCAGCTCGTTTCCTGCGCGGATGCTTTCCAGTTGGGCTTGTTCGATGCGGGCGCGCTGCGGTTTTTGGAAGATGGGCAGCGCTATGCCGGTGTGCACCGCTTGCAGAGGCCAATCGGGCCGTATGCTCTGGCTGAAATAGCCCACGAGCAGTTCGGGTTTTAATAATTGCGATTGGACGGTAGCTTCTTCCTGGGCCACCAGCACTTGCTGTTGCAGCGGTGCCAGGAAAACGGCGAGGGCTGCTGCCGTATCAGGTAAAGGCAAAGGCAGGGCATATAAGCTGTCGGGCGGCGGGGCGGCATCAGAGAGGAAAGCCGCTTGCAGCAGGCGGTTAAAAGCTTGTTGGGCTTCAAGCTGTGCCAGGGCATAGGCCTGTTTTGCCTGTGCCAGGCGGCTTTGTACCAGGGTGTTATCCAATTGCCCCGTTTCGCCAGCCCGGTACTGGGCCGCCGCTCTTTGTGCCAGTTCATCGTACAATTGCGCTTGGGTCTCCAGTGCCCGCTGGCGTTGTTGCAGGTATAGCCACGAAAACCATTGCTGCTGCACCTGGTAGATGATTTGATGCTGAAGCAGCCCCTGTTGGCCTTCAGCCAGAGCCAGGCGAGCGCGGGCTGCCTCCTGCCGTTGGCGGTTGACTCCCGGCAAGGGGAAAGATTGGGTTACGGAAAACTGATAGTCGATCATGCTGGTATTGTATTGCCCGATATCCAGCGAAAAATCCATGGCGGGTATCTGGCGGGCTGCTTCGATGCCTAGGCTGGCTTGCCGGATGCCGATGGCGCCGTTCTTCAGGCTGGGGTGGTCGGTCAGGGCGTGCTGCATTGCTGTTTCCAGGGTGAGCGGGGGCTGTTGAGCATGGGCAAAGCTGCCTGCAAGCAATAACGGCACCAATACCGCGGCAGCCTTTTTAAGGGCAGGCAGATTGCGGTTGACCAGATAGTAAAGTATAGGCAGGATGATTAGCGTCAGTAAGGTAGAGGTGATTAGCCCGCCAATAACCACGGTGGCCAGCGGCTTTTGTACTTCTGCTCCATTTGAAGTGGACAGCGCCATAGGCAAAAAGCCCAGGGCGGTAGTAGTCGCCGTCAGGATTACCGGGCGGAGCCGCACCAGGCTGCCGTTGATGACGATTTCCCGCAGATCGGTCAGCCCTTCGTCGTAGCGCAGGCTGTTGAAATAGCTGATGAGTACGATGCCGTTGAGCACTGCCACCCCAAACAGGGCGATAAAGCCCACCCCGGCGGAGATGCTGAAGGGCATGTCCCGCAGCCATAGCGCCAATACGCCCCCGATAATGGAAAGCGGCACGGCCGTTGAAATCATCAAGGCGTATTTCAGGCGCTCAAAAGTAAAGAAGAGCAAAGCAAAGATCAGCAATAGTGCTACGGGTACAGCTACCTTGAGGCGCTGGCGCGCTTTCTCCAGGTTTTCAAACTGCCCGCCATAGCTGATGGTATAGCCAGGCGGCAGCCGGAGCTCAGATTCTAATTTTTCCGAGATATCAGCCACCAGACTGGCGATGTCGCGCTCTCTCACATTAATACCTACATTGATGCGGCGGCGCGTGTTTTCCCGGCTGATTTGCATGGGCCCTTCTGCATAGTGGACGGAAGCTACCTCGCTCAGCGGGATGGCACCCTCGCCGTTGGGCAAGCTGATAAAAAGGCGGCTGAGGTCCAGGTCTTGGCGGTAAGGTTCATCCAGGCGGACCACGAGGTCAAATTTGCGCTCGTTTTCAAAGACGACCCCAGCTGCTTCGCCGGCGAAGGCCGTGCGCACCAGGGTGTTGGCCTGCTCGATATGCAAGCCATAGTGGGCCAGGCGGGCGCGGTCAAACTGGATGATTAATTGTGGCAAGCCCTCGGTCTGTTCTACTTTCACGTCGGCTGCGCCCGGCAAGCCTTCGATCAGCTCGGCAGCCCGGTCGGCCAGGCGCTTGAGCTCTGCGGTGTTTTCGCCAAAAATCTTGACCGCAATATCGGTCTTGGCACCGGTCATCAATTCATTGAAGCGCAACTGGATGGGCTGGGTAAATTCAAACTCTGCCCCGGCTATTACTTCCAGTGCTGCTTTCATCTTGTCGGCCAGTTCTTCCCGGCCTTGGGCGCTCACCCATTCCGATTTTTCCTTGAGGATAATCATGATATCGGCGTCCTCGATGGCCATCGGGTCGGTGGGTACTTCTGCCGTGCCGATTTTAGAGACCACGTGTTCTACTTCCGGGAAGTTATCCAACAAGACTTTTTCCGCTTTGGATGCGGTGCGGATGCTTTCCTCCAACGAACTGCCTGGCTGGATGGCCATTTGCATGGCCAGGTCGCCTTCTTCCAGGGTAGGGATGAATACCGCGCCTAAGCTCAGGAACAGCAGTATACTGCCGAACAGTAGGGCGACAGCAACGCTGATAATGGTCTTGGGGAAACGCAGCGCCCACTCCAACACCGGGTGGTACAAGCTCCTCAACCAGTCCATAAAGCGGTCGGCCCAGGTGCGGTGCGCCTGGATGTTGCGCGAAAGCGCCAGGGAACTGACCACCGGCACGTAAGTCAAAGATAAGAGCAATGCGCCAGTGACTACCAGGCTAAAGGTGATGGCCATGGGGCGGAACATCTTGCCCTCGATATCCGTCAGGGTCATGACGGGGATAAAGACGACCAGGATGATGAATACCCCAAAGACTGCCGCGCGAAATAGTTTAGCCGAAGCTTCGGTGACGATGCCGTCCATTTCGCTCTGGCTGAGCTGCCGGCCAACATGGTAGGTGAACAAGGCGTGGAGTACGCCTTCAACCACAATAATGGCCCCATCAACCACGATGCCAAAGTCAATGGCACCTAGCGACATCAGGTTGGCCGATACCCCCAGGAGGTCCATGAAGATGAGCGCAAAGAGCATGGATAAAGGGATGATGGACGCCACAATCAGCGCCGCACGCCAGTTGCCAAGCAGCAGGATGAGCACGAGCACTACAATCAGGCCGCCTTCCAGCAGGTTGGTGCTGACCGTGGCGATGGTTTTTCCAACCAAATCAGAACGGTCGAGGTAGGGGTGTAGCTCAACCCCTTCGGGCAGGGACTGCTGCACCTGTGCGACGCGCTTGCGGACATTGCCGATCGTAGCTGACGCATTGGCGCCTTTCAGCATCAGCGTGATGCCGCCGACCACTTCGCCTTTACCGTCCATCGTCATGGCACCAAAACGCTTGGGGCTGCCAAACTGCACCTTGCCCAGGTCGCGGATCAGCACAGGTATGCCCTGGCGGGTGCCCACCACGATTTGCTCGATATCTTCGATGCTATGCACGATGCCTTCGGTGCGGATGTAATAGGCGTAATTACCTTTTTCAATATAGCTGCCGCCACTATTTTGGTTGTTGCGCGAAAGCGCCTCAAAAACATCGGCCATCGCCAAGCCGTAGCTGCGTAACAAGTGGGGTTCGATGGCCACTTCGTACTGTTTGAGATAGCCGCCAAAGCTGCTGACTTCGATGATGCCGGGGATGCCGGAAAGCTGCCGCTTCACGATCCAGTCCTGAATGGTGCGCAGTTCCATGGCATCGTACTGCTGTTCGTAGCCAGGCTTAACGCGCAACACGTACTGGTATATTTCCCCCAGGCCGGTGGTGATGGGCATCAGCTCGGGCTTGCCCAGGCCCATTGGGATTTCATCCTCTGCCCGGCTAAGCTGTTCCTGTACATATTGCCGGGCATGCAGGATTTGTACCCAATCTTTGAAGACCACGGTCACTACTGAGAGCCCGAAGCGAGAGATCGAACGGATTTCAACGACGTTGGGGATATTGGCCAGGGCCAGCTCTATCGGATAGGTGATAAACTGCTCTACTTCTTGTGCCGCCAGAAAGGGCGAGACGGTGACGACCTGGACTTGGTTGTTGGTGATGTCTGGCACTGCATCAATCGGGATGCGCGACAGGGAATACAGCCCTAGTGCGGTCATACCCAGCACCATTAGCATGGTGAATAGTTTGTTCCTTACGGAAAAACTGATGATTGCTTTGATCATAAAGGATTGGCTTATTATATTACGCTTCGGCAGCCTAATCAGGCCTGGGCGGAGCTGAGCGGCAAGTTGGCGAAAGCCTGTTCAGCTATGCTTCAAGCAGCGGTAGGCTACCTGGTTTGGTCGTGGAGCTCCGGCCGGCACAAAAATGCTTGATGCGTCGGGAACCAAGTGATTCAGGACAATACCGGGGGGCGGAAGATGCTGCCGCGAAAACCAGAGGGCATCGCATCCTCTTCAGAAATGTAAAGCGCAGTGGTATGTTTATATGGTGTTAAAACCAGCAGTGGGCTGTGTTCGGGTAGCACCATCGGGAAGTACTGGATGCTTTGCAGCGGCAGTTCCTGATGGCTTTGCCCGGCATCGCCGTGCTCGTGGCTAGCATCGCCGCTGAAGTGATCCAGCAGGAAAGCGCTAAAGCGGAGGGCTTGACCTTGTTGGGCGGCAGTTTGCAGGTGCAGCTCGAAGTGTTCCAGGAGTTTGCATAACTTGCTCAACTGGCTGAAGTCCGTACCCGGGAACAGGCTGCCAAGCAGGAAATAAAAAGCCAATATTTGAGCCGCTGCCTTCATGATTTGAAAGGTTGTTAAGCTTGTTTGACAAAGTTAGGAAAAAGGCGAGGATGAGGATGTGATTTTTATCACTGCTGCTGCACCGCAGTAGCTGTTTATATCCGTATCCTGATGAGGCTGTTTCCTCCAGGATGCCTGGAACCAATGGGTTAGCGCCGCCGCTGCAACTTTTACCGCCTTCCGTGGTTTTCTTACAAATAAACCGGAAAGCGGATGAGGTCAAAACCTGCCATAAAAAGCTTAAATTTGTGCTGCCTTACTTCGTTTTCCGGGAATTGTGCCCAAAGTACGTACCATGGTCAAAGACATTCGACAAATTAAAAAGAACGCGGTGAAAAAACAGGCCGAAGCGCTGATCCCCACGCCTTGGGGCAACTTCAATATGATTGCCTTTGCGGAAAGCGAAGCGGAGTGGATGCCCCATCTGGCGCTGGTACACGAAAACTGCGATATTTCCCAGCCGGTGCTCACCCGCATTCATTCCGAGTGCATCACTGGCGATTTGTTCGGATCCAAACGCTGTGACTGTGGGGAGCAGCTGGCAAAAGCCCTGGAAATGGCCGCCGCTGAGGGTGGCGTCGTACTTTACTTGCGGCAGGAAGGCCGGGGTATCGGCATCATCAATAAGCTCAAAGCTTACAACCTGCAAGACCGCGGGCTGAATACGGTGGATGCCAATATCCATCTGGGCCTCGAAGTAGATGCCCGCCACTACAATATCGCGCTGGAGATGCTGGAGGCGCTAGGGATTTTTCGCGTCCGCTTGCTGACGAACAACCCGGAAAAAATCGAAGCCCTGGAACATTCCCAAGTAGAGTTGGTCTGTCGAGTGCCTCTGATCATCAAACCGCAAGCAGAAAATTTCAAGTATCTGAAAACCAAACAAGACGAAATGGGGCACTTGTTTAAGCTCTAAACGCCAACCCATTGTGCGCTTTTTGCTTCGGCGGCATTAGAATATATTTCCACGCTATTTTCACTTGAGCAGCCAACCTTAGGCAGCAGTCTCACCTCTACTTTCGTTAACCAACCGTAAAGTAGTGTTAAGGAATAGTTAACTTTTTTTGGCAGTTTGCAATCCTTGCATTAGCTTTGCTTTGGAATTGGATTTTTTTTAGTTTTTAATCGCAAAAATTTCGAAGTATGAAAAAACTCTCACTAGTCTTCTCGCTAGTCTGTCTCTCCTTTGGTGCCTTGATGGCGCAGAGAGCAATTAGCGGTACAGTCACAGATCCCGGAGGAGAGCCGCTCATAGGAGCGAGCATCCTGGTGAAAGGGACAGTTACGGGTACCGTAACAGATTTTGACGGCAAGTATTCCATCAATGTGCCGCCCGATGGCAACACCCTAGTCGTGAGCTACACCGGCTACACCACTAGAGAAATCGAACTGGGCACCTCCAATGTGGTGGACATCGTCATGGAACCGTCCTCCCAACAACTCACCGAGGTGGTGGTCACCAGCTTGGGTATCAAAAGGGACAAGAAAGCCTTGGGCTACGGTGTGACCACCGTTGATGAAGGCTTGATCGCCAAGCGTCCGGAAGCGGACGTCAGCCGCATCCTGCAAGGCAAGGTGCCAGGGGTGAATATCACTTCTACAGGTGGTATATCTGGTAGTGGTACCAACATCACCATCCGGGGTTATTCCTCGGTAACGGGTAGCAACCAGCCCTTGTTCGTAGTAGATGGCGTGCCATTCAACTCCTCCACTAACCAACAAACCGGCTTCACCACCGGTGGGCAGACGACCTCCAGCCGTATGCTGGACCTGGACCCGAACAACATCGAGTCGGTCAGTGTATTGAAAGGTTTGTCTGCTACGGTACTCTATGGCGACCAGGGCCGCAACGGCGTTATCCTGATCACCACCAAGAGTGGCGGCGGCGCAGCAGCAAAAGGTGCGGAAATCAGCCTCAACCAGTCTTATTTCCAAAACCGCATCGCTTCTCTGCCCGAGTACCAGAACAACTATGGCGGTGGCTTCCAACAGTTGACGCCGGATGCCTGGTTCTTTAGCAACTGGGGTGCCAACTTCGCAGATGTGAAGGATGTGCCTCACCCCATCGCTTTGTCGGGCGTAGCGAAGATCCGCAATGCCTTTCCCCAATTCTTCGATGCCGATGGCAAGCCCGTGCGCTATGAAAACCGCGCTTATGAGGACATTGGAGAATCTTTCTTCCGTACCGGACAAGTGCACAACACCTCTTTACAAGTTTCCAATACAATTGGCAAATCCAGCTACAACGCTAGCTTTGGCTATCAGGATGAGCAAGGCTTTACGCCGGGCAATACCCTGCGGAAACTCAATTTTGGGCTTGGCTTCAATTCCGAAATCACGGATAAGCTGTCCATCCGCTCCTCCTTCTCCTTTATCAACACAGATGTCGCATCGCCGCCGCTCAATGCCGGCTTCGGTAGTAATGCTTCAGGAGATATTCCCTCGGTTTTTGCCAACGTACTTTACACGCCGCGCAACGTCGATTTGGCTAACTTGCCTTTCGAAAACCCGGTAGACCGCAGCTCGGTTTATTACCGTGGCGGCAACGACATCACCAACCCGCTCTGGCTGGCGAAGTATTACTCCAACACCAGCATCGTCAACCGTTTCTTCAACTCGACTTCGCTGAACTATGACATCAACCGCAATTTTGGTTTGGTTTATCGCATCGGCTTGGATACCTATACCGAAAATCAGGAAGTTAAGCTGAACAAAGGTGGTACGGGTAACAACCCGAACGTAATCAACGGGATGTTCAAGAGCACGACGATCAAGAACACGATCTGGAACCACGATGTCAACCTGAACTACCGCACCGATTTCAATGAGCGCTTCAACCTCACCGCTTTGGTGGGCGGTAACTATCGGGAAGACAGCTACGAGCAATTTGGCCTGGCTAGCACCAATCAATTGGCTTTTGGTTTGTTCAACCACGCTAACTTTGGTGCCACTTCCGCCCGCGATCCTTTTACTGGAGGCAGGATCAACTACCTCGAGCAAGAAAAGAGAGCTGGTGTTTACGGTAGCGTAACGCTAGACTACTCCGATTACCTGTTTGTCAACTTGTTGGCACGCAACGACTGGACTTCTACCGTGGAGCCTGACAACCGCCGCATCCTTTATCCGGGCGCGAGTATCTCTTTCATCCCAACGACGGCGATCAGCGGGCTGGAATCCAACACCTTGCGCTACTTGAAAATGCGCTTGGGTTATGGTACCTCTGCTGGTTTCCCCCGCCCCTACAGCACTCGGAATATCCTGGCCCAAAACGCCCGGGGTTTTGCCAATGCTGCCGGCGCTTTGTTCTCCACTCAGTCGGTCTCCACTTTGTTGGGCAACCCCAACTTGAAGCCCGAGCTGCACAAGGAAGTTGAATTTGGATTGGAAGGCGTGATGTTCAACAACCGCCTGCGGTTTGACCTCTCGCTCTACCAGAAAAATACGGAAGACCTGATAACGCAAGCGCCGATTGATCCGTCAACCGGTTTCAACTTCACGACGATCAACCTTGGAGAATTGCAGACCCGTGGCGTCGAACTCAACGCCACTATCACTCCGGTGCGCACTAGTTCGGGCTTGCAGTGGGATATCACCGCCAACTATGGCATGTACCGCTCCGTAATCCAGGAATTGGGTGCCGGTCTAGACCAAGTGCTCATCTCTGGCTTCACCAACCTGGGCAACTTTGCCATCCCTGGCGAGCCTTATGGCCTCATCAAGGGCATCGGCATTGAAAGAGCGCCTGATGGCCAGAAGGTCGTGCTGTCAAACGGGCGTTACAAGGAAACTTCTGAAATCGCAGTATTGGGCGACCCCAACCCTGCTTTCACTTCTTCCTTGATCAACTCCATCAGCTTCAAAGGCTTCAACCTGTCTTTCATGTGGGAATACCGCCACAAGGGGGTCATCGTGAGCAACACGGTCAAAGGGGTATTGGCACGCGGTTTGTCTAAAGACACCGACCAGTTGGATCGTTCGCTGAGCTTAATCCTGCCAGGCGTAAAAGAGGTTTCGGAAGGGGTCTATGTACCCAATGATGTACAGGTGACTGCAGCCAACTATTTCTTCGACAACTATTTCTTTACTGATGAAGCCATCACTTTCGACGGCAGTACGCTCCGCTTGCGCGAAGCTTCACTCACTTACAGCTTGCCGGCCAGCATCATCGGCAAGTCGCCCTTCAAGGCTGCTTCTCTGACCTTTACTGGCTCCAACATCTGGTTCCGGGCTTTGAACATGCCGAAGTTCGTCAATTTTGACACGGACGTGCTCAGCACGGGCGTAGGCAACGGTTTGGGTTTTGACTACCTGACAGGCCCCAGCGCAAGAAGGTACGGCGCGACCCTAAACTTAACTTTCTAAACATTCAAACGACAAAAAGATGAAAAGATATCTCGTTCATATATTCCTCATCTGGGGCGCCCTGGCCGTGAGTTCTTGCGACTTTGACAAGCTGCTGGACAGCCCCAATGATGTGACGCTGGAAAGCGCTGACGTGAATTTTATCCTGAATAGGATTCAAGTGGACTTTGCCAGTTTCTACGACGCTACCAGCTTTTTTGGGCAGCGGGTGACCCGCATCCTGCACCAGCCTTCGGATACCTACGAGATCGCCTACCAGGCTGTCACGATGAATGGCATCTGGAACAATGCCTACGCCAATATCCTCAATGACATCAGGAACCTGAAGGCATTGGCCGAAGAAGGCAACTTCAGGAGGCATCTCGGCATTGCAAAAACCATCGAAGCTTATGTCTGGATGACCTTGGTCGATGCGTTCGGCGACGTACCTTTCTCCGAAGCTTTTGACCCGGGCAATTTCAACCCCCGTGTGGATGATGGTGCGGTGGTATATCAGGCTGCTTTCGATCTTCTGGTTTCAGCAAAGGATGATTTTACTGCAACTTCTCTGGGGACGCCCAATGACTTTTTCTATGGTGGCAATTACACCAAATGGGTGCGCCTGGTGAATACTTTGCAGCTCCGCTATCACCTGAATCGCCGCTTGATCGATCCAAACGGCTCTACGGCAGCCATTGATGCTTTGATTGCAGACAACAATTTGCTGCAAACTGGTGACGACTTTGTTTTCCGTTATGGAACCAGTGTTGCTGACCCGGCTAGCCGCCACCCTTACTACGCAATTCAATTCCCCAATGGCGGAGGTGACTATCAGTCCACTTATTTCATGTGGCATCTGACCGAAGCTAAAGGTTTTGACGACCCGCGTGCGCCCTACTACTTCTATCGGCAGGTGGGAGCAAATCCAGTCTCAGAAGCTGAAGTACGGTGTATCAATGAGTTTGTCCCCTTCCACTATCCTCCAGGCATGCCATGGTGTATGCCGGGCGATCGGGGGTATTGGGGCCGTGACCACCTGGACCCACAGGGTATCCCACCGGATAACCTGAAGCGTACGCTTTACGGCCTGTACCCTGCTGGCGGCAGCTTTGATGAAGATGCCCCTGCCGGGATGAGCGCTAACAATCCAGGCAACGGGGGAGCTGGTATCCAGCCCATCATGTTGGCTGCTTATGTAGATTTCATGTTGGCAGAGCATACCCTAGAGCTGGGGAAAGACGCCGCAGCGGCTAAAAACTACTTGCTGGCTGGGGTTGAAAAGCACATCAACTACGTCCGCTCCTGGTCTTTGACCACGGCAGAAGCCGGTAAAATCAATGCTGCTGATCCGACCTCTGAATTCGAAGCTAGCCGTGGGATGTATCTCGATAAGGTGAGCGCGGATTATGACGCAGCTGATGCTAGCGGCAAGCTGCGGGTGGTGGCCCTGGAGTATTGGATTTCCCTGCTCGGCGGCGGCAACGAAGCCTACAACCTCTACCGCCGTACCGGACAACCAGACAATATGCAGCCGGGGCAGATTGCAAACTTTGGCAATTTCCCGCGTAGCTTTGTCTATCCCGACTTCCACGTCAACCGCAACGCCAATGCCCAGCAGAAGGCGAGCAACAACGTGAAAGTATTCTGGGACAACAACCCCGACGGGTTCATTGATTAACCTTTAAAAGAATTTGCAATGAGCAAAATAAAATATCTTTTTGGTTTCCTTTTCGCCATCTCCATTTCCGGTTGTACAGACTGGGTGGAGCCGGCTATCCCCTACAACGAGTTTGAGACAGGGGTATATCTGCGGACGCTGGCGCAGCCAGGCAACAACTTCAACTTCTTCGACCTGGATAATGCTTTCTTCGAAGTCACTGTGGAAGCGGTAGATGCTGAAGACGGCAGGCTGGTACAAGAAGTGGATGTGTTTGTTGCGCGTCGCCGCGGCCCGAGCCTTACCGCAGAAGCAAAATTGTTTACGGTACCGGCTTCGGCTTTCGCGCCGCAGAGCAGTAGCAAATACCTGGCGACTACCATCCGGGTCACTGCCCCGGAAGCGCTGGCGGCATTGGGCCTCACGAAAGCGGACGTCAATGGCGGCGATTTCTTTGAGTTCCGCTTATCGCTTTTAGACGTGAATGGCCGGGTGTTTACCAACAGCAACCTGAGCGGGGACGTTTCAGGGGGGCAGTTCTACCGTTCGCCCTTCTTCTACCGCATCCCAGTGGTATGCCCAAGTAATTTGGGCGGCACTTATGAGTACGAAACGACCAATGTAGCGGCAGGCCCTGGCGGCAATGCTGGCGCTTGTGGTGCATCCGTAACGGGTACGGTGACTTTCACGGCGGTGGCGAATACAGTTGGCGTATATACGCTGTCTGACCCGTCTTTTGGTGTCTTTGCCTGCGCTTGGAGCGATACGCCTCCCGGTGGCTCGGTACGGTTCAATGATGCTTGCGGTGCCATCTCTTTTTCCGGTTCGGATAAATATGGTGACAGCTATAGCCTTACCTTTATCAGCAACGACGGTGAAAACCTCGTCATCGAGTGGACCAATACCTATGGCGATGGTGGTACGACCACAATCAAGGCAAACCCAGGCAAACCCTGGCCGCCTACCTTAAAGTAATACTCCTCTAGAGTAAGTTCTAATGTCAGCGGGGAGCGGCTTAAATGCCGCTCCCCGCTGTTTTTTTTGCTTGTTGCTGGTTGGAAATGAGTACTAATGCGCCTTTTGGGCTATGTACTAGTACACTTCCCGAGCAAGGCATGCTCCCTACAAAAGCTTTCGAGCCGATTTCAAATAGCCTTTTTCCCCATCACCCCCTTGCCCCCATCACTTAGGGTTCATTTTTTCTACTAATGCCAACAACTGGCGAGGGTCTTTAAGGTCCGGTTTATGCATTTTCAGGTATTGGTCCAAGGCTTTGGACTGCTTGCGGTAGTGTTCAGCCAAGTCTTTTTTCTTTTTGATCAGGGTCAGGCTCTCCCCGTCAAAAAGATAATTATCGGACATACTCATCAGCTTGTTGGCAGTATGGCCACCAACGATATTCGCCTGAGGATTGGGCTCTTTGATATAGAGGTGATACTGGATGAGGACTTTTGTTTCGCCTTCGCCGATGATCTCGACAAAACCCTCCAGGGCTTTTCCGCCATAGCTGAAGCGATTGGCAGGGGTGAGCTTTTGAGGCTGGTTGGAAAGGGGGAGAGATACATGCCTGAAGTGCCGGTTGTCGATTATTTTTTCCTCTCCATTGTACAAGACTTCCAAGTTCGAGTAGAACAAATTGATTTTAACCTCATCAAACCTCACCGTCGTATCTTTGAAGGTGATGTCCATCGCTTTCCAATCGTCATACAAGAATTCCGACCCAATATTGGCTGAGGGCGCTTTGCCTTTCTGAGCGACTCTCCCGTAATGGTTGAAAAACTGGAGTTGGACTTTCGTCTGGTCATAGGATTGAGCAAGTGCTGGAGCGCTGTAGATGAAAGCGGTGAATACCAGCAGTAAAAGGATGTTTTTCATGGCAGATTTTTTTGAGCGATGTTGAATAGCCAGAATATCATAGTAGGGGATATCCTGGAAGGTTTGCTTGAAAGCACTAGCAAATTTACTATTTTCGCTGAAACATATTTTGTACAAGTGAAGGCTTAGGGGCAATTCCCCCCTTTGGCAAGCAAAATGACAAAAAGATGCGAGCAGTGCAGATTAAGGCTTTTGGCGGCCCTGATGAGTTGTACATGGGCGAATGCCCGTTGCCCGAGCCGCGAGAAAGAGAGATACTGGTCAAAGTAGAAGCTACAGCCTTAAACCGGGCGGACAGCTTGCAGCGTCAGGGCAAATATCCACCGCCAGCTGGCGAGAGCCCCATCCTGGGCCTGGAGATGGCGGGCAGGGTGAGTGCCCGGGGCGCAGGGGTGAGCAAATGGGCAATCGGCGATGAGGTCTGCGGCCTGCTAGGCGGAGGAGGTTATGCGGAGTATGTCTGCATTCACGAGGAATTGGCCATGCCCGTGCCGGCCGGGCTTAGCACCATCGAAGCAGCAGCCATACCCGAAGTTTTTCTCACGGCCTATCAGGCCCTCTGCTGGCTAGCTCGCCTGCAAGCCGGCGAAACCGTACTCATCCATGCTGGGGCCAGCGGGGTTGGCACTGCGGCCATACAACTCGCCCGAGCCATGGGGGGGCAGGCTATCGTGACCGCTTCAGCGGGCAAACATGGGGCTTGCCTACAACTGGGCGCAGAAAAAGCGATTGATTACCAGCAAGAAGATTTTGCCAAAGTGGTCTTGGAGCATACTGCAAATGGAGGCGTGGACGTCGTCCTGGATTTCATCGGTGCGCCCAACCTGCCGCGCAACCTCGAAGTGTTGCGCCCCGATGGCCGCCTGGTGCTGCTCGCGCTGATGGGCGGCGCGCAGGCTGAAAGGCTCAGCTTGGGGCCCGTGCTTTCCAAGCGGCTGCAAATCCTCGGCTCTACCTTGCGGGCCCGGCCGCTAGCTTATAAAATCGAGCTTACGCAGGCGCTCTATCGCTTTGCCTGGCCACTCTTCGAGCAGGGCCAGTTAAAACCCGTCATCGATACTGTATTTGACTGGGAAGATGCCGCCGAGGCTCACCGCTACCTGGAGGCTCACCGTAATGTGGGGAAAATCTTGCTGAGGGTGGGGTCTGCATGAGTGTTCATCGTTAGGCCCTACAAGCTGAGCCTAGTGCCTCGCACGCTGACATCCCGCTAAATGCGGAAGGGCATTTAGCGGGGCCCAGTGCCAAGCGACATCTCGCTCTCGCTTTGCTCGTCCGGGATGTCGCTTGGCGCCACTTGCCCTACCTGCCCTGTGTATCGGCATTGACTTGCAGGGCGATAGTGGCGCGGCCATTGGTGCTGATCTGTTCACATTTCCAGACCGGGGTATGGTCTTTGCCTTCGTGGCTATAACGGCACAATTGAGCGCTGCCAGAAGGCGTGTTGACGAGGAAAGGTTCATTATAAAATTCGTGGCCGGTGGTATATTCAGCGTGATAGACACGCTGGAGTTTCGTACCGTTCCAGGAGAAGAAAGCCTTTTCGATACCGGCCCAGCAGCCGAAAGTCACGGTACTGGTCTCCATGATGGTGAAGCCCTGGGGCGTTTGGAGGATGCGCAGCAGCGGGCTGGCCGCGCAGCTTTCAAAGACGCACAAGCCTGGCACTTGCTGTTGAGTCAGGATGCGGCCATTTTGCAGGATGCGGATTTCCGCATTGATATCTCTGGGCTTTTTGCGCGGCTGGCTGGAGATGCCGAGCATGACAAACTCCGCCTCCCCATCGCCGGTGAGGTCTTGCTGGCGCCAACCTTTGGCGATTTGTGCGCCCCAGATGTAGCCGTTAAAGGCTTTCCCATCAGGGCCTTTGCCGCAGACGTGGTACCAGATATCGTTGTAGCCATCGATCTCATCTTCTGGCAAATAATAGCTATTGGGATGAGCAATGTTTTGCACGCGGTAGCCGATGGGCAGTTGCACTACCAGGCTGGAGGAAAGGCAGGGACCCTGGCGGACGCTGGCCTGTTCGGTGAAGGTGTATAGGGTGGCGCGGTCTTTATACAGCTCTTCAACTTGTGATTGCTGGTGATACCAGTCGTAAAATTCGCTGTATTCCTGGCCGACAAAGCGCTCTTGAGCCTGGAGGCCCTGGGCAGAGATAAGGATGGTGGTTAATAGGATGTTTCTCATGGGAGATAAGTTTTGGGATGTTCTAGTGTTTAACATTTATAGGTTTGTAAATATTGTCCAACGCAATGCAAAATTGCGAACACGGATGTTTGTTTGACGGGAAAAGCTCAAAAAGTCACTATGGTAGAGAGAAAAAAGGCAGGAGCCTCAACATTAAATTGCTTATTTTTGTATTACCCTTGTGATTTGCTTATCGACATATTATATAGATAGAGGATGTATCAGGATCAAAAAAACACTCCCGGGAAGCTAGCTTTGTGGCTGCCTTTTCTTTTTGCTGTCGTGTTGGTAGTGGGCATGCTCATCGGCATGCGCCTGGAGGCGGATGGGCCATCGGCAGCCCTCGAGCTGGGGGAAACCTCCTTTAACAATAGCGGCCAGGGCAAGATTGAAGAAATCCTGCGCTATATCGAAGCTAAGTATGTTGATGAAGTGGACCGCGAAAGGCTCGTCCAGGAAATGATCAACCAGATGCTGGCCAAGCTCGATCCCCACTCCAATTATATCACGGTGGATCAATTGCAGGAAATCAGTGAACAACTGGATGGCAATTTCGATGGCATCGGCGTGGAATTCATGATGCTGGATGATACCATCGTGGTAGTAGCTCCTTTGGCAGGGGGCCCTTCCGAAGCAGCCGGCATCCAGGCCGGCGATAAGATCATCCAGATTGGAGACTCTACCATCGCCGGCGTAAGTATGGACACCCGGGGTGTTATCAACTTGCTGCGTGGGGATAAAGGCACGGTGGTGAGCATTGGCGTCTTGCGCGGCAAGGAGCAAAAGCTGCGCCGATTCAACATCACCCGCGACGAAATACCGATGCATAGCGTAGACGTGGCCTATATGCTGGATGGCAAGACTGGCTACGTCAAGATCAACCGCTTTAGCGCCACCACACATGAGGAGTTTATGCGTGGGGTGGAAAGGATGGTCGAAAAAGAAGGTATGAAAAACCTGGTCATCGACCTGCGGCACAACCCCGGTGGATATTTGCAGCAAGCCACCAATATCCTCAGCCAGCTCTTTACGCAAAAAGAAAAACTGTTGGTCTATACCGAAGGCCGTTCGGTGAGCCGCAGTGATTACCAAAGCACAGGGCGGGCGCTTTTTAATATTGGCGATATCGTAGTGTTGATCGACGAGGGTTCTGCCTCGGCCAGTGAAATCCTGGCCGGTGCTATTCAAGATCAGGATCGCGGGCTCATCGTGGGGAGGCGCTCTTTCGGCAAGGGCTTGGTGCAGGAGCAGTACAAACTGCGCGATGGCTCTGCTTTACGCCTCACGGTTGCCCGCTACTACACCCCATCCGGCCGCTCCATCCAGAAGCCTTATGACAATGGCCTGGAAGCATACGAAAAGGATATGGCCCTGCGCTATGAATCTGGCGAGCTGGCTTCTCCGGAGAGCATCGCCATCGTCGATTCCACTGCTTTTTATACTTCTGGCGGCCGCCTCGTCTATGGGGGCGGGGGGATTACTCCAGACATCTTTGTCCCCCTGGACAGCATCCTGTTCAATGATGAATACCTGGAATTGCGGCAACACGTGCCCCAATTTGTCTTTGCCTACATGAGCGAGAATGGGCCGGCACTCAAAAAGAACTATAATTTAGAACGCTTTGCCCGCCAGTTCCAAATTAGTGATGCCCTCTATCAGGAATTCCTGGCTTATGCACGCGGGCGTGGGGGGAAGGTGAAGCCAAAACCATCACCACAAAGTCGGCAAGCGGTCAGCCAGTTCCTCAAAGCGCGTATTGCCAAGCAGCTCTTCGACAACGAAGGCCTTTACACCGTATTGAATCAGGATGATGCGATGATACGAGAAGCGCTTAAGGCATTGGAGAACCCCAAAGCTGTCATGGCGGATAAGAAGTAATTCAGGACATTTTCCCGTAGCGGATAAACCGCCGGATCATCTGTTGGATTGCTTGTTCAATCTCAGCATAAGGCAGCGGCTCCTTGGCCACGTAGAGCACCAGGAAGCCGAATTGCGGCGCTTCCTCGCCCAGCGCCTGATAGAGCCGGTGCTTGTGCAGCCGCCAAGCTTCGCGGACTTGCCGCCGGATCCGGTTGCGCTGCACCGCTTTAGGGAATTTTTTCTTGGGCACGCTCACCGCAATTTGGACCGGATATCCACTGCGGCGCTGGGCCATGGGGAGATAGATTAGCCGCAGGGGGTACTGCCCAAAGGATTGCCCACCCTGGCCAAACATCGCTCCGATTACCTTGCGGCTTTTCAGGCGCTCTGCTCTATCCAAGGTGTATTTAGGCATCCTCTCTTTTTTAATAGTGAATGACTACG
Organism: uncultured Phaeodactylibacter sp.; assembly: GCA_964432875.1. Lineage (GTDB taxonomy): Bacteria > Bacteroidota > Bacteroidia > Chitinophagales > Saprospiraceae > JACJYE01. Next base: position 8,085 of record CAYSPJ010000065.1, on the reverse strand, counting down.
AAAGGCTTGGCCACGCGCTTATCACCGCGCTGGATTGCCAGATAATAAGCCCCTGGCGCCCAATAGCTCACATCCAACTCATAGCGTTTGCGGCTGAATTGCAGGGGCCGGAAGCGGTCGCGGAAGGCCAGTTGGCCCAGGGCGTTGTAAACCAGCACCTCATATTCTTCAAAATCGGGCGTTTTGTACTCCAGGGTGAGCTGGGTAGAGGCGGGGTTGGGGGAAATCGCCACGATCTCCAGCGGGCTTTCGACTATAGCGCAATCTTCGATGATGGTTTGCATCGCTTTGGCAACGTTGAGCCGCCCGCCAGTAGAAGTAATATCTTGTAATTGTGGCACAGGATCGACCCCTTCGAGCAGAAAGCGGCGCATCAGCAGGGCGATATCTTTCGGGCTGCGGAGAGCATCGGTCGCCAGTGCCTCACAGGGGAGGCTGTAGAGCAGCCCGATAGCCCCAGCCAGATGGGGCGCAGCCGCCGAAGTGCCGCCAAACTCGCCGTAGCGGTCATTAGGCTTGAGGCTGTAAGACCCCTGGCCTGGAGCCCCCATATCTATGCTGACTTTGCCAAAGCCTGCCGAAATGAACTTCAAATCTTCTGCTGTCGTATTGGTAACCTTGATGATGAATGGGCTTTCGCAGGAAGTGGGCATGTCGCCTTCCAGATCGATATTGCGGTTGGTGTTGGCCGTGCCGGCTGCAGTCAGCACGCCCACCTCGCCTAAGAGGTTGTACATATTGCCCCATACGGGCTGGGCGCTGCAAAATACAGGTGTAGGAAGGCCAAAGGAAGCATTGGTGGCGACCACGAAAGCCCCCTCTTGCCCCAGGGTCTGGTTGTATAGCGCCCGTTGGTCGATGATGTATTCATAAGCGGCAATGATGTGATCGACGAAAGCGATGGCGAAGAACATGATTTCGAAATCCCAGCCCACGCCACTTACGCCGATGCCGTTGTTGCCCTTGGCACCCAGGATGCCGGCTACCGACAGGCCATGGGAGTCGGGAGACATCTGGTTGCTGTCGATTTTGAAATTCCAGCCGAAGGAGTCGTCGATGAAGCCGTTGCCATCGTTGTCGATGCCGTCGCCGGGGATTTCGCCGGGGTTCATCCAGACGTTGTCGCGCAGGTCTTCATGCTCTAGCTCAAAGCCGCTATCGAGGATAGCGATGACGATCTGGTCGCCATTGGCGGTTTTGCCGCCAGTGTTTACTTCCCATACTTCCGGGGCTTTGATGCGCTCCAGCCCCCATTGGAGCGGGTAATCGGGATCGTTAGGCAGATTGCGGAATTCGACGGCGTAGTTGTGCTGCGCAGCTAGCACGCCGGGCTGCTTGGCAATCCATTCCAACAGCGCGCCGCCGGGCCAGGCCGCCAGGTCGAAGCGCAGCAAGTGGATGTTGAAGCGCGGCGCTATGGGGCGCATTTCGGCTACTGCCGCCGCACGCGCTGCCCCCAGGCGCTGTAGCAATGCCTGGGGCTTTTGCTTTTCAGCAAGCTGGACGATGATTTCATTTTCCACCCGGCCATCGGCGCTGACCGCACGGGCCGCAGCCTGGGCGAAGGTGCCAGGAATCCCGGCAAACAAAAAGAGAGCAAGCAAGAGTAAGGTACGAATAATCATTGTTTTGGTATAATGCTTGGGCAAATATAAGCCATTTTTTTAGTCGTCACTTGCTAAATCCAGCGAGAAGGCGTTTGACGACAGATTCGGGGGGGCACCCAGGGCTGTACGTATCTCCAGAAATTGGAATCGGCAGGGCGAAACGCGCCATTGCACCATCACCCCCGCTCCAACTCCCGCCGCAGTTCCAGGAAATAATCGGCTGAGCGCAGCAATCGGCTGCCATACCAGGAAAACAACTCGCCATCGGCCAACTGGATGGCACTGTGGGGGCAAGCTTGGCGAAATTCCTCCAGGTGTTTATCTTTGAAAGGGTAGGGCTCTGAAGACAGGAGGATGGCTTCGGGGCGCAGGTCTGCTAGCTCTTCCAGGCTGATTTCCGGGTAGCGCTGTCGGCGGGCGAAGATATTCTCCAGCCCCGCCCATTGCATCATGCTGTTGATGAAGGTATGCCCCCCGGCGGCCATGTACGGCTCGCGCCAGATGAGATAGGCGGCGCGGATAGGCGGCTGGCCGGCGAGCTGCGCCTTCAGCGCCCGGAAGCGGTTGCCGATCTCGGCGGCCAATTGCGCGGCGGGCATTTCCCGCCCCGTCAACCGCCCCACCTCGCGGATCATCTCCAGGGCGTCGGCCAGGGTGTAAATCGAGCTGATCCATACCGGGTAGTGCTGGGCCAGGGCTTCGATCTGCTCCTGCTCGTTCTCCTCCTGGTTGCCGATGATCAGATCGGGCTGCAGGGCGTGGATTTTGTCGAGCTTGACGTCTTTGGTGCCACCCACCCGGGCCTTGCTTCGGAACCACGCTTCTGGATGGACGCAAAACTTGGTGATGCCCACCACTTCCTCTTCCAGCCCCAGCGCATGCAGCAGCTCTGTCTGCGAGGGCACCAGCGAGACGATGCGGCGCGGCGGCCCGGCCAGGTGGACGGGGCGCTGCATTTGGTCGGTAAAGGTGGTGGGCATGGGTGATAGTTTATTCAAGGCACGAAGTTTTATACTGGCAACATCCAGTTCTCAACTTCCAAACCAAAGTCTTCTGGCAAAGCTTGATAATGTTTTTCGTTATTGGTAGCAAGCTTCCAGCCGTGATTGAGGGCGGTGGCTCCTATCAACAAGTCAAATTCGCCAGTCAATTTGCCTTGTCTGTGGAGCAGCGCGTAAATCTCCGCAGCCTGCGAAAATATCGCCTCGTTCAAATGGTGAATGTCGGTTTGGGTCATCAGCCGCTGAAATTCTTGGAGGCGCTTTGTCGCACCGATTGTCTTATACCCCCGGAGGCACTCGTACCAAGTCAGAGAACTGATGTTGAATTTGCTGTGGGCTGCAAGATAAGCACGAGCGTGTTCATAAAGGTTGCGCTCTCTTCGCAAAATCCCTATGAGGATGTCAGTATCAATCAAAGTCAATTTCTCGTCCATAAGACACTGTCCTTTCAGCTATGATCTGATTTGGGTCGATATCCGGCTCGTCGGCTGCTCGATAAGCATCGGTTATGTCTTCAAGTAGTTCGATGGCTTCGGACGTAGCGCCGCTTGCCATCCCTGGCGCTGGCAGATGACGGCGTTTTGATCCAAGCGTTTTTTTGACTTGAAGATACACCTTCTCCAAGATTGCTTGATCATCCAAGCTGGCAATCCAGGTGATGAGCTCCAACTTCTGCGCTTCTGTGCTCATTTTTTTGCGAATTTAGTGAACAGGGAGTTCTGCGGTCATCGTCTCGTGATTTAGATACCTATCACAAAGTTAATACAAACTTCTTTACAGGAAGGTTTCCTGGTCCGCCATTCTTAGCTTGCAGCGCACTTTAGTCTCCGCAGAGGATACGCGCGCGCTCCGCGAATCTTTGCGCTCTTGGCGTCTTGGCATTCACCCTGTGGAATAGCGTAGCGTGTTTTCCACTGGGTGAACTCCTCCCTGGCTTTGGGTTCTCGCCAAGGACGCGGAGAAACGCAAAGGCCCGCAGCGTATTTTCCCTCGCCGCAGATGCCCTGCTTGATGGGGACGGGCATTCAGCGGGTGCCCCCCCTGCCTAGAATACCGCACGAGGGACGGGAGGGACGCCCATTGCCCATTGCCCATTGAGCCGAGCAGTGGCAGCGTACCCCGTACGCTGACATCCCGCTAAATGCGGCCGAGCATTTAGCGGGGTCATTTGTTCGATTGAACAAAGCATCGTAACTTGCCGGACGTTTCAAAACCTAAAAAATGCGGCCACGAATCCTCATCGCTTATGCCAATGACCGGGTCAACAGCCTCCGCAAGCTATCGCGGGAGGCTGCTGAGATCCAGAAGGCGTTGCGCGGGGCCGCTTGCGACGTGATCCTCAAGCCCGCCGCCGCCCTGCAGGATATCTTCGACGCCTTCGACGAATATCAGGACACCATCCAAGTCTTCCACTACGCCGGGCACGCCAACCAGTTTGCCCTGGAGCTGCTCGACCAGTTTGGCCAGCAGCAGCAGGTAGGTGGGGCCTCCTTTGCCGACTACCTGGCCAATACCAACAAGAACCTCAAGCTGGTCTTCCTCAATGCCTGTTCTACTCGCGCCCAGGCCGAAGACCTGCGCGACAAGGGCATCCCCTACGTCATCGCTACCAGCCAGGACGTGGCCGATGAGCGTGCTGCGGTCTTCGCCCGTTTGTTTTACGAAAGCCTGGCCCAGGGCTACAGCATCCCTCGTGCCCATAGCGAGGCGGTCAGCAAGATGGGCGTCCAGACGGGCGGCGCGGGCGGCCCCCGGCGCGGTATCGCCTTGGATGAAGCTGAAGAAGCGGGGCTTTGGGGCATTTATGAGCGCCCGGCTCTGCCCGACTCTGCCAAAGCCTGGAAGCTGGAAAAAAGACTGGATGCCCCGCGGGAGAAGCTGCCAGACAACTGGTACCTATTATGCGACCGGGAGCAGCAGGACTCCTTTTTCAAGTCGCTCTTTGTGAAGCCGATTTTCCGCATGCCGCAGGTTTGCATCCTCACGGGTGACCCACAGAGCAGCCACCAATCGCTGGTGAGCCGTTTTGAGCACGAGATTGCCAATAATAAGGAAAGCGAGCGCAGTTTCGGCGGCGTGAAGCAAATTGAACGCTGGCCGTCGATCAGCGCGGCCAGCCGCCGGGAGGTGCTACCTTTATATACCATCAAAGCCTTCTTTGGCATGAGCGGGCTGCGTGCTGGTGACCGGCTCGATAAGGCCGAAGGCGTGGTGGCTCAATTGCGGCCCAATTCCGTCTATTTGGCCGTACAAGAAATCGACTGCCGGGATTGGGACGAGGGCAATACTGCTGACCTGCGCTGGTACGTAGAGGAGTTTTGGCAGGTGGCTATCGAAGACGCCGAGCGCCAAAACAAGAAACTCTTTGTCTTCCTCAACCTCATCCTGCCAGAAAAGAGCGGGCTGCTGGCGCGCTTTCGGAAGAGCCCCCTGGAAAAGCTGCTGGAGGAGATGGAGCAGGATGCCCAGGCGGGCAAGGTACCGCACGTGGCTCGCTTCCCCCACCTCGGGCCAGTAGAGTTGTACGACATCGAAAAGTTTTTGAATAACGACCCCTTCCTCCGGCGCCGCCGCCAGGATACCCAGGAATTCCTGCAAAGGTTTTTCGCCGGGCGTAAAGGGTGGAAAATGCTCGAAGTAGAAAAGCTGTTACAAAAAATTGCTGACGAACTCAATACCACTGGAACATGAACCAGAAATATCGCATCTATCAGGGTGCCGGCGAGCTGCAGGCCTTTCGGGAAGTGACCAGCCTCAGCAGCCCCAAGGGCTATCTGCCTTCCGAGGCGCTCGTCAATGCTGTCAATGTAGCCATCACCCTGGGCAAGCCGCTGCTGGTGACTGGTGAGCCAGGTACTGGCAAGACGCTGCTGGCGCGCAGCATCGCCGAAGACTTGCACGGCAACGGCCAGGCCTTGCCCTATTATGAATTTACGGCCAAGACGACCACCCAGGCCCGCGACCTGCTCTATCGTTACGACTCGATCGGGCACTTTCACGATGCCAATATCGCCAAGGTATTGGGCAAGCCTCTACGCGGGGGCAAGGCTGCCGAAGGGCTGTCTGACGAGGAGCGCCTGCGCCTGGAATACGCACCTTACATCCAGCTTGAACCCCTGGGCCAGGCCATCCGGCTGGCTCGCGATGATAAGCAGCGCGCAGTGGTGCTGATTGACGAGGTGGATAAAGCGCCCCGCGATTTCCCCAACGACATTTTGCGCGAAATCGAAAACATGAGCTTCCGCATCATGGAAACCGGTGAGACGGTCACGGCCGACCCCGCCTATCGCCCCATCGTGGTCATCACCAGCAATTCGGAGCGTTTGCTCCCCGATGCCTTCCTGCGCCGTTGCATATTTTTCCATATCGAATTCCCCGATAAGGATTTGTTGCGCCGCATCGCCCTGAGCCGCCTATCGAGCTATCTGGAGGGCAGCCAAGAGCGCGCCCTGCGCTTTGACGAGGCTCAACTGGATTGGCTGATCACTCACTTCAGAGAAGTACGCGACCTGTGCCGCAAGAAGCAGCCCGCCACGGCCGAGTTCCTGTCCTGGCTGCAAGTCCTGGACCAGTACGAATTCCTATTGTCTGACCCGAATACCCGGGTGGCCGATTTGCCGCCCCCGCAAAAAGATCTGCTGTTGCTGAGTTACAGCATCTTGGCCAAGCACCGGGAAGACCTGGTCAACCTGCGCGATAACCTCAATATCTCGCCACCGGATGAGCGACGCCCCGCGTGATATAGCGCCTCCCCCTCCCGGGCAATCCCTGCCTCTGGAGGCCTTTCTCGACGCCCTGCGCCGGGAGGGCTTTGCCGTAGATTCTGATCATTATCACGAGCTACCCTTGCTGCTGCATACCCTTGCTGCCGAGCATCCCTATGAATCCTTGAAAACCTTGCTGGCACCGCTGGTTGCCCGCAATCGGCAGGAGCAGCAGCGCTTTTACGACTTTTTCGACCGCTACTATGCCTTGCCGGCAGCCCGGCAGTACGGGCCAGCGCGAAGCCCGTCGGCCTCGGCGGGATTAAAGTTGAAAACACCTCCGGCACCCCTTCCCAAAGCCAAAAGGAGGGTGCCCGATTGGCTGTACCTGGTGGGGATAGGTTTTTTGGTGCTGGGGCTTTTCACTGGCGGGTTAGTAGCTGCCGTGAAAATCATCCCCGCAGCGACCAATGCCGCAACTGGGATCATCGTCATCCTGGTATTTTTTATCCTGCTTTGCCTGGCGGCTTTTTATGGGTTTCATAAAATAGCCAATGCTCGCCTTAAAAAGGGTAGTAGCTACAACTATGGCCTCATCATGTTGGCTTTGCTGGTGACCCTGTTCTTTTGGGCCGGCTACTATGTATCAGCAGGGGGGATAGCTGATGGGGCTGGTTTTGCCATGCTGGCTCTAGTCCTGTTCCTGCCGCTGAACGGGTACTTTGCCCGCCATTTCAAGAAAAAATTGCCGCCGCCACCCCCGTCGCCCCGGCTGTTGGCGCCTTTGCGCTTCCCGCTGGATGTCCCCTTCCCCCGCCTCGAATTGCTGGGGCGGACGGAGTCTTTCCACCTTTCCCGACAGCTCAACCGCCGACAGGCTGATACTTATGATACCCGGGAAATTGATATCCCTGCCACGCTGGAGCGCACCCTGCGCAATGCAGGTATCATCGAGCTGGCCTACAAGCCCTTCGCCGCCCAGCCCCACTACCTGTTGCTGATCGACGCCGCCCATGCCAACGAGCATGAGGTAGAGTGGTTTGATCACCTCTTACAGACCTTACAGGGCGACGATACCCGCCTGGAGCGCTACTTCTTCGAGCACGACCCCAGCTTTTGTTGGCACGAGCGGGGCGAGGCCCCTGTGCCCCTGCAGAACCTCTACGGCGGCCAGCGCCTCATGATGCTCAGCGATGGCCATTTGTTAGCCGACCTGGCCTCCGGTGGTCTCTTTAACTGGGCCTTAGATCTGTTTTCGCTCTGGGCGGACAAAGCGCTATTGTCTTACCGGCCCGTAGAGGAGTGGGGCTATGTGGAGCAGCAATTGGCAACCGAGTTCTATCTGGCACCTTCCACGGTGGATGGTTTGATGGAAGCGGTGGACTATTTTGAAAACCGGGCAGAAAAAAGCCTGGAGGACTGGCATCGGGATAATATATACGATGTACTGAACACGGATGATGCCGGCTTGCTTAGCCGCAGCCTGCCACCGGAGGTATTTGAGTGGGTCTGTGCCTGCGCCTTGCATCCCGAGCTGCATTGGAAACTCACCCTCCACCTGGGCGAGCTGCTGGAGCGGCGGCCGAATGGGTTATTAAACCAGGAAAACCTCACCCTGCTGAGCCGTCTGAAGTGGTTCCGCGAAGGGCAGATACCGGAAGAAGCGCGGAAGCTGCTCGTCAATGCGCTTTCCGCAGCGGCCACCCTAAAGGTGCGCCGGGCTTTAGCTGTTTTGTTGTCTAAGCCAGGTTCGGTGCCGCCGCGCGACTCCTA
>CAYSPJ010000064.1:0-28843 GCA_964432875.1 uncultured Phaeodactylibacter sp. | reverse complement strand
TCGAGAACCAGGTCCAGCGGCCGTTGCCGTTCAGCGGGATGTAGCGGGCGCGGTCCTTGGTTTTGTCGATTGATAATATCTCCGGGGAGAGGAATGAACCCACCACCGCGTTGGAGGCGAAGAAGATAGTGTCGGTCGAGCTTGGGTAGGCGTTGTATTCCCTACCTTCCGAAGCATCCCAGGCGCGGAACTCGATGGGCTTGCCGGCATCGGCCGGGTTGCCGAACACAGACATGAAGGCGGCGTATAAGCCCCCGCCCGTGCTACTGATGCGGGCTACGCCCCGGATACGGTTGCCGATCCAGGCGCTGACCAGGTCCATGGTGTCGCGGGAGGTGACGCCCGGGGCATCGGTAAACTCGAAATTGGAGATAACCGACATATTCTGCGAATAGAGGCTGGGATCGACCACCCAGTAAGGCGGCTTGGCCAGCACTTTCACCTCGATGCGCACCGTATCGGCACCCTGGTTGATCAGGCCCGAGGTGGAGAGGATGACCAGGGTGGCCGAAGTATCCCCGATGGGCAGCATGCTGCCGTCGATGGTGAAATTGATCTTGCGCCCTAGCGGCGAGTTGATGACCGCTACTTCCGGGTCTGCCGACAGCCAGGGGTAGTTCTGGAGGTTCTCTACCGAGAAGCCGACTGGCGCTGGCGTGTTGCGGAAAGCAGTGGCACTGACCAGCCCTTGGCTGCCCTGGTAAATGGTGGTACGCAGGAGGTTATCATCCACATAAATATCGCGGGATACGACGCGGAACTCCCAGCGGAAAGTATCCAGATAGCGGTTGCCCGTTTCATCCACCAAGTCATATACGGTAGCTACCAGGTCCTGGCGGTCGTAGCTGAGCAGGATCTGATCGTTGGGCTGGAAGATGAGGGTATTGTTGTCGGAGAAACAGAAGACCTGGCCCGGCACGGGGATGCCGGTAGCCTTGTTCTTAAGCTCGAACTTCATTTCATTCACCCGGTTGCAATCCACCTCCTTGTTGACCCGGATGCTGATCTCGTCGCCCACCAGCCAGACGCCATTGGATGGCTTGGTGATGGCAAAGATATCGCCGGTCTGGCGGCGGATCTGGCCGCGGATGATATTGGAGCGGACCTCACCGCTGGCACCACAGAAAGAGATAGCTCTGACTTCGTAGATGCCATCGGGGTATTGGTTGTAGCGCTCGGTGATATCCCAGATGAAGAAGAACTTCGGGATCTGGCCCGGGCCGAAATTAGCGGCATCGTAAGCAGCTAGCGAGTCGATATTGACGACGTAGTTGGGCGACAGTTCCGAGGTCGGAATCCTGGTCCAGCCTCCTCCACCGCCGATGCGGCGGTATTCGAGGTAGATTTCCTGCAGCTCAGGATTGCTGGAATCGTAATCGCGCAACTCGACCACGAGGGCTTCACGGCTTTCGGCGATGAAAGGATCACGGCGGCGGATGAGCCAATCGTTGCCCGGATCGGCGATGGTGATATCGCTGCAAGGATAGTCAAAGTAAGCGCTGATGGTGACGGTATCGCGCACGCCGAGCAGGTACAAGTCGCCGTCGGTACAACTGGGGCGCAGTACCACCTGGATGTTTTCATACTCATACACCCCAGGGGAAGGCAAAATCTCCAGCGGCAGGATGTACGGCTGGTTGGGGTTGATGAAAGTGTAAGTCAAGCCGTCGTAGTTGCCGCCGCCGAGGTATTGGCCTGCCAGGATGAGGGTGGCGCCGTTGGTATTGCTCTCCCCTTCGTGATAGACGAAGTGGTCGCGCTGCTCGCCGAAAGGGTTGAGGTTGGTGAGCTGGATGTAAAACTTGGCGGTGCTATTGATGTCCTGGTTGCGCAATTCGAAGTGGTCGAAAGCCGAGCGCGTCTCCGGATCCCAGATAGAGATGTCGAATTGGTCGCGGACGATGGTGCCCAGCTCTGGCGGGCAGGAGCTGCGGCCGCCGAGGAGCTGGAAGTAGGGGGTATGGCCCGGCTCACGGCCTCTAATGGCAGTGACGCTGAACTGGTCGCCGGGATCATCATCGGTGAGCGTATAACCAACCGTTGCTTCAATCGATTGAGCATTATAGTGGTCTTTACCCCACTCAAAGTTGAGCGAAAACTGCCCACCTAACTTGTTTTCGGCAACAGCGATATCCGTAATGAGGCCAAACCCGGCCGAAGCCTTAGCGGCTAAAAAGCCCCCGAGGACTAGGGAGAAGTCAAAGAAGCCGCGTTGTGAAACCTTGCTGCTCGTACTTCTGGTTACCGTAGCGCTTTTTTCGACAGTTACGCCAGCCGAGAAAGTAGAATTTTCAACTTGCGGGAAAAGCGAGGAAGTGACGGGGCTCGCCAATCTGCTTTCCACAGTTGAAACAGACAGATACAAAGAGTCCAGGTAATAGTCAACCGCCCTGGAGGCACGCTCGTATTTTTCAGCCAAGCCCGTGGTGAAGACAATTTCCTGTAATGGCCGGCTCAGGATAAATGAATCCTGCGCATTGTAACTGCCCACTGCTGCGTCGGTACAGAAGTTTCGGCGCGCGTCCTTCGCTTTTTGAACCCTGGTGCGGAAATCGCTTGGGGCGTTCGAAGGCGTGAAGATGACTTCTTGCCCAAAAACGCCAATACCTCTTTTATATTCCTCTTGTTTCTTGTAAAACAAGACTTCTGCCCACAACTGGTCTGGGTTTAACTCCTCGGCACAAAGCTGATAATAGGGGACCGATTGCACCTGGTGGTAATCCAAAATGCTTTCCCAGTTTTGGGCCTCGGTATTAAAGCGATCGGCAGCACTCTCTTTGCTCAACATAACGCCCCCGACTTGCACTTCCACCGTGCCACTGAGGGCATCGGCAGCCTGGGCCCGTTTTTCCTTGATGAGTTGCTTGATTTGCCCCACACTATAGAACCAATCCGTTTTTATTTCATTGGGAGAAATATTGAAAGTTTGAATCTTGGAGATGGTGCAATTCATTTCATCAAATCTGACTTCCTCCACAATACCATACTGGGTAGCGACGCCGATACCGACCAACACGTCGGCATCGGGGCCCACAAAATCAGCGGTCGAAGAAGTTGAAATGGCTTGCTTGGTAGTGAAAGTCATTTCATAAGTATCCTCCGTCGCAGTGCTGCCACCAATCTTGGTATCAATCTCCAAAAAGAGGCCAACGGTGGCAACGGCGAACTTCAAATCCGTCTTCAAGCCTACTCCCCCTTTGAATGAAAAGATATCCGTGAGCGATTTAGTGATGGTCTGCCCCTCCTCAATCGTGCTGAAACTGCCGTCACCCGGTGGATCTCTAAGCACATAGATAGGCAATTTGACCTGGCCCTGGTCGTCGGTTACATCTACGATGATATCACTCCCAGGCAGAGGCGCTGCCCCTAATACGATCACGGGGATATTGACCTCCGCCAATAAATCACCAACGGCGGAGAAATACTTGGCGTTGATGCCTTTGCGGAAGGGCGCTACCAAATTGGGCTCGCCACCCCGGAAGCTATGCGGCTCAAACTGATTGAGTGCAGCGATATACTGCAGCGTATCCCGGCTGTTTTGCTGGGCCGCAGCATTATTGATGATGATATAGCCTTCATCCGCTGAACAGAACTCCCCCTGGTGAAACTCTTTCACGTCAAAGCGGATGCTGTAATTGCTATTTTGGCGGATCAGCCTGGGCTGGGAGGCATCGTTGCAGAAGGCCTCGCCAAATTCATTGGCGATTTCGATAGCAGCAGGCTTGTGGTAAACCAACTTTTTGAAAGTCAGAGAATCCAGTAAGGCTGGGCTATAGTTGTTTTTGAAATTGTCGATGTGCAAAGCCAGCAAATCGATCATATCGGGGCGGTAGCGCAGGTAATCCACAATCAGCAGGTTTTCTACTGTAAGTGGGTTAGCGCCTTTCACCGTGAGGATCAAGTCATCTAGCGTAGGCAGGTTTACAGCGACCCTGCCGTTGACTCCAGTAGTGGCAAAAGTCTGAAAACAACCATCGCGCGTACTGATTTCGATTTGGAAGGTCCCGTTGCTGGAGGCTGGCAAGCCGCAGACTGTCGTGACAAAGAACTCGACCTCATACTTGAGCTCGTTTTCAAAATCGACGATGATTTCCCGCGGGAAGTTGTTGAAATTGTTGATTGCGATGCCCCTTCCGGAGCTACTCAAGGTCGCTCCAGCGAAGCCCGAGTTGGCAACAAACTGATAAAGGATGGTATCTTGGGCCATCCCCATATCATCAGTGCGGACCCGGATAGAGTCGATTTCGATGCGGATTTCCGTCAAGCCTGCCAAGCCTGGGCGCAGCACCAGGCTGTATTCGCCATCGGCATTGGTCATGGCCACTTCTTCGCGCATAGTATTATCGCTGAAACGGCTGATTGCCCGCACCGTGATGCTATCCAAGCCACAGGTGACGTCCTGGTGCCTGACGATGCCACGAGCGATGTAAGCGGTATTGTCAATGAAAAGGATATTCGATTTGACGTTGTTTTCGGGCGAAATGGATACGGGAATGGGGTTGGTGAGGAAATCGTGGCCTTCGAAGGAAGCTTCCAGGGAATAGGTCACGGTCTCATCGGCAAAATAGACCCCATCGATATAGAAATGCCCGTTGACGTCCGTCAAGTTGCTGTACACGTATTTCTCTCCGCCGATTACGGCCTGAGCAGTAATGAGCACACCGGGTACCGGGGCGCTGCCCACGGCGGTGAATACATCGCCTTCAAAGACCCCCAGCCCTTTGCGGAAGCCTTTATCGGATTTCGGCAAGGATTCCCGGTTTGCAGTGGTAACCACCGTGACCTTATAGGTGTATTCCTTGCCAGGTATGCCTTCGGTATCTTGGTAAACGGACTCGGCAGGGCCCACAGTAGCCATGAGCTCATTGTCGCGGTAGATATTGAAGCCATTAATGTAGTCGCGATTGCCGGTGAAAGTCCACTGGACGCGGGTGCGGCTGCTAAACAGCCCATCGCTGGCGTTGACGCTGATGAGCCGGTCGTTCCACAACTCCAACAGATCGATAGAATAAAAGAAAACGCCGCCTTTGCCGGCATAGAAAGGCGCACCGACGATGAAGCCCGCATCGCAAGCGGCTACTGAAAAGCCAAAGTTGGCGCCATTGGTGCCTAAGCCCCCTGGGATGTTCAACACATCGACGTACTCAAAGCTGGAGCCGAAACGCTTATACAAATAAGCTAAACCCGTGCGATTGGTCGTGCTGCCCAAATCAAAAGCATTGCGCGCCCCGACGATGAGGTAGTCATCGCTCATCGCCACGGAATAACCGTAATCTGCCAAGGCATCAGCCGACACTGGCGAAGGTGGAGAAAGCTGTTGCAGGGATTGCAGGAAAGGAGAGCTGTCGCTGACGCGGTAAGTATACACCCGACCGGATTGCTTTTTGTTAGCCCCAACTACCAGCAGGTCGCCGTTGATTGAAACCGAGACGCCAAAGTTGTTGCCGTTTTCCTCGCCGTCCATGCGTTTGATGTGAGATATACTATTCCCGGATCGTTTATATACATCCACCAATCCTTCTTCAGTCGCCACGCCCGTGGTGGCACCCGCCACGATATAAGTGTCCGAAGCATCCATGGAAACATATCTTTGATTGGATGGGATGGGGGGAGGTACAACAAATCCAAAAGCGGTTTGAGGCACGGCATAGCCACGAATAAACCTTTCAGGCATAGGAGCGTTTGGCTGTTGTGTGCCATAGTATCGAGAACCCGTCATTGCCACTTGATCCCCAAATCGGGCATCACTTGCACCAACCCAACCTACGTGACTATCCGAACCCGTAAATGGTATTGGAAGATAGTCAATCCAGCCAAAGTCATTTACGCCCAAACGGGCAGTACCCGGAGCCCCCACGGCGGCCTGGCTATTGAAGACATCGATGCTATAGCCATATTCGCGCAGCGTCCAGGTGGCATCATTGCCATGAGAATAGGATAGTTTCCGCACCCAGCTCCCATTGGTATGCTCATAAAAAGTGGCAAACCCGCGCCCAGTGTAGGGCGACCCCACGCCCAGCTTGTTCTGATGGGCGCTAACTGCCCAGCCAAAAGAGGAAGTGATATTGGGGTCGTCAAGCGTATTATATTGTGCGCGGAGCAGCCCGGGCCAGCCCGTATCCGAAGCGGATAAAGACTCGAAATTCACGCCATAATCCCGCCGGTAGGCGACGATGGTGTAGGTGAAAGAGCCCCCCGGCAAGTTGCCGATCTGGTTGAAAACATCGCTGTAATTCCGCCTGCCGCCCGGCACCATGGCAATAGAAATGCCGCTACGGCGTATCTCGAAGCTATCAATATTGGCTTCGAAGGGGGTGTTCCAGCTCAACTCTACGCGGTTATCAAAGGTGCCTTTGGTGGCCATAAAGTTCATCGGCATCGGCGGGCGGGGATAGGGGGAGAGCGATGCATCTGCATAATCAGAGAAGTAGGGCACGCCCTCGCGCACGGATACGGCCCGCACCATATAATCTATCGAAGCGTTGGGGATGGCCAACTCATCCACAAAAGTGACCTTATTGTTCTTTAAACTGCTATAGAAGAAGGTAAACATCAGGGTGGAATCCTGAGCCACATTATTGGCATCGGTATAATCAATCATGTACATCATCTCGAAGTAGTCCACCCCGCGAGCATAGTAATCAAAGGAGAGGTTGGCGTTGCCCAAAGTAGGCATAGCGGTAGCCGTGAGGTTGAGCACCGGCTTCAAGACGGGGAAGGTAATGGTATCGCGCGCGCCAGTGGATTGGTAGCTCATCTCCGCCCGTTCCAGCAAAGCCACCACCGTGTACTCTTGATTGATACCCGGTTTGCCTTTCAGGTCGAAGTAGAAGCTGTCGGCAGCGGTGAGCGTAGCGATGAGGGCATCATCGCGATAAATGCGATAACCATTGACGTAAGCTCCTTTATAAGCCCAGCTCAGCTTTACGGCATTGCTATCTGGCACGGCCTGCAAAGCGATTTTGGGGTTGCCCACTTTGGGGTATTTCACGGCAACTGTTTGGGGTTCGGAAAACATCAGTTCGCTGCCTTCCTGCAAAACCGCCCTGACGGTATAAACATACTGTTGATCGGGGATGCCATCCCTATCTTCATAGGTGAGCGTTGCGCCCGCTGGCACCAGGCCAAGGACGACTTCATTGCGGGCCACGATATAATAGGAGACCCGGCCGGTACGATGGCTCCAATTCAGGTTGATGGCGTTGTCAGCCCCAAAATAACCAGCGGTGGCGGTGAGGTTGCGCACTGGCGCCAGTTCGGGGAAGATAGCCGCCGCCCCCTTGCCATCATTGGAAGTACGAACGCCGTTGGCGTCTATATAGGGCTTAACCCAATAAAAATATGTTATCCCTCCGGTGCCAGTGCTGTCAATCAAGAACATGGGTTCACCTTTGCGCACTGTGCCGATTCTCCTGAGTTCCCGATAAACCTCAAACCCATCATACAAGCCCTCTGCCACCGTCCAACTGACGGCGACCCGGCGTTGGAATTCATAAGGCTGGGCGACGACTTCGCGTATTTCTGCCAAAGTATCCCGCTGCGGCTGCGGCGGGTAATTTATGGGGGTTAACACATCGGAAAAGTTGCGGGTAACCCGCTGGTTGAGGATGGGCGCGCCCGGTATACTTTGCTGTGCCGAGGGCACCTCAACCGACCTGCCATCGGTTTGCAGTTGAATCGCCAAGCTAGACTGCCCGCCATCGACGGGTAAATCTTCAATGAGATAGAAGCCGGCTTGATCAGTGAAGACCCGCCCTACGGTCTGCGCGCCATTGAGCAGGCGCAGCTCCAGGCTATCGACGTTGCTGCTGTTATTCAGCGAAATGACCTGCCCCAGCAAAACGCCGAGGTTGCGCCGCCGGCCCAAGTCGGAGACTACAACCGATTCGGCGCCTTCATAGATAGATTTCACACTATACTCGTGCGTCTGCCCCGGGGTAGGGGTGTAGTCATAGTAGGCACGGGTAGTGGTCGGCAAGGTATCCAACACGGCATTATCGCGATAAACGACAAAGCGGGAAAGCTTGAAGGGCGGATAGGACCAGGTGACCGCAACGTGCATGGGGAACTCCTCGGAGGCATTGATATTACCTGGCGCTTCCAGGAGGTTATTGGCCAAAGGTATGGCCGCCATGCTGGTAGCAGCGTCAGAGGCAAAAACCTGGCCATTGATATCGCGGTAAGCCCGCAAACTGATCGTCGTATTAAAAGGGGCCGCCCCGCGGATATTCGGATAATAAAACCCGGCCGTCTGATGGCGTTGCAGGGTATCGAAAGCGACGCCATCGGCAAAGAGGATGAAGCCGTCATAATTTTGATTAGCAGCGTTGTAAGCCGGGTCGATGTTGACTTGAAGCTTCCCGGTGGCAGGCACGAGGCTGGCGATAGCCGGAGTGGCGATAGTTGGGAATGCCAGGGCCGCAGGGCTGGCAGCAACGCCAGGGCTGAAATAAACCGTATCCGGCAGGCTGACGAAAGTCAACACCATATAGTTATAGCTCGCCCCGGGTTGGCCCAGGAGGTCTAAAAACTCTGGCGTATCGCCTTTCATAATTTGCCCGACCTCTCGGCCATCACGCATGATTTTGAAGCCTGAGTAGTAGTCCAGGTTATCAATGCCTGCCGGGATGCTCCAGGAAATGCGCACGGCATTATCAGCGGCTAAGGCGGTGGCGGTCACGCTGAGCGGTTCGAAGAAAGCTGGAAACTGGATGGCAGGAGAAGTCAAGGCTACCGATTCAAAGGATTCTTCCCCGATAAGCCCATCTTCGGTGAGCTCGTCCTCGACCAGCCTGAAAGCAGTAATTGCATATTGATAGCTTGCGCCTGGTTCGCCGGTATAATCAGAAAAACGGCGGGCGGCGGGCCCCAGGGTCGCGATCAGCTTGGTGCCACGATATATTTTAAAGCCGCTGAAATTGGTGGAGGCGTGATCCCAGGTCAAGGTCAGTACGCCTTTGCTATCGTTGTCAAAGTTGGCCTGCACCTGAAAATCGGTGGGTTGCTCCACCAGCGGGAAAACCAAGGTATCTCGGGCGGATGCGATGGCAAAAGAATCATTTTGGATGGAGTAGGCTCTCAGCTCATAGGCATAAAAATAGCCGGGCTTGCCGCTGAGGTCAGACATACCAGCAGGCGGGCCGGCACCATCGTCCGTAATAGCGATGAGGCGGCCTTCGCGATACAGTTGAAAGTGGGTCGTATCGGCAGTGGAAGTATAGTTCCAGGTGAAATTGAGCTTATCGATATCTTGAGCACCTTCGAATTGTTCGATAACGATGGCATCCGTACTAGCGGCCAGGCTGGTGTTGAATCTGAAATCAGCCCCGCTCTTGGTGGGGGTTTGGTTGTTTAATGTGAAGGTGATCTTGCTGGGCACAATCGAGGCGCTGCCCCGGGAAGCTGAAACGGAAAAATTGCCCTGCCGGCTGTAAAAGACATCCGTGAAGGCATAAAACCCAGTAAAATCCGTAAAGACGGAATCCCGAATCATGCTGCCCGCCAATTGTACTTCATATCTCACTTTGACCCCCTGCACGCCGATGCCTTCCTTGGTGCGCACATAGCCAGAGATGGCCCCGATGGCGTTTACGCCGCCCCGAGTCGTATCCTGTACCAGGATGCTGCCCTGCGTATTTACCAATTCTATGGCATAGAGGCTATTCTGCCCGTAAGTGGGGTCAGTATCGGAATAGGCCGTAAGGGTTTCATCGTCTAATGTAACGATGACATCGCCATTGCGTTTGATGACGAGGCGGTCGGCAAAGTCAGAGACGTCGTTCCAGCTCAAATCCACGCGATTAGCCAGCGTGAAATCGGTCGCTTCCAGGCCGACGTCAAAAGTGCTGCCCATATCACAGACCATAAAGTTCTGCTCTGAAAAGGTCGTATTCGTCAAGTTGCTGAAAGTGCGGATGCAGTATTCATATTGTACACCATTGACGAGACCCTGGGCATTGTTCAAGGTAAAAGCATCCAGGTAAGTGAAGACCGAATCTATTTGAGTGCTGCCGGTGATGCTAGCCACCAGCACTTCCTGCATCCCTTGCTTGCGGATGATCTGGAAAGAGGAGCTGAGCAAAGATTTGTTTTTCCAGGAGATCATCACCCCATCCACCCGGGTCGCATCGGTCGCCGTCACCTCTTGAGGGGCTTGGAAGCCGATTGTCCCCCCGGTAGCGGCCAAGCTGGAGCAGTTGACCGTGGTGATCTCGTTGCCCGGCCCGATGACGTAAAGCATCAGGGAGTAGTTGACCGTCTTGTCAGGCCCGACGAAGTGGCGGAAAGTGTTGGTGACTGCCGCAGGCATGGTGTTTTCGATGGTCTCGATATAGATGGAGACGCCATCGGCAAACAAGTTCAGGTACACGCCATTAGGGTAAGCGAGGTTGTTATTTCCCGCATTCTGGAAGCAAGCTTGGGCCAGGCTCCAGCTCACATCGATATAGGCGTCGTTTTGAACGGCATTAGTAGAAAGCGGTTGTGCACTTGCCGAAAAGTAAAATAGGCAAAGCAGGGCTGAAACAAGAAGGGTCAGGCGCCTCATGAGATTAATGATTTGGTTATGATCTGTTTAAAACAACAAAACGTATATTGATAAACCCTATCTTCAGGGCTTGACAATGAAACACAAGTCCTTTCACCGACAGGTGCAGGAACCCAAGCACAACGAGGATGAAAAGAACGCTGCAACTACACTAGAGGTGAAGCAAATCGAAGTTCTTTACGCCATCGTCCTTGCGAAAAGAGATATGGTAAATTCGGGGCTTAACAAGCGCTACTTAAGGGAAGAATCATATATTAATGCGACAAAGCTAACCATTTTGTGGAAAAATTGTACCCATCCAGGATTATTTTAAAAAAAAATCCTAGTTTTACCACAATAACGCAAGCCCCTGAGCTCCCTTACAGCATGTAGCCGCACCAAACCCAAGGACAACATTCATAATCATAAAATAACGGACCGACTGGAAGTATGCAGCACCATAATAAGATCGTGCATGGACTGTGGATTGGGCCAGCGCTGAGTGCGCTGGAGCTGCTCTGCCTCAAATCTTTTACGGCGATGGGCCACGAGTTTCACTTGTGGCTTTACGAACCTCTGAGCCAAGCTTTGCCAGCCGGCGTAGTCCAGAGGCCAGCAGCATCTATATTGCCTGCAGCGGCGGTTTTCCGCTACCAGCACGGCAATCAGTTTGGCCATGGCAAAGGCAGCCTGGCGGGGTTTTCTGATCTTTTCCGCTATCAATTGCTCTATCAGGAAGGCGGCTGGTGGGCCGACATGGACGTCACTTGCCTTAAGCCGCTGGACTTCCAGCAGCCCTACGTTTTCCGGTCTCATGATGCCTTGCCGGCCGTGGGAAACCTGATGAAATGCCCCCCAGGCAGCGCCCTGATGAAAGCTTGCTTCGAAGAGGCCCAAGCGAAAGTAAATGCCGAAAGCCGCGACTGGCTGGCCCCCATCCGCATCCTGAACCAACACATCGGCCAGCAAGGGCTGAGCGGCTATATTGTGGATATCACCAACCAGGACCGCTGGGAGGCGGTAGCGCATTATGCTCAATACCGGCAAGCCTTCCCGGAAAAATGGCATGCTTTTCATTGGATGAACGAAGAGTGGCGCAGCCGGGGCCTGGATAAAGACGCTGCCTTTGCCGACTCTGCCCTGGGGCTGCTCCTGCAGCATTATGACCTAACCACCCATCACCTGCCGCAAGCTGAAGGGCGCCGCGCTGCTTATTACTTCCGGTTTTTCCTCAGCTGGCTCAAGATGGCCATCTACCCCCGCATCCCCAGGCCGGCGCGCCTGGCTGGAAAACAGCTGATGGCCTTATTCCCAAAACTTCCGCTGCTGGCTGAGCCAATTGCCAGCCAGATGAGACGAAGCGCACTTGAAAAGTAATCCGCCCATGCATCCACCGTTGTCCACTATCGCTATTATCGCCAATACCAGTTGGAGCATCTACAACTTTCGCTGCGGGCTCATCCGGCAATTGCTGCTCAAGGGCGTAAACATCCTGATCATCGCGCCTCGGGACGAGTACAGCGAAAAGCTCGAAGCCATGGGCTGTATCTTCGAAGCCGCCCCCGTAAAAAAGTATAGCCTCAACCTGCTGTACGACCTGCGCTACGCCCTCAGCCTGTATCGCTTGATGAAGAAATGGAAGGTCAGCTACGCACTCACCTACACCATCAAGCCTAACATCTACGGCCAGCTTGCGGCCCGGTGGCTGGGCATCCCTGGCCTAGCCATCGTCACGGGACTGGGGCGGCTATTCATCGCGCCCTCCTGGAAGACCAGGGCGGCGATGGGCCTGCTCCACCTGGGGTTTAGAGCAACGGAAAAGGTCTGGTTCCTCAATGAAGAAGACCGGGATTTCTTTCTGGAGGCGGGCGTCATCCAGCCGATTCAAGCGGGCTTGCTGCCCAGCGAAGGGGTCAATACCAGCTTCTTTAATTACGCCCCCCTCCCGGATGCCCAGGCCCGCTTCACTTTCCTCTTTGCAGGCCGGCTCATGAAAGAGAAGGGGCTTTTTGATTTCGTCGAAGCCGCGCGCCGCCTGAAAGCCAAAGGCGTTGCGGCCCGTTTCCTGCTGGCCGGCTTCGTGGAAGAGGGCGCCCCTGGCGCTGCCAGCATGGCAGAGCTAATGAGCTGGCAGGACGAAGCCCTCATCGAATACTGCGGCGCTTACGAAGACATCCGGCCGCTGATCAAGCGGTGTGATGCCGTGGTGCTGCCCACTTTTTACCGGGAAGGCGTACCCCGCATCCTGCTGGAGGCCGCCAGCATGGGGCGGCCCATCATCGCCACCGATAATGTCGGCTGCCGGGAAATTGTAAATGACGGCTATAATGGCTTTCTTTGCCGCAAAAATTGCCCTGCCGACCTGGCGGGCAAGATGGAAGGGCTACTGCTGCTGCCGCGCAGCGAAAGCTGGAGGATGGGGCGGGCAGGCCGGAAAATCGTTTTGGAACGCTTTGCGGAGCAATACGTCATCCAGCAGTACCTCAGCCACCTGGGCCTGGGCTTGCCCATACCGGTGGAAGAGCAGGCCGACCGCCTGCCGCCAGCCTATGTGCTGACCATAGAAAGCTAAAAAGCGAACGCAAAAATGACACGTACTAAAAAAGCCGCCGCGCAGGCAAAACCGGGAAATGATTACCGCAATTGGTGGGTGATGCTATTGCTGGCCCTGGCGGTTTTCCTTTTTGACCGCGGCGCGCGCGACCCCTTCCTGGCCGTGCGCATGATCGCCTTAGCCGGCGGCGGCATAGCAACCCTCGCTTGGTTATTGGCCCAGCGAAAACCGCTGCTTTTCAATGGCTGGCCCACCCGGCCTTTCTTGCTGCTCGGATTGGGCTTTCTGCTATACAACCTCCTGAGTGCCTCCCAAGCCTACGACATCCAGGAAAGCAGCTTCTTTCTAGCCCGCTATAGCCTGCACTTTGCCCTGCTGTTGCTCCTGCTGGCGCTACTGCCAAAACCGGAAGTACAGGCGCTGGCCCTGGCGCGCTTCATGGTAGCCGTACTGGCTATTTACGCCCTAAGCGGCATCGCTCAATACTATGGTGTAATGCCTTTCGACATCCCTGGCACCCTGCGCCCTACCGGCTTTAGCGGCAACCGCAACCTCTTTGGCGCCTTCCTGGTATTGCTCATGCCCTGGGGCGTTTATTACTTTTTCCAATCCAAGGGGGCTTGGCGGGCCGCGACAATCGCAACATTAACTTTAAGCGTTTACGCCCTGGTGCTTTCCCAAACGCGATCGGCCTGGCTTTCCTTCGCGCTCATGGCGGTTTGTTTTCAAATCCTGCTGCTGGTTTTCCGGCACAAACTTTCCGGACAAACCCGGCGGCAATGGAAAAAAGCCCTGCTGGCGGGTAGCATGGGGCTTGTGGCGGCAGTGGGGCTGGCCTTCATCAGCGGGAAAAACAGCCAGCTGGCCAATTCGCTCAAGTGGAGGGTACAGACCTTCATCAGCCTCCCGGCGGCAGATGCCGAGCCAGCCAATGAAGCCGAGCGCAATGCCCTGGAACGGCTCTATGTATGGCGGCATACCCTGGAGATGAGCCAAGCACACCCCTGGCTGGGCGTCGGCCCGGGCAATTGGCGGGTGCGCTTCCCCGAATATGGCGGCAGCAGCGCGCCCAGCTTCGAAGGGATTGACCAGATGCGCATCCGGCCGCACAACGTCTATCTGGGCTTAGCCAGCGAAACGGGCCTGCCCGGGCTGTTGCTCTTCCTGGCGATGGGGGGCCTGGCACTGGCCGCTGCCGCGATGGCTGCACGCCAAGCCCAGAGCGAAGGCGAGGCGCTTTTGGCCATCAGCCTCTTCAGCGGCTTGATAGCGGCAACGGTCGATATGGGGTTCAGCTTCCCCATCGAACGCGCGGAACACAATTTATTGTTGCTGCTCTATGCGGCTATGGCGCTAAGCCTGGCGGCACGGCGCTTGCCCTCCTCTTCGGCGCCGCGGCTGCCCTCCGCCTTTTTTGCCCTGGCAATCCTTGCCTTGCTGAGCTTCGCGCTCTGGATGGGATGGCAAAAACAACGGCTAGACCGGCAACTTCAGGCGATCCTGAAACTGGAACAAGCCGGCAATTTCGAGCTTGCTGCCCTCAAATCGGAACAGGCGGAAGCCTTATTTTTCAAACTCGACCCCATCGGCGACCCCATCCAATGGCATAGCGCCAACGCCTATAAGCAATTGCAGCAATTGGATAAAGCCCTGGCTAAAGCCGAGGCGGCTGAAGCCGCACAACCCAACAGCCACCGGGTACTGAACACCAAAGCCAGCATCCTGATGGGCATGGAGCGCTTTTCCGATGCCATACCACCGCTGGAAAAAGCGGTAGCCCTGGCGCCAAGCTACGAGCCGGCCCTGACCAACCTGGCTTACAGCCTCTACCGGACGGACCAGTACGAAGCCTGCCTGGAAGTGTTGGGGAAATTCGATATCGAAAACAACCCCAACCTCAAGCTCGTACGTGCCGATGCCGGCGAGCGGGTGGAAATGGCCATCCTGGAAGGCATGCCCATGTACCAGCTCGGCCGGGAACTGGCAGCCCAACTGCAAACCCGCGGCTATCTAGCGGAGCCCTCGCCTGCGCTAGCGTTCTATCGGCAACAGCCCTCTGACGAGCAGGTCGTACAGGACTTTTTTAAAACCATCAACCACTATTGCCGGGCGAAAAACTGGGCGTCGGGGGCCACAGCGGAGCAGGTGGAAGCTTTGTCGCTCTATCTGGAAAAAGCCCGCGAAAGCCTTTTGCAGGAAGCCGGCCCGGCCAAGGCCATCCCAATGATCCTCAACAACAATCACGTGCAGACGGTCGGTTATCTGCTGAGCCAGGCACCGGACAGCCTGGGGCATTACCAAAAGATGTTTTTCCCCATGAATCAATAAACCATGTACAAGGTAATCGAAAACCGCAGGAGAAGCCTCCGGGAAGAACTCTATGAAACGGGCCGCGCCCTCCCCCTGGCCTGGATGCTGGCCCGCCGGGAATGGAAGGCCAAATATGCCCATACAGCCATGGGAGTGGCCTGGGCATTGATCCCCCTGGCAGCTTACGTGGCGGTTTATTCGCTCTTCTTTTCCGTGTTGCTGAAAGTCGAAACGGATATCCCCTACCCGCTGGTGGCTTTTTCCGGCCTCATCGGCTGGAATTATTTCAAGGATATCGTCTATAATGCCGGGGGGTCCATCATCCAGGAAGGAGAATTGCTCAAGCGCAACTACATGCCCAAGCTGATCGTGCCCTTGTACAAAAGCCTCTTGGGCTTGGCAGAATTCGGCATCTCCCTGGCACTGCTAGTGATAGCCATACTAGCTTTTGGCCAGCCGCTCAGCATGAACATCCTGTTGCTGCCCCTGGCGCTGGCGTTCAACTACGCCGCCGGCTTCACCCTCGCCATCTGGGCCTGTACGCTCAGCGGGCGCATCCGGGATTTTTACCACCTGGCCGTAGCCGGGCTCAATGTGGCCATTTGGCTGACGCCTGTGTTTTACCTGCCCTCGCTCATACCCGCCCCTTATCAGGAGTATATCTACCTCAACCCCATGGCGGGTGTGGTGGGCTGGTACCGCTGGGCTTTACTCGGAGCCGAGGCGCCTCCACTCCTCAGCTGGATCGGGCTGGCGATTTTGCTGAGCTTCCTGCTCTGGGGCTTGCGCCGCTTTTTCGACCGCCAGCACTATCTGATTGATTTTGCTTGAAAAATGGCAACTATTTAGCATGGGCGAAAAGCTGCGAGCTACGAGCTGCGAGCTGCGAGTTTTGAGCCACGCCTGGAATATTAAATATTTAATTGCATGGAAATACGGAATTTAATATGGTTTAATCTCGACAACTCCCTTTCGGCAGGGCTGAACTCGTGGCTCGTGACTCGTGACTCGAAACTCGAAGCTAGCTAAATAGTTACGAAAAATGTAAGCTCAAAAGACAATTAATATCCCTCATGGCCACACCTACTAGTATACTGCTTGAAGCAGAAAAGCTGAGCAAAGCTTTCCCGCCCCGGCGGCAAGCCGAAAACGGGGGATCCGGGCCGTTTTGGGCGCTCAAGGACCTCAGTTTCGAGGTGAAAGCCGGCGTGTCGTTGGGCATCATCGGCCCCAATGGGGCGGGCAAGAGCACCCTCTTGAAAATACTGGCGGGCATTTACCAGCCCACTTCCGGCCGGGCCATCCTGCGCGGGCGCGTCGGTGCCATACTAGATGTGGGCTCTGGCTTCCACCCCGAATTGAGCGGGCGGGAAAACATTTTCTTCGCGGGCCAACTGGCAGGCATGAGCCGCAGGCAAGTAGCCCGGCTGTTCGACCCGATCGTGGCCTTTAGCGAGTTGGAAGGCCACTTGGAAAAACCCGTCAAGCACTATTCTTCCGGCATGTTCCTGCGCCTGGCTTTTGCCACCCTCATCCACATCGAGCAAGACCTGCTGCTGCTCGACGAGGTGCTATCGGTTGGCGATGCTGCTTTTCAGGAAAAATGCCTGCAAAAACTGGCTGCTCTGCAGCAGGAAGGCCGCACCATGATCATCATCAGCCACGATGCCAGCCGTTTAGCTCAGGTGTGCAGCCAGGCGATGGTGTTGGCGGCGGGCCAACAGGTTTTTCGCGGCCATACGAGCGAGGCGCTGGCTTATTACGCCCGGCACTATGCTCCCGGTACGCCCTTGCCCCTCAACCAATCCAATTGGCTGCAATCCGTGAGCGTAAACACCGCCCTGGCGCTGCCGGAGCAGGAGGGCGCGCCCCTGCGCCTGGAGATCGAGCTGGTGCTAAAATCGCCCGAAGCCCCCCCTCCTACCCTCGCCCTGGCAATTATGGACTCCAGGAACATCATCCTCTTCAGCGCCAATACCGCCCAAACCGCTTGGCCTGCCGGAGCGGCACAGCTGCGCCTGCGCTGGGAAATCCCCTCCGCCATCTTGAACGGCGGTTTGTACTGGGTCAACTTGTACACCATCAATAAAAGCGGCGAAGTGGAAGAGCATTTTCCAAAAATAGGTAAATTCGACCTTCCATCCCCTCCAAGCGCAAGCAGGCAATTGGAAGGGCGCTTTCATTCCATACACCTGGAGACTAAACTTTTCATTGAAGCGAGCTGAAAATGATTGTTGCAATTACCGGCATTACAGGACTATTGGGCAGAAACCTCGCCTTTGAGCTGCTCCAGCGCTACCAGCACAAGCTGGACAGCCTGACGATTTTGGCCCTGGGCCGCAGTAGTAAGACCAACAGCCTGCCGGAGCGCGTAGCCGCGATGTTGCAAGACGACGGCCGCCATTATCTCCGCACCGACGACATCCGCCCTTTCCTGGCCCGCATCCGCTGCATCGACTTTGAGCTGGAGCAGCCGGGCTTGGGGATGGAAGAGGCCCAGATCAAAGCATTGCAAAAACGCCCTATCGACCTGTTCTTCCACCTGGCGGCAACCGTAGATTTCCGCGACACGCCAAAAGTGGCTGAAAGCCTCCGCGAGGTCAACCTCAACGGGACGAAGAAAGCCGCCGCGCTTTGTCAGCGCCTGGGCGCTGGCAGTTTCGTGTACGCCAGCACCGCCTACGTAAGCGGCTACACTACTGGCAACATCTCGCCGGACTACGTCAATTTCGATCAACCGTTTAAAAACCCTTATGAGCGCTCCAAGCTAGAGGCAGAGGTAGCCGCCCGCGAAGCCTTCTCCGGCAGTCAAGCTACCCGCTTGAAAGTCTTCCGGCCTTCTACCATCTGCGGGCGGCTCTTGGAGCCTTTGCCCGGGCAGACGCCTAAGTTCGATGTCTTCTATGCCTGGCTAGCCTTTTTCCTGCGGCTGAAAGCCCGGGCTCAGGGTGGGCAAGTCGATTATGAACAGGCTACCTCGCTGGATCTCCGGGTCTGCTACAACCCTCAAAGCACTTTGAATATCATCCCCGTCGATTATGCCGCCAAAGCTATGCTAGAGGCCGCGCTCGGGCCTGGAGAGGAAGCCAGCTTCCACCTGGCATCACCCCGGGGCGCGCTCAACCAATGGACCATCCCCTTTTTGTTCGATTTTATAAACCTGAGGCTGCCCCCCTTGACCCCTAAAATCCCGGACGGCATCAATTCCCTGGAAAGGCTTTATTACGAAAAAGGGGTGGGGCTCATCTATACGCCTTATATTGCCATCGAAGACGTCCAGTTTGATCTGGATAGCCTGTATGGAGTACTCCCGGCAGGCTTCCCGGAATGCCCGGAAATTGACCGGGCGAACCTGAAAACCCTGCTGGAATATGCGAAACAACACAATTTCGGTTTATCATGAAGCCAGCTGCTTTCCCTGTTCTGCGCCTTGGAGCAGCAGGGCCCGCTCAGGAAGGCTGGGCAGGCCCTAAAGCGAGTCGCCTCAACGATTTGAGCGCGGCGGGTTTTGCCGTGCCAAAGGGCGTGGTGATCGCTTATGCCGCGGTGGAAAGCTGGGCAAAAGCGGCCAGCTTGAGTTTGGACGATGACGCGGCACAGGTTGCTGCCAAGCTGGCGGCTCATCCCGGCTTCGCCCAGGCCTGCCAGGGATGGCTGGAACAAGCTGGCCCCGCCAAGGTGCTCATTTTGCGCACGGCCGCCGAAACCGAAGACCTGGCTCAACAGTCCATGGCCGGCCTTTTTGCCTCCTGCGCTGGCATCCGGGGCTTGCCGTCCTTACAACAGGCTTATGCCCACTGCTGGGTCAAAGCCCAGGAAGCTTGCCGTACAATGCGCCTCGACAGCCGCTTGTCCTTCATCCTCCAGGAATACGTCGAAGCCGATTTTGCCGGGGTCGCTTTCACCGTTTCGCCCATCCATCCGATAGAACACGAGATAGTCATTGAGCTGGTAAAGGGCGGGGCCGAAGCGCTTACATCAGGGCATGCCATGGATGCCAGGATGGTTTACGACTGGAAGGCCGAGGCGCTGCGCATCGAGCATAGCCGCCTGGAAGGCATGCCGGAAAGCACTATCCTCCACCAATTGGGCCAGGCCTGCCTCAAAGCCCAGCAATATTTTGGCTGCCCGCAGGACATCGAGTGGGCTATTGCCGACGGCCAGGTGTACATCTTGCAATCGCGCCCCATCACCAAGCTCTATTTCCAGAGCCGATACATCTGGACCAACGCCAATTTCCGCGACGGCGGCATCGGCGCGCACCTGCCTTCGCCGCTGATGTGGAGCCTTTACAGCCTGACTTTTGAGCGCTCGCTGACCAAATTTGCTACCCAATACCACCTCAAGCCCAAGGTGATGCCGCAATCCTGGAGCACTTCCTTCCTCGGCTATCCTTATTGGAACCTGAGCGCTACCAAGGAAGGCGCAAGCAAAGTATTGGGCTATGTGGAACGGCAGTTTGACGAAGGGCAGGGCGTACTGCCCTACTACGAGGGCGAGGGCTACCGGGCGGTATTCACGCCTGCCCGCCTGTTTACCTCCCTGCGCGCACTGCTGGCCATCCGGCGGTCTATCCGCCAGCGGTTTACCGCCTGCGAGCAAGCCCGGGCGTATTTTTTCGATCGGGTGCTGCCCCAGTTCGATCAATTCCCGCTGGAAAGCGCCTCGCTGGAAGCGCTCGGCGCTTTTTTTGATGAGATGACTCATCAACATCTGCTCTATTTATACTCCAGCTATTGGGATGTCATTTACGACAATACTTTTGTCAGCACCTTTGCGCAAAACGCGCTCAAAAGCTATAACCGGCGCAAGCGGCAGCGCTTCTCCTTTACGGAATTGACGGCAGGCCTGGACGATATCGCCCACATCCGGCCCATGCTGGCTTTGTGGAGGTTGGCCGAAGCAATCCGCCAGGATGGGCAAGCCGCTGCTTTTTGGAGCGATACCGACACCGCTGAAATTTGCCGGCTTTTGGCCAGCGGGCAGAGCTTCCCTTTCCGCGCAGCTTTCCAATCCTTTCTGGGCCAGTATGGCTATAAGAGTGCGGATGAATTGGAAATCAAAGCCCCCAATTGGGCAGAAGCCCCCCAAATGCCCGCCGAGGCGCTCCAGGCCTACCTCCGCCATCCGGTCATCTGCCTGCCGGATTTGCTGGCGGCCCAAAAAGATGCCTTCCAACGCCTTTTTGCCCGCATCCAATCGCCCGGGCTGCGCAAACGGATTGAAACGCAAAGGCGCTTGATTTGGTGGAAAGAGGAGCTGCGGGATATTACCACCCATTTTTACCATCTCCTGCGCAAATTGACCTTGCAGTTGTCCGCCCGCCTTTACGCGGCCGGCTATCTGGCCAGCCCGGACGATGCCTTTTACCTGGACTACCAGTCGCTGGCCCGCCTGGCCCGGGGCGAAGCCGTAGCGGAATGCCAGGCGATGGTAAAATACCACCGGGCGCTACACAGCAGTTTCAGGGATTACCCTAAACCAGATATCATTTTCCCGGACCGGACGGGCTTGGAATCCGCATCCGGCCAACAGGAGCTTCATTTGCGCGGCATCGGGGTATGCCCAGGCCTGGCCGTGGGCAAAGCCGTGGTGATACCCGAGCTCAGTGGCCCGCGGCCGCCAGAGCTGGCCGAAGGCAGCATCCTGGTCACCGCCTATATCAACCCTTCGCATATCCCCTTTTTCAACGGCCTGAAAGCCATCGTGACTGCCAATGGGGGCCTGCTGTCTCATGCGGCGATTATGTGCCGGGAGTTTGGCATCCCGGCCGTTTTTGGCGTCCCGGGATTATTGGCAAAGGTCGAAAATGGGCAATTATTGGAAGTAGATGGCCAACTAGGGCTCGTTAAACAACTATAAAAATGGCAAAATTGCGCAGCATCATCGGCATAGATGGGAGCGGCAAGGACTTCTGGCTGCAGGCGTCCGCTGCCTATTTTCACCAAAGCCCGGGGGTATTCCCTTTGTATTGTACCAAGTATCACGACGCGCCCTATTGCCATGCTCCGGTCTTATCGAAACTACTCTACAAACTGGGCCTCTTGGCCGATGGTTTGGGCGATGCCTCCCTGAAAGCCATGAGCTTGTTTTTGAAGATGATGCTGTTCAAAGGGGAATTCCAGCATTTGCTCACCCATCACCAAGCTTCCGTTGTCATTTCCACGCGCCATCCGGCCATCGACACGGTAGCATACAGCCAGCTGTTCATTAAAAATATCCCTCTGGGCCGGCCAGCGGAAGAAAACCATCTGCTGCGGGCAAAAGGATTGCTGGAGGAAGCGGAGTGGCAGCTATTGGAAAAATTCATCGGGCAGTCAGCAGCGCAGCAGCGCAGCGGCAGCCTGGAAAAGCTGGTGCTGGAAATAGGGCAGCTGGATATCGCTGGGCAGATCCAGGCTTATGCCCAAGTCTTTGGCGTGCCCCTGCCCGATAAGATCCTCTACCTCAACCCTTCGCTAGGCCACATCCAGCAAAACCTGGCAAGCCGGGAAGATGCGGTGCCGGAAATCCACGAACAGGCCATGTACTTGCAGGCGCTGCAACAGCACTTCCGCTCTTGCCTGAAAGCTATCGCTCAAACGATGCCGGATGTGGAGATTAGAGAAATAGTGCCTACTTTTGAGGCAAAGCCGCAAGACACGCTTGCTTTTTTAATCGAATGATGCCATGCTTCAGCCGCAAATGCGCTCTAAAATCGACTCCTTCACCGCCAAGCTCCCCATCGCTTTGGGGTTTTATTACCTGGGGTTATGGGTGGTGGGCATCTCTGCGCTGAGCCAGGCCCTGCCATTTGCCCTAGCCATGTTAGCGGTTTTTTTTGCCAGTGGCCTCTTCGTCAGGTTTTACAACGACCTCTTCGATATGGAAGCCGATGCCCGGGGCGGAAAATTCAATTTAGCCAGTCAAGTCAGCCCACTCTGGCGGGCCCTCCTGTTAGTATTTATCACTGGCGTTATCGCCTTGATCCTGCTAGCGCTACAGGCCCCTTTTTATCTGTATGGGCTCATGGGCTTACAGCACTTGCTATATATCCTCTACTCCACCCCTCCCATACGCCTTAAGGCCCGCCGCTGGGGTGGGGTATTGACCGATGCTGCCTATGGCCATGCCTTGCCGGCGGCTATCGCCCTGGCTTTTGCTTTTGCGCTGGCCGGGCAGCCTCCGGCGGCTTTTGCGCACCTTTTTATTGCCGTCTTGCCGCTGCTGCTGCTTTCCGGCATCAACAACATCATTTATCACCAGCTGATGGACTTCCGGGCGGATGAAGCGGCGGGCATCCAGACTTTGGCCGTCGCGCAAGGCGCCCAGCGCTTACAAAACCTCGGCACCCGCTGGCTCGTGCCGCTGGAGGCAATCGGGTTGATCGCTCTGCTGGCCTACCTGGGCTCGTCCCTGCAGGCCCATTTGATCCTGGCTTTAGCCCCACTCGCGCTAGTGCACGCCTTGGCCTCCTACCAGGCCCATTATCAGCGAAGGCCACACCAACTGTTAGTGCTTTTCAATGAGGTTTATGACACTTGGCTGCCATTGGCTATCATCGGCACCCTGGCGCAGCGGGAACCTGCTTACCTGCTGCTGCTGGCCTTCCACCTGCTCCTCTTCTTCCGGCCAACGGGCGCGCGGCTCTACCACTATGCCGCCCGGCTGAAGCCAGTGCTTGGCTGGCTTTGGAAAAACGCCAAGCTATTTTATTACCACTGGCTCTTGAAACGCTACGCCTGGCTGCTGCTGCAGCTCGGGCGGGGCGGGGCAGCTAAAAACAAGGACGGATGTGCGGGATCTTAGGGCAAATCAACGCTCGCGCCCCGATCGACGGCCGGGCTTTTGATCAGATGCGCGATGTGCTGGCCCACCGCGGCCCCGATGGGGCGGGCAGTTGGTTCAGCCACAACCAAAAAGCAGCCCTGGGGCATCGGCGGCTCGCCTTCCTCGACCTCTCGGCGGCAGGCCAACAGCCGATGGGCAACGAGCGCGGCAAGCTCTGGATCACGCTCAATGGAGAAATCTACAACTACCTGGAATTGCGCCAGGAACTGCAGGCGCTGGGGCATCAATTTAAAACCAGGACCGACACCGAGACGCTGCTGCTTGGCTACGAGCAATGGGGGCTGGAAGTGCTCCGCAAAGTGAAAGGCATGTTCGCCTTCGGCATTTGGGATGAAGCGCGGCAGGAACTCTTGCTGGCGCGCGACCGCTTTGGCATCAAACCGCTCTACTATGGGTGGATGGAAGGCAATTTCTACTTTGCCTCCGAGCTAAAAGCCATCCTGGCCGGGCTGCCGGCGCGCCCGGCGCTACGCGAAAGCGCCATCAGCGATTACCTGGCCTATCGCTACGTGCCCAGCCCGGGCACCATCTGGGAAGGCTTCTACAAACTGCCGCCAGCCAGCTACCTCATCCTGTCGCCCGAAAACTTGTCTAGCCCCCGGGAAAGCGGCTGCTACTGGGCCTTGCAGCCTGCAAGCCAGCGGGCCGACCCGGCAGAAGCGGCTGAACAGGTGGGGAAACTGCTAACCAGAAGCGTGCAGGAACACCTGCGCAGCGAAGTGCCCATCGGCAATTTCCTCAGCGGCGGGTACGACAGCAGCGCGCTGTTGGCTTATTCCAAAGCACTGGGCAATCAGCCGGAAGCCTTCGCCATCGGCTTCCACGGCTGGGCACAAAGCGAGCACCAATATGCCGAATTGGCCGCCAGGCACCTGGATACCCCTCTGCACACTACCTTGGTCGGCGCCGAACAACTGGAGCTGCTGGAGGTGCTGGCGTACCATTATGACGAACCGATTGCCGACATCTCCACCGTGCCCACTTACCTGGTCAGCCAACTAGCCAGCCACTACAATAAAGCCGTGCTCTCCGGTGAAGGCGCCGATGAGCTGTTCGGCGGCTATACCTGGCAGAAAGCCATTGCCCGCCACGGCCGCTGGCAGGCCTGGGCCGCTTATGGCTGGCAAAAGCTCCGCGCCAAGCCGGGCAACTACTTCGTCGAGCGCTATGCTGAAGCCATGGCCATGGGGCGCTTTAACCACCACAACCTGAGCACCATCCTCCACCCCCGCCTGCACCCGGCTATCCCGGCCTTCAGCGAATGGTTTTACGCCAAGCACTACCGCCCGGGAATGCAGCCGCTTAAAGCCTTCCAATATCTCGACCTCAAAACCTTCATGGCGGAATTGGTGCTCACGAAAATAGACCGGGCCAGCATGGCCCATTCGCTGGAAGTGCGGGTGCCTTTCCTGGATCACGAGCTGGTGGAATACCTGTTCCAACTGCATCCCGCCGTGTATTTCCGGCAGGCCCAGACCAAATACCTGTTGTGGGAAAACATCCGGCAGCGCTTGCCGGAAGCTATCCTGCAACGCCCCAAACAAGGCTTTGTAGGGCCCGATTCTTACTACATGGATTTAAACTGGTATCGCCAGCATCTACAGGATGGCTGCCTCATTCAGGATGCCGTCGTGTCGAGCAGCGGGCTGGAGGAGCTGTTCCGGCAAAAAAGCCACTGGCAGCTCTGGAAATTGATCGTATTAGAAAAATGGTGGAAAAGATGGATGAGATAAAGAAAATAACCGTTGCTGCAGCGACCTTGAAGGCGCACCAGGCAACCCGTAGCCTGAACGCCTGCCGGAAGTTGTGCCATGCCCCCACCCAAAACATGTATTTTGGGCGGGATGGGCGGGTTTCGGCCTGCTGCTACAACCGGGAGGAACTCATGGGGCATTGGCCCGCGCAGTCTGTTGCGGAAATATGGGCCAGCGCACAAGCTGCCGCCCTGCGGGAGGCGATAACGGAAGATACCCTGGCCAGCGGCTGCTACTACTGCCACCAAATCCTGGATGCCGGCAATTTTTTCAACATGCCTGCCCGGCATTTTGACAAATATGCCGATGCGCCCCTAGCTGGATTGCTCAAGCAGTTTTGGCAGTTGTTTTCCCAGCCGGTTAGCCTGCGCGAACTAAAATGGCGGTTGTTATCCAGCGGCGGCTATTATCTGCGCAAAGTCCGCGAGCTATCAAGGCATAAGCACTGCGGTTTGCCGCTAGGCGATATCCTTCAGCAGGAGGCCGGGCAGGTAGCAGCCCGGGCCGCTTTCTGGAAAAAGAACAAGGCAACCGCTGCTTATCCCCGGGGCATGGAATTTGAGCTGAGCAATACCTGCAACCTCGAGTGCGCGATGTGTACGGGAGAGTTCTCTTCTTCCATCCGCAAAAACCGGGAAGGATTGGAACCGTATCCCGAGCTGTACGGCACCGAGTTTGCGCAGCAGCTCGAAGCGTTCATCCCCTACCTCTGGCAGGCTAAATTTTACGGCGGCGAGCCTTTCCTCGTCCCGGTTTATTACGAAATATGGGAGCGCATGATCCGCCTGAACCCCAACTTGACGGCCCACATCACCACCAATGGCACCATCCTCAATCAGCGGGTGATCAATATCCTGGAAAAAATAAAAACGCACCTCATCGTTTCCGTAGACTCTTTTCAAAAGGATACCTACGAGGCCATCCGCCAAAATGCCCGCTTTGAAAAAGTGATGGAAAGCGTGGATTACTTCGCCAAGATCAATCAGCGCCAGCACTCGGAGCTATCCATCGCCATCTGCCCGATGATTTTGAATGCCCTGGAAATGCCGGAAATGGTCCAGGTGTGCAATCAGCGCGGCTTCAATGTGTTTTTCAACACCGTCTGGTTCCCGGAGGAGTTGTCGCTGCGGAAACTGCCTGCGGAAGAACTGAGCGAGATCATCCGGCACTATGAAGCGCATTACCCCAGCGGAGCAGGGCCGCTGGCGAGGAGGAACCTGGAGGCCTTCGACGGCTTATTGAATCAGCTCAAAAACTGGCATCAACATGCGCTTCAACCTGGCCATTAGCCTTTTTATGGCGGGGCTTAGCCTCTTCGCGGCAATCGGCTGCCAGCCTGCTGAGCAGGTCAATACCCTTGTCCTATCGGCGGAGCTGCCAGAAAATACGGGATGGGCCATCACCAACCAGGGCCGCCATACCGCCAGCTTCACGCTGGATATCAACGGGCAATTTTGGGCCAGTACTGCAAAGATCGTGGCGCGCTTGAAAAAGGGAAGCGCCGATGAGCATTCATTTGTGCTGAATAGCCTGGCTTATGTCCATCAGCTATCCCGCAACGCCCTGCCGTTGAGCGGTGCCGGCTGGGTGCATAGCCCGGAGGCCTTCCTCAATTCCCTGGGGAAAGGCTATTGCGATGACCGGGCGGCTGCTTTGTGCCGGATTTGGCAGCTGGCAGGCCTGCCCGCCCGGATTTGGCACCTGGAAGGCCATACGGTACCGGAAGTGCTGCTCGCTGGCAGCTGGCAAGTGTTCGACCCGGAAACCGGGGTGTATTTCCTCGATGCAAGGGGGCGGATTTGCTCCGTTGCCGAAATAGCCGGGGGGCAAGCCCGGTCTTTTGTGCTTCAGGATGACGTTTATCCCATCACGCCGGAGAAAAGCCCCCTGCTGTTTTTAGATAAATACTATTCCGAAGCAGACAATTACGTGGCGGATTGGTATCTCGCTGAAAGCGCCCTTCCGGATTCCACCTTCCAGCTCCCGCCAGGTGCCAGCATCAGTTGTTGTTGGCCGGGGGCGCAAGCCCAGCCCTATCACTATGCAAAAGTCAAGCTGCCGCCGCGCAGCTCGGGCAGGCTGTACATCCCTCTGGCCATTGCCGACTATCCCGAAAGCCTGAAAGGATGGTTCCCCCAAAGGGACACCCTCTACCCGCCGGCCGAGCTCTCCAACCCTGGCGATGATACGCTGACCCTCCGCTATTACGTCAATCCATTCCTGCCCGGGCTACAGTCCCAGAATCGCTTCCAAATGTCGGGCACCGGAGCAGGGCAG
Source organism: uncultured Phaeodactylibacter sp. (assembly GCA_964432875.1). Lineage (GTDB taxonomy): Bacteria > Bacteroidota > Bacteroidia > Chitinophagales > Saprospiraceae > JACJYE01. The sequence goes on along the minus strand of CAYSPJ010000064.1, from coordinate 1,593 downwards.
CTCGCCATCAGCCTGGTGGCCATGGAACGGCCCACAAGGGGTTTCTACCTCGATGATTTCAGGCGCCGGCTGCTGCTTTCCGATGAACTGGCCGATTTCACCAATATACATCTGCCCAGGCTGCCCAAATTGGAAAGCCTGGATGACCTCCCGGCCTTTTTCCGCGCTTATCAGCTTGATAAAGGGGCGTCCGCTGCGGAGTTAGAGCAGCGCCAAAAAGCATTCGCTGAACGCTTTGAAATAGCTCGAGGGCTTATCCGGAAACATCCTGGCATGGAGGAGAAAATACTTCAAAACCCGGCATTTGTGCTGCTGGCCGTGGAGTATTACGGGCAGATCACCGCTATCGAAGAACTAAGGGCCTTTCTGGAGGCCTTATCGCTGTAAGCTGCTATGGAAAAAATCAGGCGATACGTGCTGGTTGTTTGCGGAGCGGATGAACACATCCACACCCTGAATTATTCCCTCCGCTTCCTGAAGCGCTTCTCCCGGCAGGGCATCATCGTCGTCACCGACCAGGGCCGCAACGCCGTCCCGATCGAACATGATGTGATCGTAGATGTAGCGACGCCCCGGCAGTTGGACGATCACCAGGCGGCGATTTTCCTCAAGACCAGCCTGCACCGTTACCTGAGCCAAGATGCTTTGTACTGCTACCTGGATACCGATGTCATCGCGCTCAGCCCGGCCGTAGATGCCATTTTTGACTACTACGCGCCCCCTATCCGCTTTTGCACCGACCACTGCCGGATGCCGCTGTTCAGCCCCAGTTGCGTCTATCACCCCGGCACCGAAGCTCTGCTGCAAAAACAGCGGGAGCTGGACCAACTGCGGGCGCGCTTTCTGGAGGTTGAGCGGGCACATCAGGAAGCGGCCGGCCGGCACTACGCACAAATCAAACAGATCAAAGCCGCGTTCAACCAGCTGCGCCCCCGCCATGCGCAGCAGTTTGGGCATTTCTACAGCGTGCCGGGCAAAGCGAAACTGCTGGCCAGCAAGCTGCTGTTTAAAGCCTTATACTGGGGCTCCTTCCTGGCTGCGCTCCCGTTTTTGCTCCTGGATAAAGATATCCATGCCAGGTGGTTCGAGCGGATTCACCAGGCTGTTTTCCACGCGCCCTTCAACTTCCGGCATTTTGCCCGAAAGCATCATTACCATTACGATCCTGAGGCGCAGTTGTGGTACGAGGCCGACGGCAGGTTCGTCTTCGACGACAACGTACTGGTCAAAGCCATTGAGCAGCACTCCGAATTCCGCTGGGACCGAAAAGGCTTTTGTTGGAAAGACCAGTCCGGCCAAAAGGTCAGCTGGCCAGAATCCGACGCCCTCCGGCAGTTGATCGGGCAAAAGTTTGGGGTCGTGATCGACCAGAAAAACTGGCAGCACTGGAACGGCGGGGTTTTCCTCTTCAGCCGGGAGTCCATCCCGTTCCTGGAGCAATGGCACCAGTGGTCGCTCGACATCTTCGACGACCCGCAATGGAAAACCCGCGACCAGGGCACGCTCATCGCCACAGCCTGGAAATTCGGGCTCCAGCACCACCCCACCCTGCCGATCGAATTCAACTTTATTGCCGATTACTACCATCCCCGC
>CAYSPJ010000063.1:27060-29164 GCA_964432875.1 uncultured Phaeodactylibacter sp. | reverse complement strand
AGCAAAGCGAGGTGGGGCGAGAAGTTTATCCCGCTCTTTAGCAAGCCTCGGAGCGGATTATCAAAGCATGTGACACCCTGAATATCTCATGCTTTCAGCGATAGCGATCGACAGCCGAAATGGCGGAATTGGTAGACGCGCACGTTTCAGGGGCGTGTGTCCTTACGGGCGTGGGGGTTCGACTCCCCCTTTCGGCACTACATTTAAAAAAGCGGGCAATTGGAATTCCAATTGCCCGCTTTTTTTTACACTGGTATGTCCTGTACCCTCATCCAACGCTCACTCACTCAAAAGGCAGGATAATGGGCAGCCGCGCCTGGATGCCTTTAGAAGCCTGCAACTCCTGGACGAAGCGGTAGTAAGGCAGGTAGTTGCCCAACTGAGCTTTGAGCAGGGCGTTCGCCCGGGTTTCCTGTCCGTTCATCAATTGCTCGATGAGCTGCTGGAGCGGTTCTTTCACGATAGGGTATTCTGCAATCCGGTACTCGCTGATGCCGGCCAGGCTTGCCGCTGCCGCCAAGGCTTCGGGCATGCCGCCGATGCGGTCAACCAAGCCGATTTCTAGGGCTCGCGCGCCAGTCCACACGCGGCCCTGGGCGATGGCGTGTACCGAGTCGCGGCTCATTTTGCGGCCTTCGCTGACGCGCAATAGGAAGTTCTCATAAGTGCGTTCTACTTGTTTTTGTATCAATTGCGTCTCGGCGGGGGAAAGCGGATAGAAGGGCGTGATGCCGTTGGAGAAAGTACCGGTCTTGACCGAGTCGAAGTGGATGCCGATTTTATTGTCTAACAGTACACTGGCGTTGGGGATGGCACCAACCACGCCGATGGAGCCAGTGAGGGTATTGGCCTCGGCAAAGATAGTGTCGGCGGGAGCAGCGATGTAGTAGCCGCCGGAGGCAGCATAGTCGCCCATGCTAACGACGATGGGCTTGCCAGCTGCTTTGGCCAGGCTGAGCTCGCGCCAAATATTTTCGGAAGCCAGCGCGCTGCCGCCAGGAGAATTGATGCGCAGGACGATGGCTTTTATCCGCTTGTCCTTGCGGGCGGACGTGATGTGTTTGGCGTATTTTTCATCGCCGATGCTACCGGGTTGGCCTTCGCCATCGAGGATGGTGCCCTCGGCATAGATGACGGCTATTTTATCTTTTATCTTGTAGTTCTTAGTGCTGGGCTTGGCCTGGTGGTACTGCTCAATCGTGACGGTGGCGATCTTAGCATCTTCCTCAAGGCCCAGACGGCTGCGCAGTATGACCAGTGCCTCATCGCGATAGATCGCTTTGTCGATCAGGCCCGTTTCTACAGCTTTAAGGGGGTCAAGGCCGACGTATTCGTCCGCCAGTTGGCGCAGTTGCGCTACGCTGAGCTGGCGCCCGGCGCTGATGTCTTCCAGGAAGACGCGGTAGATGCCATCGAGATATTCCCGGATTTGCGTACGGTTTTCCTCGCTCATCTCATTGAGGCGGTATGGCTCAGAGGCGCCTTTAAACTTTCCAGCATAGAAGACCTGCATCTCAACGCCGATCTTGTCGAGCATATCTTTAAAGAAAGGGATCTGAGCGGAGAAGCCCCGGAAATCGACAACGCCCATGGGGAAGACCGCAATCTCATCGGCAGCAGTCGCCAAATAGTATCCGCCTTGAGAGTAGGCTTTTGAATAAGCGATGATGAATTTGCCGCTTTCTTTAAAATCCAGCAGCGCCTCCCTCAAAACCGAGGCAGTAGCCAGCCCACTGCCAGCCAATGCTTCAGGCTCCAAAAAGATGCCTTTGATGTTATCGTCTTCTTTAGCCTGTTTGAGGCTTTCCAGGATATCCTGCAGGCCCAAAGTCTTTTTTTGCTTCAAGTCAAAGGGGTTGATCTCCAGGTTGTTAGTCTGTTCTGGGATTTGCTTGTCGAAAGTGAGGTGCAAAACCGAGTTGGGGCCGATAGCCTTGGGTTGGTCTGCCTTTTTAGCGATACCGGCAAGGATGAGCCCGCCGACCGCAAAAAGCAGGAAAATCGAAAGGAAAATGCCTAAGCAAGAGGCGAGCAAAAACTTGAAAAATTGTGCCATTTGTTTGGTGGTTTTATAAACTGCTCAAAGGTAGCCTGACTTTTAAAA
>CAYSPJ010000063.1:5146-26960 GCA_964432875.1 uncultured Phaeodactylibacter sp. | reverse complement strand
TATCCCGCCTCGAGTTTATGTCTAACCTGCTACAAATATTGATATTTCCCAAAGTATGAGCTTTGTTTCCAGTAAAAACCATAATTTTATGGCATAAAAAGCAAAGAAGCGTATCTTTACTGTACGCGCGATGCTGCGGAAACCATTAAAATCACCTGACTTTTAGCCACCCGTGCCTTTGCCAGCGGCGGCGATTTGAATAAAACAGGCTTATGAAATCACTTTTCATAAAAAGCTGCTCCAGCCTGCTCCTCTTGGCTTTGGCTGCTTTTTACAACTCCTTGAGCGCTCAAAACATGGAGGTGGCTAACACCGCCCCTATTACCCCCTTGAACTTGATTACCAATGTTTTTCTGGGTGAAGGGGTAGAAGTGCTCGACGTGCAGTATTCAGGCTCTGCTGCCGCGGTCGGTTTTTTCAAAGATGGAGAAAATGCCGTGAACATCAGCCGGGGTATTGTCATGTCTACTGGCTTTGCAGTCTCTGGCCCAGCTGGAGTAGGAGTGGAGGGGCTAGGTACGCAGCAGTCCAGCAGCGCCACTTCCGGGCCCGCTTTCGACCCCGATATGTTGCAGATAGCCGGGGGGAACCCCATCCACGATATGGTGAGTTATACCATTACTTTTATCCCTATTTCGGATACGCTCCGCTTCCGTTATGTATTTGCTTCGGAAGAATACCCGGAATTCGTCTGTACGCCATACAATGATATCTTCGGCTTCTTCATCAGCGGGCCAGGCATCAATGGCCCCTATACTAATGGTGCCATGAACATCGCTCGCGTACCCGGCACCAACCTGCCCGTGACGATCAATAATGTCAACCCTGGCCAGGTCGGCTCTTCGGGTGGGGCTATTGCTAACTGCACCCCGCCCAATGGCTCGTTGGCTTATTCGGAGTTCTACAACAGCAACAGCACCCCTACCCAGCCCGTCTTCGATGGTTATACCGATGTTTTTATGGCGGAAGCCATCGTCGTGCCGTGTAGCACCTACACCATCAAATTAGTCATTTGTGATGTCTCGGATTCTGGATGGGATTCGGGGGTTTTCCTCGAAGCGCGTAGCTTTGGCACCGGCTCACTCAAGGTGGATGTGGCTACCGCTAGCCTGGATGGTTCCATCGCTGAGGGTTGTTCCGAGGGGCTGCTTTCTTTTTCCTTGCCTTTCAGCGTGGAAAATGACTATCCGATTGACTATACTATCTTTGGTACGGCGGAAAACGGAGTGGATTACTCCCTGATTCCTCCCGGGCTGTTCATCCCGGCGGGCGATAGTACGGTGAGTATCCCCCTAATCGCCTTTGAAGACGATATGCCAGAAGGGGTAGAAACTTTGATGATTGACATCCAGCGCGACGTCTGCAACCGCGATACAATCATGATCCTCATCAAAGACAACCCATTGGTGCCAGCCGATTTGGGGGCCGATGTGACCTTATGCCAAGGCGATACCATCCTACTGGATGGCACCCTGGATGTACCCCTGCCTGAGCCACTGACTTTTCATAGCCAGGATACCATCGTAATCCTGCCAGCAGGGGTGACCCTGTATTCCAATATACAGGTAGCCGGGGTGCTGCCGCCGACGCTGGGCCCCGGCGTAATCCAATCGGTTTGTATCGATGATTTACGCCACAGATGGGTGGATGATATGAGGATGTACCTCCTCTCTCCCGGCGGGCAATTTATGGAGCTGGTCACGGATATTGGCAACCCCGGGGATGATTTTATCGGCACTTGCTTCACCCCAACTGCGGTCAGGCCGATCACTACTGCTACTTTGGCCGATCAGCCCTTCACCGGAGAATGGCTGCCCGAAGGGCTTTGGGATGATCTTTATGGGGAAAGCCGGCCCACCAACGGCATTTGGCGCCTTTCGCTTTTTGATAAGTTTGCTCCAGACATAGGCACGCTCAACCGCTGGTCTATCACATTCAACCCTATTTACGAGATTCAATACGACTGGCAGCCAGCCGCTGGGCTGAGCTGTACCGATTGCCCCGCCCCTTTGGCTTTCCCGGATACGACCACGACTTATGTCATGACGGCTACCGACTCTTATGGTTGCCAGACCAGTGATACCATCACGATTGAGGTACTGCCTGCCCTGGCCGCGCCACAGCTTAGCTGTGCAGTCATCACCAACAATAGCATTACCATTGCCTGGCCAGCAGTGCCGGGGGCGGGGGCTTATGAGGTGAATGTGGATAATACTGGCTGGCAGCCAGTGAATGGTCAGAACCAGCATACGGTAGGTGGCTTGCCCTTGTCCACCGCCATGAATTTCAGGGTTCGGGCGCTGGGGCAATGCCCGGGATTTGAGGCCACCATTGAATGTGCCACTCCAGATTGTACGCCGGCCGAGGTCGTGATTGGCAATATTGTCGATGCCAGTTGTTTTGGCAGCGCTGATGGCAGCCTATCCATCCTTGCTTCTGGGGGTACAGCGCCCTATACTTTCGTGCTGGGCAACGAGACCAGTAATGACGGCTTTTTTACCAGCCTTCTGGCGGGGGTATACACCATCCAAGTCATTGACAGCACGGGCTGCCCGGGCACGACGCAGGCCACGGTAGGCCAACCGGAGGCCTTACAGGCTCAGGCCATAGTGGCTGATGTCAGTTGTTTTGGGCTGGCTGATGGCACTGCTGCTTTTGAGGTCATGGGCGGCAGCGGCCCCTTCGTATTCAGTTGGAGCGATGGCCAAACCGACTCATTGGCCGTCGGCCTTGCTGCTGGCCAATATACGGTGGATGTACTGGATGCCAATGGTTGTAGCATCACTTATTCTACGGAGGTTAGCCAGCCTGATGAGCTATCCCTGTTAGTCGCCATCGATTCGGTGCAGTGCAATGGGCAGGCAGATGGCCGCGCCCAGGTATCCGTTATTGGCGGCACGCCAAATTACGAATATACTTTCTCTATGGGGGCGACTGTCGGGCCATCCCCCAACGAAGCGATTAACTTAACGGCGGGGCCTTATAGCGTAGTCGTCACGGACGCCAATGGCTGCCAGCAGTCAGGCGATTTTTTAGTAGAAGAACCAGTGGCCCTGCAGGTGGAAATCAATACCACTGATGTGCTTTGTGCCGGTGGGGCTGATGGTTCGGCCGCAGCCGTAGTCAGCGGAGGGAGTGGCCCTTATAGTTTCCGCTGGGAAAACGAGTCTGGACAGGCCATCAGCTTGGATGCGGTGGCAGCAAGCTTGCCCGCGGGAGTTTATACTTTGCATCTGCAAGATCGAAATGCTTGCCTGCTAGAAGAAACAGTGGGGGTTGATGAGCCAGATAGCCTCTTGTTACAGGCCACCGTGCAAGCCGCGAGCTGCCAAGGCGTAGCAGATGGCGCCATTAGCCTCGAGGTGACCGGCGGCATCCCTGATTATATTTATACCTGGAGCGATATCGGCAATGCAGCGGCATCCCGTTCAGGGCTGGGAGCCGGCACCTATCAGGTCGTCGTCGCCGATGCTAATGGTTGTGAGCGAGTACTGGATTTTGCGGTTGATAGCCCCCAGGCTTTAGCCTTGGTATTAGAAGCCAGCCCTGCCAGCTGTTTCGGGTTTGCTGATGGGCAGGCTTTGGTAGAGGTTAGCGGCGGGACGGGTGATTATACCTATCTCTGGAGCAATGGGCAAGAAGGCGCTGTTGCTAGTGGGCTGGCAGCAGGCACGGTGAGCGTATTCGTAGAAGACAGCAATGGATGCGAGATATCCGGCAGCATAAGCATTGGCGAGCCGCCAGCCCTAGCGCTTGATTTGACTGCCCGCGAACCTGCCTGCTTTGGCAGTTCGGACGGTACCATCAGCGCTATGCCGCAGGGTGGGGTAGGAGGGTACCTATACGCCTGGAGCAATGGCCAAACCAGCCCCGATGCCAGCGGCTTACCTGCCGGGCTGCATACGGTTACGGTGACGGATGCCAATGGCTGTGAAATAACGAACAGTATAGCATTGAGTCAGCCCCAAGAGTTGACTAGTACTATGGCGGCTCAAACAGCCTCTTGCCTGCCAACTCCAGACGGCTCGGCTACCATTAGCGGGCAGGGGGGCACGCCGCCCTATTCTTATCTCTGGAGCAATGGCGCGCAGGCTGCTACTGCTCAGGGCTTGGCCGCCGGGCAATATACCGTAACGCTTACGGATGCCAATGGCTGTACGCTGTCCGATACTGCTCTTGTGGAGGGTATACCACCGATAAACCTGTTATTGACGTTTTCCAATGTGAGTTGTCAGGGAGGCAGCGACGGCCGGGCCAGCGTGGTTGCCAGTGGCGGCTCAGGAGATTATACTTATCTATGGGGCAACGGGCTGGCTGATAATTCGGAAGTCAATGGCCTTCTGGCAGGCAATTACAACCTGCTGGTGACCGATGCCCTGGGCTGTACGGCAACCGCCTCCTTTTTTGTCAGCCAACCGCCTGCGCTGGTGGCAGATACCGAGATGGACATGGTATCCTGTTCTGGTGGGGCCGATGGGCGCTTGCGTTTACAGCCCCGTGGCGGCACCCCCCCTTATAGCGCAGTCTGGAGCACTGGCGCCACCGGCAGTTTGCTGGACGGGCTTTCCGTAGGCAATTATTCTGCAACGGTGACCGATGCCTTAGGCTGCACGGCTTTCGTCGCTGCTGTCGTCATTGAAGCTCGCCCGGTGGACATTACCCTGGAGATAGGCGCCGTAAAATGCTATGGCGAAAGTACGGGCGGTGCCCGCGCATTGGTTAGCGGAGGGGTAGCCCCCTACAGTTACCAGTGGTCTACTGGTGCCTCGACGGCAGTGCTGGAAGCCGCTCCGTCTGGTGATTACACCTTGAGCATCACCGATGCGGCTGGTTGTGAACTCATCGAGGAAATTTTCATCCCCCAGCCAGAGGCGCCTCTGAGCGCGGCAGTAAAGGCCTTCCCGGTCAGTTGTTTCGGTGCCGACGATGGCCGGCTCGAACTCACTGCTGCTGGCGGCACGCCGGGCTACCGCTATAGCCTGGACGGGCAAAACTATGTCGGCAGCAGCGCATTCATCCGTATGAAGCCGGGCATTTACCGCCCTATGCTGGAAGACGCTAACGGCTGCAGGCTGACGCTAGATCAGGCTGCGGTGAGAGAGCCAGTCCCTATTTTAGTAGATTTGGGGGGGACACAGAGCGTGGACTACGGCGCTTCCCTTACGATGTACCCGGATATACAGGGCGGGCAGGGGAGTTTATCTTACGAATGGTTCCCTCAAGATAGCAGCCTGTTGAGCTGCTTTGACTGCCTCAACCCTATAGTGACACCGCCTTATCAAATCGGCTTGCGCCTGATTGTGACGGATGCCAACAACTGCCGGGGGGAGGGCTTTGTCAATCTATATGCCCGTAAAGACCGTCCCATACTGGTGCCGACCGGCTTTACACCAAATGGGGATAACTACAATGATATCTTGTTGGTCCATGCCCGGCAGGACGTCGAAGTGCGCATCCTGACTTTCCGGGTCTTCGACCGTTGGGGCGAGCTCCTTTTCGAAGCTGCTGACTTTGCACCTAATGACTCGACAATCGGGTGGGACGGCACTTTCCGCGGGCAGCCTACCCAGGCCGGCGTATATATCTGGGAAGCACTGGTGGAATATCCCGATAAGGAGCAAAGGGCTTTCAATGGCAATACTACTCTGATTCGATAAACAGCTGAGTTGTATCAAAAGAAGGAAAAGGAAAATGCTGGAGTCCCGGACGAGCGAAGCGAGAGCGGGGCCGATTTTGGCGTAACAGCAAAGCTTTATCTTGCTCTGCTTTTTGCCCGTTGACTTTTGATACAGCCGCCATTAAACAACAATGATTATGTTAAAGAACTTGATTGTCTTCTTAATCCCACTCCTGGCGTGGAACTGCCAGCCGCGCACCGCTTCTGATCGTGTAGCCGACAGCGGTAACGGTGCAGCCAGCCCCGCAGAATACGCTATCGTCATCCATGGCGGCGCTGGCACCATCCTGCGGGAAAACCTTAGCCCAGAAAAGGAGCAGGAGATCCGAGCAGCCTTGAATGCAGCGCTCGATATCGGGGAGGGCATTTTGAAAGCAGGGGGGAGCAGCATGGATGCCGTGGAGCAAACGATTATCTATCTGGAGGATTCCCCCTGGTTTAATGCTGGCAAAGGGGCGGTATTCACCGCCGAGGGCAAGAATGAACTGGATGCCTCCTTTATGGATGGCGCCACTCGTAATGCTGGAGCAGTAGGCGGCTTGACCATCGTAAAAAACCCCATCCGCGCCGCGCGGGCCGTGATGGAAAAATCGGAGCACGTTTTATTGGTGGGGAAAGGAGCAGAGCAATTTGCCATTTTGCAAGGGCTGGATACGGTACCGCCAGCGTATTTCTTTACCCAAAACCGGTGGGACGGGCTACAGCGCGCCAAAGCCAGCGAAAACCAGACCGAAGGCAGCTTACCATCGGCAGCCGGCCAGAAGTTTGGCACCGTGGGCTGTGTAGCCCTGGATAAAGCCGGAAACATTGCTGCTGGCACCTCAACCGGCGGTATGACCAATAAACGCTACAACCGCATTGGTGATGCTCCGCTAATTGGTGCGGGCACTTATGCCAATAACGCAGCCTGCGGCGTATCCTGTACCGGGCATGGCGAATACTTCATCCGTTATGCTGTAGCTTACGATCTCAATGCCCTCATGGAATACAAGGGTATGGGCTTGCAGGAGGCTGCCAGTTTCATTATTCACGAAAAGCTCAAAACAGCGGGCGGCGAGGGTGGATTAATCGCGCTGGATAGATACGGGAACGTGGCCATGCCTTTTAATACGCCTGGTATGTACCGTGGCTATGCCCGCCCAGGCGAAAGGCAGGTGGGGATTTATGGGGAAGAATAAATGGATTGGCAGGAAACGGCCTGGGCAGCGTGTATTTGCTCCGGCCGGGTTTCAATTACGCTCTTCGCCTAGCGGGAAAGCCGGAGAAATAGCCGCGCAAAAAAAAATGCAAATATTTATGCGCTTAATTGAGCAAGATTTCAATATCTTTTTTCTAACTTTGTTTTTGCCTTTCGATTACACCTTGAAATATGTTAATGCCGCCAAGTTCGATATTTCGGGCTTGTCGATCCCCACTGAACGACATCTGCGTCGTCTTGCCTGGTTAAATCAGGCTATACTTGACTATCCACTATCCTCCAAACCTTATTTAGCTCAGCCCCAGCGCGCGCCGGCACATACTGTCCGGGCTTGCAGTACGATGGTTTAAGTGTGCAGGCAAAGGGCCGCGCACACTGCTGTTAATGAGTTTTCAATCCCTTAAACGATTTATAAATCAAGCAAAACCTTATCCATGAGAATTTATACACGGATTATAGCGCCCCTTGCAGCGGCCTTTTTGCTGATGGCGATTGCTCCGGCCTGGTCTCAGAACTACCCGATGGGCAGCCAGGCCCTGGTGACTACTTGCGGCGGTTTTTTTAATGATAGTGGGGGTAATAGCAACGCTTATGGCCCGAATGAAAACCTGACGATGACTTTCTGCCCTCAGGTCAATCAGGGCTCTCACGTGCAGTTGGTCTTTTCCAATACCGATATCCGGGAGGGAGACTTGCTGTGCTTTCATGATGGCAATAGCGCGGCCGCGCCGCTATTGGCTTGCTCCGATGATTTTTATGGAGCAGCCAGCTTCATAGTGCAAGCCACGGCAGCCAACGCCAGCGGCTGCCTGACGATGACCTTTGTTTCTGACGCGGGTGATCAGGGGCAGGGGTGGAGCGCAGCTGTCAATTGCATCCAGGCTTGTCAGAATATTTTCGTGGAATTGACCGCTTCCGACCCTCCGGTCATGCCTGCCGATACGGGGTGGGTTGATGCCTGCCCGGGCCAACGCGTCTTTTTCAGCGGGCGGGGCGTCTATCCACAAGACGGTATAGCCTACAGCCACTCGGATTTTACCTCCGAATTTGTGTGGGAATTTGGCGACGGCACCTTCGCCGTAGGCCCGGAGGTGTCACACGTCTATAGCCAAGCCGGCGGTTACCGAGTGCAGTTAAATGTGACCGACCAGAGAGGGTGTAAGAACATCAATTTTCTCAGCCAGCGGGTGCGCGTTGCGCCAGTACCTGATTTCATGGCTGGCGCTGGCTTGCCCAACCAGATTTGTGTGGGAGACACCGTGAGCCTCACGGCAGCAGTCGATACCATTGACCTCAGCCGTGTGCTCTCCGTAGTAGGCTCGGAAGTGAGTTTCCAAACCTCAGCCGTGTTGTCTTCTCCTTTACCATTACCTGATGGGACCGGCTCTTCTTATGAAACCAGCGTTACTTTCAGCGACTTTTCACCGGGGCAATTGCTTTCCAATATCAATGACCTTCTGGGGATATGTGTGAATATGGAGCATTCCTGGATGCACGACCTGGAAATCAAGTTGCGCTGCCCGAGCGGTGCCGAGGTGGTACTGCAGAATCAACAGTTCATTTCCCAGCAGGTTTTCTTGGGCGTGCCTTACGAATTAGATGACATTAACACCCCTGTTCCGCCTGAGGCAGGCATAGGTTTTGATTATTGCTGGACGCCCACGGCTGCCAATGGTACCTGGACTCAATTCTCCCAACTCAACAACTCAACGACACTGCCTGCCGGTGATTATCGGTCGGCTCAGCCCCTCACCAACCTTTTAGGCTGCCCGCTTAATGGGGAGTGGACGCTCATCGTCACCGACTTTTGGGCCAGCGACAACGGCTGGGTATTTGAATGGGGGATCAACCTAAATCCGGCTATCTATCCCAACCTGGAAGTGTTTAAGCCGCGGATCATTGATTTCCAGTGGCTGCCTTCGCCTCATATTTTCTCCTACAGTGCCGATTCGCTCGATATCAGCTCTGCCCCGCAGAATGCTGGTACGGCCAGCTATTCGTTCTCGGTCATTGATGATTTCGGTTGCGCTTTTGATACTTCCCTGGCGATAAATGTCTTGCCTTTTACGCACCCGGACTGCTACAATTGTTCAGAAAACATCCAACCAGTGCCAGACACCGTGCTTTGTGCCGGTGGATCAGTGCTGCTCGACGTCGCTTCTCCTGAATCTTTGGAATCGGAGGTCGCTTTTGAATCCATCCCTCTGGAGCCCTTCGGCTTTGCCAGCTACCCGCCAGCAAGCCCTTTGCAATCGGTTATCAATGTCAATAGCATTAATCCCGGCACCCTTACTAACCCGGTCAGCCAGATTATTTCGGTCTGTTTGAATATCGAAACCAATTGGAATAGCGATCTGAGCCTATACTTGCGAGCTCCCAATGGGGTGTTGTTGGAGCTGAGTACCAATAATGGCGGGGGCTCTCAAAACTATATCAACACTTGTTTTACCCCTATAGCCACAATGCCTATTACGGCTGCCACGGGGCCCTTCACGGGCGAATTCCGGCCAGAAGGCAACTGGAATGCCCTCAACGGCACTCCAATTAACGGCGCCTGGACATTGGTTGCCGCTGATGGTTTCGCCCCCAATGATATTGGCAAGTTCATCTCCTGGTCTATCACCTTCCGCTCTGCCAATAACATCAACTACACCTGGATTGGAAATGGGCTCTCCTGTTACAATTGCCCCAACCCGATGGCTACGCCTTCGGTCAATACCAACTATACCGTATCTGCCACCGATAGTTATGGCTGTACCTATTCTGATATTGTGGCGGTGAATGTCGCCAACGATATCCCCGCACCGGTGGTACAATGCGGAGAAGATGGCAGCGGCAACCTCGTATTCTCCTGGGATGCCGTCGGTAGCTTTACAGAATACGAGTATAATGTCATCAGGAATGGCGTAGCTTCCGGTTGGCAGGGGCCTTTCGCGCAATATGCTTTTCAACCTACAGGGCTTCAATATCTGGATGAAATCGTTTTGGAGGTGCGCGTTTATGCCCCTCCCGGTGCGGTGGTCTGCCAACAGGGCATCGGCAGCTCCAGCTGTATTTATACTAGCTGCGCCATCCAGGTTTCACTGTTAGGCAGCCTCATCGACGTCAGTTGTTTTGGCGGTGATGATGGCGCTGCCAGCGTACAGGTACAAGGTGCCGATGGCGCGGTGCAGTACTTCCTCAACGATAGCGGCATCCCCCAGAGCACTGGCATTTTTACCGGGCTATCTGCCGGAAACTACCAGCTCGTCGCAATAGATACTGCTGGCTGCCCAGATACACTCCTTTTTGCCATCGCCGAGCCGCCTTTGTTGGAGGCAGATTTACAAGTGGTCCAGCTGATTGATTGCCACGGCAATGCTACTGGCACTATCCAAGCATTCCCCCAAGGTGGCAACGGAGGATATAGTTATTCCTGGAACAATGCTCCCGGCGCTACGGACATAGCATCCAATCTGGCGGCCGGCGACTATTCCGTCACCATAACGGATAGCAAAGCTTGTACAGCCACCAGCAGTATCGCTCTGGCCGAACCAGAGGCCCTAACCTTGGACCTAAACCCGGCAAATGCGAGTTGTGCTGATTTAGCCAACGGCGCGATCCAGGCTTTTGCTACCGGGGGCAATGGCGCATTGACTTATACCTGGAGCAATGGCAACAGTGGCGCGGCACTCTCTGGGCTGTTGCCCGGGCAGTATTGCGTTACGGTAGAGGATGCTAATGGCTGCCTGATAAGCGATTGTGTCATGGTCACTTCGCCCACGAGCATTACCGTAAATGCTATAACCGTAGTTGATGTGCGGTGTAACGGCGGCAATACGGGCAGCGCCACGATTGATGTATCGGGTGGTGCCGGCGGCTATACCTACCTTTGGGATGACCCGCTAGCTCAAATCGGCTCAACAGCGACTATGTTGCCAGCCAATACTTACTCCGTCCTGATTACTGATGTGAATGGCTGCCAGCTGAATACATCTGTTATCGTTGGCGAACCAGATGCCCTTGCGCTCAGTTTTCAGTCCGATGCCGTCTCCTGTTTTGGCGGCAGTAATGGACAGGCCAGAGCTGAAGTCATTGGAGGGGTTACCCCTTATGCCTACAACTGGCAAAACGGGCAATCTATGCCGCTCGCTACAGGGCTGGTTGCCGGCAGTTATACCCTGACGGTCACCGATGGGAATGGTTGTATCGTGCAAGGCGCTGCTACCGTCGGGCAACCAGACAAAGCGGTTGAAGCGCTGGCGTCTCAAACTTTCAAAGGCTGCTTTGGCGCTAAAGACAACCAAGCTACGGCCTCCGCTAGTGGAGGCACTGGCCCGGCTTATACTTATCTGTGGAGCAATGGGCAGACTACGGCCACCGCAGTTGGTTTGGATTCGATCATTTACACCCTTACGGTCACTGATGGCAATGGCTGCCAAGCCACTACTTCCATCAAACCAGACGACTTGGAGGAGGTAGATTTCTTTATCATTACTACGCCGCCTTCCTGCTTTGGCTACAATGATGGCCGCCTCGGCATCAATGAAGTCTTTGGAGGGGTTGGGGTCAACGTACAGGATTACAATATTGTCTGGAGCAGCGGTGCCACTGGCCCTTCAGCCAATAACCTTGTGGGGGGGCAAATTTACAGCGTGACGGTTACCGATAATCAAGGGTGTTCTCGTATCAAGACCAGGAATCTGCAACAACCGGCGCTCATCACCTTCGAATTTGAGGCCGATAGCGTGCGTTGTTTTGGCAATGCCGATGGCGCTATTGCCGTCGTGGGTGTCCAGGGCAGTAACACGCCATTTTCATATCTGTGGAGTAATGGGCAACTGGGGGCCACAGCCACCAATCTGGCAGCCGGCAATTATGGCCTCACCGTCACTGATGCTACGGGTTGCTTTAATACTGCTACAATAGCTGTGCACCAGCCTTCGCCGCTTGCCCTTGCTTTCGATAAGATAGACAACAAATGCTTTGGTGAATCTGCCGGCCGGCTGGTGGCTATCCCTAGCGGTGGCACCCCCGGCTATGCTTACTCCTGGTCAGCCAACAGCAATGCTGCTATCCTGGAGAACCTTGCTGCCGGCGCTTATACCCTGACGCTTACCGACCGGAACGGCTGTGAGAAAGAAGGCATGGCGAGTATTCAAGAACCAGAGCAACTGTTGGCGGTATTCAAAAAGGAAGACCCAACCTGCTATGGCTTCCGTGATGGCTCGATTACGGTGCAGGCTACAGGTGGGGTGCAGCCCTACCGCTATAGCCTGGACAATCAATTCTACATGGGCTCCAGCATGCTGATTGCGCTCAAGGCGGGCCAGTACCAGGTTTTTGTCAGAGATGCCAATGGTTGTATCTTTATGGACCGGGCTGAAATCAGTGACCCGCCAAAATTCCTCGTAGATGCAGGTGAACCCAGCTATAATATCGAATTGGGCGATAGCATCGTGCTGAATGCTTCCGCGCAGAATGCAGCAGGGGCAGTAGAGTTTGTCTGGGAAGAGCCTTACCCAGGCACCTTGAGCTGTACAGAATGTACTGCTACTACTGCCCGGCCTCAAACCTCGATCCTGTACGAATTATACGGCATCGATGAGAAAGGTTGCGAAGCCACTGACAAAGTCCATGTCTACGTCAAAAAAATACGAGTAGTGGAGGTGCCTACCGGTTTTACGCCCAACGGCGACGGCACTAACGATGTGCTCATCGTACATGGCAAGCGTGGCACCATGGTCAAGCAGTTCCAGGTTTTCAACCGCTGGGGCGAACTGCTTTACCAGGCCAGCGATTTCGCGGTCAATAGTGCTACTGCTGGTTGGGACGGCAGCTTCCGCGGGCAGCTGGCTGAAGCCGGCATTTACATCTGGTATCTCGTTGTAGAGTACGAGGATGCTATGGAGGAAGCCTTCCGCGGGCAAACGACCTTGATTCGATAATGTCTAGTTTTTAATAAAACAAACCACCATCAGCGCGCCCGCCCCTGCCTGGGCCGGAGCTGGCGCGCTCTTTTTCAACTTCAAAAAAATCGAGTTATGCGCTTCAACTTTACGCTTTCAGTACTCATTTGCATGTTGTTTGGTGTAGCTGCGCCTCAAGATGCTCAGGCCCAGGATCCGCGCCTGTCGCAGTTTTACGCGGCTCCCCTGGAAGTCAATCCGGCCATGATCGGCGTCTTTGACGGCCGCTATCGCTTGGTTGCCAATTATCGGGAGCTGTATTCCAGCATCTTGGCCAACCATCCCTTCCGCACCATGGCGGCTAGTTTTGATATCCGCAGCCGGGTGCAGAAAGATGATTATGCTGGCTTCGGGTTCAGCGTGATGCACGACGAAGCTGGCATCGCCCAGTTTCAGCGGGTAAAGGCCAATATGGGCGGTTCTTACATGAAACAATTGGGAGGTAGCCGCTACGCTACCTATGATCAATACCTCATCGCTGGTGCCCAATTGGGCCTCGGGCAGCACGGCCTGAACTGGCAGCGCCTATGGTTCAGCCAACAGTTTGTTGAAGAGGGTGGTTTTGTGGACAATACCCTCGACCCCGGCGAGTCTTTTGACAAACGCTCGACCGACCTCTTCCTGGACTTTAATGCCGGCTTGCTCTGGTATGTGGTGATGGATAAAAATGCCAGTTTTTACCTTGGCGGCGCGCTCCACCACCTCAATAAGCCCAACATTTCTTTACTAGAAGATGGTAATGAACCCCTGCATACCCGCTGGACGGCCCAAGCTGGAGGAGAACTGCCTTTTACCCCAGAGTTGAGCCTTTTGCCCGCCGTAATGGTGATGGGGCAACATACGCACCTGAGCACTACCGCCGGCGCCAATATCCGTTATAATAACCGCGACTGGAAAGAGGTGGCTATACGTGCGGGCGGTTGGGTCCATTTGTCCAACCAGCTCGACCAGGGCATTGGCATGGATGCCGTCATCTTCAGCGCCATACTTGAAATGGAGCGCCTGAATATCGGGCTGAGCTATGATGTCACGACTTCGGTGCTGTCGGCCGCTAATAATTCCCGGGGTGCTTTTGAGCTGTCGCTCATGTACACGCAACCTGCAAAATGGCGGACGAATGTCAGTTGCCCTAAATTCTAAGGGACTACCTCAAGCTCAGAGCTCTCGGTTGTGGTTTTCCTGTCCTTTAGCCACAAAGTAATAGCTGATCAGGCCAGTGCCAGCGAAGAGCAGGACGGCGGTGAAATAAGCGACTACTTCTGGTAACCCCAGTAGGCTAAGGAGGTATCCTACAAAGACGCCTATGCCAGTCATAAAGGCAACCGCGCCTAGTTTCAGGGCGTTTTCCAGCTTTGGCTCACCAGAGAAAACGCTTGCATCCAGGCCTCGATCCATCAGCGCCATGCGTTCGCGGTGGCGTGAGGAGAAGAACAGGTACACCAGTAGGATCATGCAGGCCCAAAAACCGCCTACGGCTAAAATCGGGATAAATACTTCAAGTGCTGCCATGGTAATGGATTTTATTTGGCTTTTCAATTGCTTATCTGCTCTCTACGACGAGTGCTAGTGCTGGAGTGGTTACAAGGTCTGTGAAATTTGTTTTTTACGGAGGAATGAGTAGGCCAGGCCCATACCAATGCTTGAGGCAGCAGTAGCTATCAGCTGGTGGTTATACACAGCTATTGGTTTGCCTTATGGCATCTGTTCTTCGCTTTTTAGTGCCACCATTTAAAGTGCTGCCGGGAAGCGCCCTGGCTCTGCCTCGCGCATGATCTTGTAAACTGCCTCAAAGACATCCTCCGGGCTGGGCTTGCTGAAGTAGTCGCCATCGGAGCCGTAGGGAGGGCGGTGGGCATGAGCAGTCAAAGTAGCCGGAGCAGAATCCAGGAAGCGATAGCCCCCTTGCTTTTCCAGTACCTCTTGCATCATGAAGGCCGTAGCGCCCCCGGGTACGTCTTCGTCCATGAACAAGATACGGTTGGTCTTCTGGATAGATTCCAGGATGCAGCCTTCCAAATCAAAAGGCAGCAGGGTCTGGACGTCGATCAGCTCAATGGAGATGCCCCGCTTTTCGAGCAGGTCTGCGCCGGCTTGTGCTACACGCACGCAGGAGCCATAGGTGACCAGGGTCAGGTCATTACCCGGGCGGAGTACTTCGGGTACGCCCAGAGGGATGGTGTATTCCCCTATGTTTTCCGGTAAGCGCTCTTTGAGCCGGTAACCGTTGAGGCATTCAATGATGAGGGCGGGGTCGTCAGACTGCAGCATGGTATTGTACATGCCAACGGCGCGCACCATGTCGCGCGGAACGAGCACATACATGCCCCGAAGGGAGTTGATAATCATGCCTAAAGGAGAGCCCGCATGCCAGATACCTTCCAGGCGATGGCCACGCGTGCGGATGATAGCGGGCGCTTTTTGCTTGCCATTGCTGCGGTAACGCAGGGTGGCCAAGTCGTCGGTCAATGGTTGTAGGCCATAGATCAGATAGTCCAAATATTGAATTTCAGCAATAGGGCGCAAGCCGCGCATGGCCATGCCGATGGCTTGGCCCATAATGGTGGCTTCACGGATGCCAGCGTCAAAAATGTGATGTTCACCATATTTTTTTTGCAATCCGGCAAAGCCTTGGTTGACATCGCCGATGTGGCCGACGTCTTCGCCGAAGGCGTAGAGGTTGGGATAGCGCTCAAAAGCCTGGTCAAAAAAGGCATTGAGGATTTCATAGCCATTCTTTAATAGTGCATCGTCGGCAAATTCTGGCGCGATCGGCGGCACCTTCAGTGCCGAATGCCTGGAACTGCTATAGAGATGGGTATGGTAGCGGCGATTAGCCAATGCCTGTACCTCGGTTATCCAATTGCTCAGCTCCAGCTCTGCTGGCACCCCTTTGCCCATAAGCAGGTAGCGCATCCGTCGCGCATTTTGCATCAGTTCGCTCAGGAGCGGTTGGGCCAGGCTTTTGAATTCCCGTTTGATTTCATCTATCGCCTTGTCACTGGGGATTTGGGCATAAACGCTTTGCAAGGCTTTAGCATATTGGCGTGGCGGTTCATTAAAAGCTTTCCAGGCGCGGTCGCGGCATTCTTTGACGTAGCGTTTGGCTTCCTCCCGGATTTGGGCGGTTTCCTCTGGGCTGGCAATGCCTTCTTGGATGATCCACTGTTCCATGTGCAGGATGCAGTCCATCTCGTGCTCCCACTCCAGGCGCTCTTTACTCTTGTAGCGCTCATGCGAACCAGAAGTGGAGTGCCCCTGCGGCTGGGTGACCTCCTGGATGTGCAACAGGGCGGGGATCTGGGTTTCGCGCACTTTGGCGATCGCCTTGGCGTAGAGTGCGATCAGGCCCGGGTAGTCCCAGGCTTTGGCCGTATAAATATCGAGGCCGCTGCCGTCCTCATTGGCCTGGAAGCCGCTAAGGGCTTCCGAGATGCTGCCTTTGGTCGTTTGGTATTCGATAGGGACAGAAATGCCGTAACCATCATCCCAGACCGAGATCGCCAGCGGTACCTGCAGCACGCCTGCAGCATTGACGGTCTCCCAGAAAATGCCTTCGGAAGTTGAGGCGTCACCAATGGTGCAGAAGCAAACCTCATTGCCTTTATTGGAGAAAGGCGTGCCTTCCGCCAGTTGTTTGTTGTGGCGGTATTTTTTAGATGCCAGGGCCAGGCCCAAGCCGCGAGACATTTGCCCGGCGGTGCTGGAAATATCAGAGCTGATGTTGAAGCCTTCGAGTTGGCTGGCCCATTCGCCTTGCTCGTCCAGGGCAGGCGTAGCAAAGTGGGCATTCATCTGACGCCCTCCCGAAAAAGGGTCGTTATCGGCATCGGCATAGAGCTGGGCGAAGAAATCTTCAACCGTGCTCAAGCCCAGGGCAAACATCAGGGTCTGGTCGCGGTAGTAGCCGCTGCGCCAATCCCCCGGGCGGAAGGCTCGCGCCATTGCGACCTGGGGCACCTCTTTGCCGTCGCCCAAGATGCCGAATTTGGCTTTTCCGGTAAGTACTTCTTTCCTGCCCAGCAAGCTCGTCTCTCTGCTGATACAACAGGTTTGAAAATCCTTCAATACGTCTTCCTTGGAAAGTTTGCTATCGGAATCCACGGCTCCCTTTAAAGTCAAGTTGTCGATCATAATCTTACCGGTTATATTTGGTTGTTAATGCTAGCGTGGGCAGTGGGCTTAAACTACCCGCGCAAGGGCTTTTTTTAAGGGGCACTCTTGCAACCCTTATTTGTTTGGTTAGTCGAACGGCTATCCGCTCTTTTGCGGAATAAAATTTCAGGGCAATTGGCTTTTCAGCCGCTAAAATAGAAAAAATTCGGTATAATCAGTTTGTGTTAATGGACAATTTTGGAGCTTTGTTGTTCAATCCACCGGTTTTTGGATTCAAGCTGGAGGTTTAACGATACTTTAACCCGGTAAAAATAAATTATACTTTTATATTGCGTTCTATAAACGTATTTTTGCAGACAGTTGTTAAAAACAAAAAAACACTTGTGATGAAAAAAGTACTTTCTCTATTGGCAATGCTAGCTTTCGTGCTCACTGTTGGATTCAGCCAGAATGCAATAGCACCAGCTCAGGCTGCAAGCAGCCCACAGCAAGACGGCCCGGCGATCTCTTTCGAAAGCGAAACGATTGACTATGGGGTTGTCGAACAAAATTCTGAACGCACCCGCGTGTTCAAGTTCACCAACACTGGCAATGCGCCCCTGATCATCTCCAACGCTAAGGGGAGCTGCGGCTGTACCGTGCCTAGCTGGCCCAAAGAGGCCATCGCTCCAGGCGCTTCCGGCGAAATCAAGGTAAACTACGATACCAACCGCTTGGGCAAATTCAGGAAAAACATCACGCTGACCACCAACGTAGGCACCGAGCAAGTTATGCTCACGATTGCCGGCGAAGTTATCAAGAAGCCAGAAGAACCTGCTGGCCTGCCGCTGAACCAGGGCAGTCTCTTTAATCAAAACTAATTCTTTCAGCTGCTTATCTAGCGGTGAGAAGGGATTTAAGCCTTTGGCTGTAGTTTGCTGCAGCCAAAGGCTTTTTTTTGCCCGACAAGCTTGTCTCAAATGGGGCAAACTGCTTGGCCCATGTCAAAAAAAAACCCTTGCCCTGAGAAAGCAAGGGTCTCTAACCCAAACAAATAAACACAAAAACTACTTTTTGAAGATTTGCAGAACAAATATAGGCCTTTTTGTAATAAAAGCCAGGTTGCAAATATTTTTTTTGTGACATAGATAATGTCAGTTTTTTTTGTTTGTATTTTCGTTGGTTTTTTATAAAATAAGGATTTTTGAAATGATTAAATTGGATAGATGATTTATATTGTGACGTTTTTACGGATAAAAAAAGTGTATTAGGTTGTCACGAATTGAGCATTTTGTGGATTTTAATGGATGATTATCAGGGCTAGGACGGCGCGCTTGTACCGTAAAACGGTAGCCACTTTCAGAGGTCACTCTGTCAGCCGCAAATAATCCTTCACAACAGCCATGAAATTGAGGCGGTCTTCCTGCTGGTCAAAAATAGGGGCTAGGGTAGAATCGGCACAAAGAGCTTGGAGAGCGTAGCCTTTTGCCAGGCGTTCGTACACCTCCAAGGCAAATTCATACTGCTGGTTTACATCCATAGGATGTAGGGTGCGGGAGCCAGCCGTGCCATCATTTTCCCAAAAGACGGTATAAGGTTCGGCAAAGCCTTGCTCAAAGGCATTGGGTTGGATAAAGAGGTAGGCTTCATCCGCCAGCCAATTATTGGCGATGATAGGGATGAGTATTGGCCGTTGGGAGCTACTGGTAGCAAAGCGGCGCAAGCGATAGAGCTCGATGCGGGTTTGGGGCTGTTCTTGTGTTTCGTAGTAGACGCTGCGCATGTTTTTGAAAAAAAGCAGTGAGGGGGCGGTGGTCTGGAAGCGGGGATCACCCGTGGCGGTGCTTTGCCCTGGAGGCGTCTGACAGGAAAAGGAAAGGCTGGCCAAGATGAAGAGGGTAAACAAACAATTTTTCATAACTTTGATTTTTCGTAAGCAAGTAATATCAAGGACAAGCATAAAACAGAAATCGAACAGCATGCGCATACTAAAGTTTATGATTGTAGCGGTACTGGGCATTGGCCTTAGTTTTCTGGCCAACCAGCACCAGCCCTTTGGCACGGCTTTGCCTGCTCTGGGGCCTTTGCTCAGCCCCTTTGAAGGGTTTTGGCAGAATGCTGAGCCGACGGCAGCTCCGCCGGATATGGCTTTGTCTTTCCCCCAATTGAAGGGCCGGGCTACCGTGGTATTTGATCAGCGGCTAGTGCCACATATATTTGCTGAGCAGCTCGAAGATGCCGCTTTTATCCAGGGATACCTGGCCGCTAAATACCGGCTTTGGCAAATGGATATCGCCATCCGTGCTACGGCCGGCCGGCTGTCGGAAGTCGTCGGTGAGCGGGCTTTGGAGCACGACCGCCGCCAAAGGCGCAAAGGCATGACGATGGCCGCTGCCAAAGCCGTCAAAGGATGGGAGCAGAACCCGGAGGAGATAGCGCTGGTACAAGCCTACTGCGATGGTGCGAATACTTTTATCAGCGCCTTGCGCCCTGCTGATTATCCGGTTGAATTCAAGCTCATGGGCTATAGCCCGGAGCCCTGGTCTCCCCTCAAGTCAGCGCTTTTCTTCAAGTCTATGGCAGAAACGCTGAGCAGCCGTAATGAAGATTTGGAAGCGACCAATACCTATGCGTTGCTTGGCGACAGCCTCTATCACTTCCTGTTCCCGGAATACAACCCCAAGCAGTCGCCCATCATCCCTACGGAGGTTGCCTGGTCCTTCGAGCCAGTGCCACTGGAGCGCTCCCGCCCGGAAGGCCCCGCGCCGACTATGATGAGCGGATTGATACCCGAGCTGCCCTTCCCGCAGCCGCCGCCTTTCTTGGGTAGCAACAACTGGGCGGTGGCTGGCAGCAAAACGGCCACTGGCCGGCCGATGCTCTGCAATGACCCTCACCTCAAGCTCTCCCTGCCTTCGATCTGGTACGAAGTACAGATCCAAACGCCGCAATTCAACGCTTATGGCGTCTCTTTCCCAGGCTTGCCCGGCCTGCTCATTGGCTTTAATGAGGATATCGCTTGGGGCGTCACTAACGGCTCGCAGGATGTACTGGACTGGTATCGCATCAGCTGGGTAGACAAGAGCAGGGAGGCCTATCTCTACGACGGACAGCCGCGGGCCACCGATAAACTAGTAGAAGTCATTCAGGTGCGTGGCCGCTCCCAGCCCGTACTCGATACGGTGCGCTATACGGTATGGGGCCCAGTGGCTTATGATATGCCGGGGCATCCCTACGAGGGCTTGGCGATGCGCTGGTTGGCACACGATACCTCCGAACGTCCTTTTACGGAGGTTGGCACCTTCCTACGCCTGATGCGGGCCAAGAGTTATGAAGATTATCAAACCGCGATGCAGGGCTTTGACAACCCTGCCCAAAATTTTGTCTTTGCACATAAGGATGGCGATATCGCGATCATGGCCAATGGCAGGCTGCCCCTGAAGCAACCCCAGCAAGGCGTGTTCGTGCAGGATGGCGCATCCTCAAAGTCTGCCTGGGCGGGTTTTATCCCCCGGGAGCATCTCCCGCTGGTGCGCAACCCACAGCGCGGCTTCGTATCTTCCGCCAACCAGCATAATACTGCCCCAGATTATCCTTACTACTATAATGGCTACTTCGACAGTTATCGCGGCCGCCTGATCAATCAGAAGCTGGAGGCGCTCCAAGGGGCTACAATCCAGGATATGATGGCCTTGCAACTGGAAAACTACAGCTTGAAAGCTGAAGAAGCACTGCCGCTCTTGCTGGGCTTGCTGGATCAGGCCAATGCCACCCTTCAGGGGCGCCCGGAAGTGCAGGCACTGCAAGACTGGGACTACCGCTTCGAGAAAGATGCCCTGGCACCGCCGCTCTTCGACCGCTGGCTGCAGGAAGCCCGCCTCAGCACCTTCGACGAGATTGCGATCTGGCAAGACTCTCTGCCGGTCGTGCTGCCTCAATACTGGCGCTTCCTGGAACTGCTCCAACAAAATCCCGATCACATCATTTTTGACCGGCAAGACACCCCTGAAGTTGAGCGGGCAGCGCACATCGTCACCCAAGCGCTGGAAAAAGTGCTGGCCGATAACCACAACAAAACCTGGGCGGCACACAAGAATACGAGCATCAACCACTTGGGCAACATCCCCGCCTTCTCCCGCCAAGGGATAGACGTAGGCGGCTACCGCGACGCCCCCAATGCCATCTCCGAGCAAAACGGCCCTTCCTGGCGCATGGCCGTAGCGCTGGGCGAGGAGGTGGAGGCCTATGGCATTTACCCCGGCGGGCAGTCGGGTAACCCCGGCAGCCCCTATTTTGAAAATATGCTGGACGATTGGACGCAGGGGCGTTACAACCGCTTGCTATTCATGAAAAAAGCCGACGAGGCAGCAGGTCAACGCCTGTTTACCTTGTCATTCAGCCGCAAAAATTGATTTAGGATGAAAAACCTGCTTTATATCATCGCTTTGATCTTGTTTGGCATGGGCCTGCAGCTGATGCTGCCCTGGTGGATTATGCCCATTGCCGCCGCTGTGCTGGCCCTGGGCTTCAACCTCAAAGCCTGGCCGGCATTCTGGGGCGGCTTCCTGGCCGCTGCGCTGCTCTGGGGCGGCTATGCTGCTTACATCAACTGGCTCAACGACGGCATCATGGCTGGGCGCATGGGGCAATTGCTGGGTGGCCTGAGCGCCCCGCTCATGGTTGTAGTCACTGCTGCATTTGGCGGCTTGTTTAGTGGCCTGGGCGGCTTGTTGGGCAGCTTGGGGCGCAATCTGCTGCCTTTGTCGAAATAAGTTGAGGCTGGGGCCAATTATAAGTACTTTGTGCATCGTTTGCATTTTTGCGGGGTATGGGGTATATTTGTCATGTTTTGTTAATGCATTTATAACCCAATGGCTGAGAAAAAAAATCATCGGGGGC
>CAYSPJ010000063.1:2627-5046 GCA_964432875.1 uncultured Phaeodactylibacter sp. | reverse complement strand
ATTTTCCGATTTCTTGGAGAATAAGAAGGTTTTCAACCTGGCCGAAGCCTACTGGCGCCGCATGGTCACTGCTATAGCGCAGGAGCGAGGCTGCAGTTTTCGCCCTTACCTTAACCATTTGGATGCGGCCGGCCGGAAAGAATACGATGCCAACCCGATTTTTGAAGCTTTTTTCCCCGAGCTCAACAAAGCCGTGCGTATCATTCAAGACCTCCCGGAGCAAGGCAAGCTCGATCTATCGGGCTGGCTGGACCAGCTGGAGCTCGAAGAAAGCCATCCGCCGACGCCAGAGCTTGTGCTCGCCTTGGCGCTCTCCCGCGAGACGGCTGAAGCAGCCAGGCAATTACTCCGCCGCTGGATCGTGGATGACTGCCCGAAGGCAGAGATGAAAAAGGCGATTAGCAGCCACACCAAAAAATCTGTAAGGCCGGTACTAATAATGCCTAAAAAGAAATAACCGAAAACCAAAACCACATGGGCCTTCACCATAAAGCCGAGCAGCGCGTCAAGCGGAAATCCCGCTTTTACCGCAACTTGGCTACTTACGTTATCATGAGCATCTTTTTCATCGCCTTGAACTTGTTGACGAATCCCGGGAAGCTGTGGTTCCAATGGCCCGTGATGGGCTGGGGCATCGGGATTGCGGCAGAATATCTCAAGGTGTTTGTCTGGCAGAACTGGGAAGACCGTGAGCTGGAGCGCGAAATACGCCGCCTGGAAGGCCGGCACGCCCCCGTCGAAGATGAGCTGGATCTGCCTCCAGCAGAAAAGCAGCCACAAAAGAATTGGGATGACCGGGAGCTGGTGTGAGGGCGTGCTCTTTTTGGCGGAGGTTTCCGTTTAGCTTTGGCTGCTTTGAAGCTAGCCGGAGCATAATCTTGCTGAAAAAAAAGCCCGTAGCTTTCTGCTAATGTGGGATAGTTGCTATTTTGCTGGCCAATCCATCAAAACAGCATCATGAAAAAAATATCCCTCTTCAGCGCCTTGCTCTTTTTTGCGGTAACGCTATCCAGCCAGGAAGCCGGTTTTTACAGCTTCGGCATCGAAATTAAACCATGGATGACGAAGCAGATTTTTGACGATCCTGATTTAGGAGCATCCACCCAGCTCGTGGGCGCCTCAGTTGCGGGGAACGTCTATTTGAACGTCAGCCCCCGCTTCAGCGTCAAATCCGGTGCCAGTGTGAGCTTACTGCGGGCCAGCCAGGCCGATTATTCCATCACTTTTGGCTGTGACCACGATGGGCAGGGTGGGGTGGACATCACAAATTCCTGGACTGAGACGGATATTTCAATCCTTTACTTCGGCATCCCGGTCGCCGCCCGGCTGAGCCTGACCGACGGGGCGAGCCACCCCTACTTGCGCGCTGGCGGGGAACTGCGCTTTCACCTGGGCAACCGTGGCGAGACCTTCATTTATGAATGCGGCACTATCGTCCGCTTGCAGTCAGAATCTCCATTGTTGGAGCCTGCTTCTCTCATTATCGGTGCCTTAGGGCTGGGCTATGAATTATCCCTCAAAGAAGGCCGCAGCTTCTACCTGGAGCCCAATATCGAGTACTCGGTCAACCAGCTTTTCCGCAAGCCGGAAGGCCTGCTGGGCGGCGGAGTGGTGGGGAATAACAGCCGGGTCTTGAATCTCGCCCTGGCGGCGGGGCTGCGGTTTTGAGCTCAATTTCTCACAAACAGCCATTTAACCGCCTGGTATAGCCCGATGCCGACGTAGCCCAGCGGCCCTGGCTTTTTGCGCTCGGACCAGCGGGCGGTGATGGTGGCGAACTCGTCGAGGTGCTCGATGCGGTTGATGCGGCCGCGCAGCAGGTCGATGGTTTCGTTGAGGCGCTCAAGCTCTTTTTCTACCTTCAGCGCCGCTTCGACGTTTTCTGCTTTAGCCAGCAGCTCCAGGTAGCGCTCCCGCGCTTTCTGGGCGTTGTCCAGCCGGATCTGGAGGTCCATGAACTCTTCGGTCACGTCATTGCCCGTCAGGTTTTTACTGGTGACTTTGCCCATCGCCGCAACCTGCGCCATCGCCTCATCCAGGCGCTCGCTGCTGACCCGGATGACCGTGCGGGCAGTACCCTCTTCCTGCACATACCCCCCGAATTTCCGGGCGACTTCCTTCATCTGAGCGTTTGCCTCCCCGGGGTCTTTCACCGTGATGCTCAGATCGGCGGAAAAGAGGACTTTTCGCTCGGTCGGCATGGCCTTGGCTGAAGCTTCGCGGGCCATGGCCAGTTGATCGTAGGCATACCCTCTGGATGATTTGCAGCCCGAAGCGAGCATACTGGCTAATAAAGCGATGAGGAGGATTACTCTTGTTTTCATAATCTGCGTTTTGCGTTTAGCTTAAGAACGCAGAATCGCTGCCGAAATGGTGCGGATGGTTGTTGGAGTGCATTCGAGATATTTGGTGGCTGAGG
>CAYSPJ010000063.1:0-2527 GCA_964432875.1 uncultured Phaeodactylibacter sp. | reverse complement strand
ATCGTGCGAAGGATTGGCGCGGGTAAAGGCCGCCCAGAGGAAGTTATTCAGGGTAGCACCCAGGAAAGCGCTGTCGTCACAGAGCACGATGAGCGGGATGCCCGGAAGGTCAAAGCGTTCCAGGTGCTGCGCCAGGCGCTCGCCATCCTGATAAGCCGCTGCGCCAGCGAAGGCAGGCCCCTCGATCGCCAGCACGCCCGACAGGGCGAAGGCAGGCTTGGAGAAACCCTCGGGCAAGGTGAAATCCGTCGGCAGCGCTGTGGACAGCTCCCGCTTTTTATCGCCGCAGCAAGCCATGACGACTTTCGAGCCGGCATTCCAACCCTCGCCCGAGTAGTCGAGGGTGTCGATGGTGGTTTTAGTCTGAAAGTGCAGGTCGCGCTCCCAGTCCACCCGCTCCAGCATGTGGCGGAAGAAGGCGCCGATATCGTGGGTCGTCAAGTTCGGTACGTCGCCGGCGGCGGCGATAATGAGGAATTTAGCCAGCGAAGTCTGCCCTGAGCCGAGGATGTGGTTGGCCTGGGTGAGGATTTCCTCTGGCTGCCGCTCGCGGAAAGGCATGTAGCGTTCGCTGCCGATGGCCAGCAGCAGGGGGTGCACCCCGGCGGCGTCCACCGCCTGGATTTCCACGATGCCGGGGAATTCCTGCGGCGTCAGCGGTGCCACCAGCTCGTGGATGAGGTAGCCGAAGCTGGAGTCCTCCTGCGGCGGGCGGCCCACCACGGTGAAGTGCCAGACGGCATCCTTGCGGTGATAGACATTTTCCACCTCCATGACTGGGAAATCGTGGGCCAGGCTGTAATAACCTAGGTGGTCGCCAAAGGGGCCCTCTGGCTTCTTCTCCCCCTTGCGGATAATGCCGGTGATGACGAAGTCGGCGTCGCCCGAGAGCACCTGCCCTTGGTGCCAGAGGTAGCGGAAGCGCCGCCCGCCCAACATGCCGGCAAAGGTCAACTCGGATAGCCCCTCTGGCAAGGGCATGATGGCGGCAAAGGCATGCGAAGGCGGCCCGCCAATGAAGATAGAGGCCCGGAAAGATTCGTTGCTGGCGTTGTATTGCGTATGGTGCACTCCGATCCCTCGGTGGAGCTGGTAGTGCAAGCCCACTTCGCGGTCGGGCACGTATTCGTTGCCGGAGAGCTGGATGCGGTACATGCCCAGGTTGGATTGCATGATGTTGCGGCTGCCCGGCGGCAGGGTGAACACCTGGGGCAGGGTTACAAAAGCCCCCCCGTCCAGCGGCCAGGATTTGATCTGGGGCAGTTGCCCCACCGTGGTGCGCCCGTAAAGGATGGGCGAGCCCAGGCGCTGGTGCATGGGCAGCGCTGACAGGGCAGTGAAGGGCGCCGAGAGGTAGCGCAGCGGGTTTTTGAGAAAATTAGCCGGGTCGGCTTTCAGCTCGATGACCTTTTGTACCTTCCCGATGGTGTGGCGGAAGAGGAAATCCGTGCGCTCAAACGTGCCGTAGATGTTCGACACCGCTGGAAAAGGGCTGCCCTTCACCCGCTCGAAGAACAGGGCCGGCCCTTTGGCGTCATAGATGCGGCGGTGCACTTCAGCAATCTCTAAATCGGGGTCCACTTCGGTCTTGATGCGGATCAGATGACCGTGCCGCTCCATATCGCGCACGGCATCCATCATGCTGTGGTATGCCATGGTGTTATCTGTTTTCTAGTTACGAGTTGCGAGAGCTTAGGTACCCTGACGCGGCTCGTTGGAATCCAAGCCTTTTTTCTCGCGCTCGCTCACGCTCCTTTTCAACAAAGATAAGCGCATTAGGTTGGTAATAAAAATGTCAAGCTAAATACTTATCTTTGTTGTAAAACCGCAGGCGATATGCACACCGCTCGTTTCCCATACAGCCTCAGCAACTTTGAGACCCTGGTGAAGGAAGGTTACCTCTATGCCGACCGTACCCAGTTCCTGGAGCGTCTAGATCAGTTGAGCACTAAATACCACGCCTTCCTGCGGCCGCGCCGCTTCGGCAAGAGCCTGGCGGTATCGGTCATGCAGTATTACTACGGCAAGGAACACCAGAAGGACTTCCAAGCCCTTTTCGGGAAATATTACATTGGCCAACACCCTACGCCCAAGGCGAATGCCTACCTCATCGTCAAATTTGATTTCAGTGGCATTGAGACCGCCGACTTGCAGAGCACCTTCCGGCATTTCCTGGCCCAGGTGCAAGAAGGCATCATCCGCACGATGAATACCTATCCGCAAATTTTCACGGCGGAAGAGCATGTGCTCATCCGCGAGGCAGATCATGCTGCCTTGGCGATGGAGCGGCTGCTGACCATTGCCGAAAGCAAGGGGGAGGAAAAACTTTTCGTGCTTATTGACGAATACGACCACTTTACCAACGAGATTATCGCTTTCAACTTCGACAACTTCAAGGAGATCGTCAGCCAGAACGGCTTCGTGCGCAAGTTCTTCGAAGTGCTCAAGAAAGGCACCCAATTGGGCATTATTGACCGCATCTTCATCACCGGCGTCAGCCCGGTCACGCTCGACAGCCTGACCAGCG
>CAYSPJ010000062.1:0-29473 GCA_964432875.1 uncultured Phaeodactylibacter sp. | reverse complement strand
GAGATGCCCGGCAATAGCTTGGCTGCCTGGGCAACATTATGCCTCTCCGCGGCCGGCGCGCTCAGCCTTTCAGGCTCGTGCGCAATCGGCAGCCTATTTTGAGATGTGTCCTAACTGTAGCTCGATCCCGGGCCTGGCGCTAGTATAGCGCCCATCACCAACAGCTGCCCCCCTCCGAAAAAACAGGCCCTTACCCCTGATACGAGGCTTGTACCTAGACCAGCTCAGCAAACGCTCAAAAAAACTTGGTGCGATATCGCGCCGACATTATTGGGCGCTCATTAAATCCCCGCTGCTGCATCCATGGGCAGCCAACCTTGAGTGGCATCGGGCAGGCGCACGAAATACCACTGGCCGAGGCGATCGAGGATCTGGACTTTGGCGCCTTCATAGAGCGGCTGCAGGGCCTGGCTCTCCGCCTCGGGCCCAGCCCGCAGCTCCGTCTGCGGGAGTAAGAGGACGGCATAGTGCACCTGGTACTGCTGTTGGGTGCGGCCGTACGCCAAGAGGAAGGGCAGCAGGCTCAGGGCAATCAGCGCCAGCCCGGCGGCGAAACCCGCTTTTTTATAGCGCCGTGCCCGATGGAACATCCAGACCAACAGCCCGCTGATCCCCAGCCAAAAACAGGCCAAGCCCAATGCTGCCCAGCTATTGGCCGACAAAGCGCCCTGCACGCTTTTCCAGGCGCGCAGGATGCCAGGCTCGACAAAAACAGCTGCTTGCTGGCTGGGGAGCTGCGCGCGCACCACTTGCAGATTTTGGATTACCTGGCCATCCCCCGGTTCGAGCTTCAGGGCGCGTTCGTAGTAGAGCACTGCCCGGCCCAGCTGGCCAGCGCGATAGCAAGCATTGCCGAGATTGTGGTAAAGCGCTGCTGATTGGTAACCTTGCTGCAGCAAGCTTTCATAGCGCAGGATGGCTTCTTCGTATTGCCCGGCTTGGTAGGCGCGGTTGGCGCTGGTTAAATTCTGGGCATAGCCAGACAGGCTGAAGGCCAGGCAAAAGGCCAGAAAGGCACCAACCTTCTTTCGGCGAAACAAGTGCATGTATGTTGACTTATCCATGGGCAGTTATTTTTCTTCTGAGCCTGGCGCTTCGCCATCCGGGTTGAGGGCGCGAGAAGAAGGGCGTGGGCCAATCGATTCGGCATCACCTGGCACCCGCCCAGCCCGACTAGCTGGCCGGGCCGCCCGGGCCGCTTGGTTAGGGCTGAGGACACGGGGCGTAAACAGGTCATCTAAGCTAGCCGGCCGGGCTTGCTTCTCCCAAAAAAAGCCCGCCATCTGCAACTCCTGATGGTTGGCCTGGCGCATAGGCTTCATCTCCGCCTTGGGCTCGGCATAGAATTTAATCTTATCGATCTGATTGTCGGTAAAAAATAGCATCATCTCCGAACAGACGGTCTTGTTGACGCCCACATAGCCGCCTTGCTCGTCGCGGGCATAATAAACCGACTCGGCGTTGCCGATTACGGACATGCGGCTCAGCTTTTCCTCGGCGAAGAAAGCCGTGATGTTTTTACCCTTTATCTGGTTGAAGAAAAGCTCATCCGGAGAGTTGACGATGAAGCTGTTGCTGAGCAGGTAAATCCGGTCGAGCTTCTTATCCTTGAGCAGCATATTGACCGTGTCGGCCGAAAACTGAGTAGTATCTGCCCATACCAGCGGGGTTTTGAACAGGCGGAAAGTGGAATCGACCGTGCTGTAGGACAAAGAATCGCAGATGGCCTGAAGGTTGCTCTTGTAAATGCGCACATCGTAGAAAGCGCGCAGGAGGCGGGAGCTATCCCCTTCCAACGTATCGGCCCGCATCGCGAAAAGGGTGTCGGAAGCCATGAAGAGCGAATCCCCGTCAATGACCGTGATGAGCAAGGGCCTGTCGTTGCGGCCGCCACTGGCTTTGAGGTAGTCGCTTTTGCGGTCGTACTCCGCCCGCTCGCAGGCGATGGTCAGTTCAGCAGAAGTGTCGCGCCAAATCACGTTGCCCAAAGCGATGCCCAGCCCTCGATCCTGGCTATAATCAACCTGGTCGGCCTCCAGTATTTGGGGAGGGTCGCTGATAATGGAGCGGCCGCGGGTGGAATAGACCTCGTTTTTGGCATCATAAACAATCTCATCGGCCAGGATGTCCTGCTTTTCATCCTGGTAGCGGGCATTGCCGATAAGGGTTGATTTATCGTTGGCCTCGTCGTAGATAATCATATCGGCCGTAGCGATGCGCGGGCCCTCTTCAAAACGAGCGTTGCCTTCAAGCTGATAGGACTTGCGCCGGCCGTCATAGCGGATGGTATCGGCGGTGGCTTGCTGCTCACCTTTGAGATACTGGGCGTTGCGAGTGAAGGCGGCGGTGTTGTTCTCGGTGTCGTAATAACCGCGCTCGGTGTAAATCCTGGCGCTATCAGCAGTGATCAGCGTCGGCCCCAGAAAGGTAACCACTCGAGTTTCGGTATTAAAGCCCAAAGTATCAGCCCGCAGGTTGAAATTCGAATCGATTACTGTGACGCTATCGCGGAAATAGATTTGCTGTTCTTCTACGTAGTAATAGCCCTTTTTACTGGTCAACTGGGTTTCGCCCAGGATCATAGTCGCGCCATTGGTATAAGTAGCCAGCTTGGCATTGAGGTCGTAGGTAAGGCGGTCGGTGAAAAGCTGCTGCTGGCCATTGAGCAGCACTACTTCGCCAAAAAGCTCAGCAATACGGGCGGCCCCGTCATAGGTAGCGATATCAGAAAAGACGCTTAGAGAATCACCTTGCTGGATGATGACGTTGCCGATGGCTTCGACGTAAGTCTTATTGCGGATAGTGGCCGTATCGCAGTACATATAAATGCTATCCTGCCGCAGCGCTACATTCCCGTTGAGTTTCTGGATGACCGAGTCTTTTCGCTGGATGTATTCGAACAGGTCGGAATGGTCAACCAGCACCTCTTTGGCCTTGAGGGTATCCGGTGCGGGCGGCTGGCCTGGGCGAGGCTGCTGGGCAGACAGGCCGGTAGCTGCCGATAGCCCTAGTAGGAGCAATAGGCTGCGGAGGAGTATTTGGGTTGGTCGCTTCATATCAACTGCAAAGTTGACTCTTTTACGCCAATAATACGGGCGGCATGGCTTTTTGTTGGCAGGATTAACCATTCTTTAACGATGGCCCAAGAGTAGCTCTGCCCCCTCCTCCCCTACCAGGGCACCGATGGCCACGCCCATACCTCCGAGGCGGACAGCCGCAACGACCTTATCCGAGACGGCAGCGACGATGGGCGTTTTGCACTCGCCCAGGCCCAGGATGCCGCTCCACCAGCTTTCTATCTCGGCATGCTCTCCCGGGAGGATGATTTCGTGCAGGAGCCTCGCCAACGCACTGCGGATGAGTGGGTTATTGCCAAATTCGGCAGTGGTTTCCCCTCTTATATCCAGGTTGCGGCCGCCGCCCAACAGGATGCGGCCATCGATATTGCGGAAATAGTAAAAACCGCGGTCGTAATGGAAAGCCCCCTGGATGCGCAGCCCCGGTATGGGCGCCGTGATAAGCACCTGATTGCGAGCAGGAGACACGGGCAAATCAGGGAGTAGTTCGCGAGCCAAGCCATTGGTGGCCACGATGACCCGGCCGGCTGTAAAGCTCCAGCCAAAATCAGTGGCCATTTCCACCCCCTCTCCGTGGTCTTCCAAAGCTTGAACCGAGATGCCGTTGTATATTTCCACCCCGGCATCCTGCGCCAAGGCTATCCAGGTGCGCATCATCTGGCCAGGGTGCAACTGCCCTTCCAGGGTGTTGCCGATCAGGTGAGACAAGCCGCGCAGGCCGAAGCCCTCGATGCGGGAGTCCGCCAGTTGATAGGCATTGGCATGACCAGTAATCTCTTTCACCCTCTGGTTGAAAAGGGGCAGGGCATCCCGGCACTGTTCGAACACCTCATCCTCCTCGGGCCGGAACAACTCATAGCCCCCCAGCCCTTCATAACGCAGGCGCTCATCGCCGAGGCGGCGGCGGAGTTTTTGCAGGCCTCTCCAACGGCGTTCTACCAGCGCCCAGACTTCATCTTCTGGCTGCCTTTCCAGATCATCCAGCAATTCGGTAGGGCTGCCGAAGCAAGCAAAGCCGGCATTGCGAGTGCTCGCCCCAACGGGCAAGACGCCGCGCTCCAACACGACGACGCGGGCAGCAGGCGCCAGTTCGCGCACGCGCAAAGCAGCGCTCAGCCCCACGATACCGCTGCCGATAATCGCTACGTCTATGTCGCGAAAGAAGCTCTCCCGCTCCCAGTAGCTCAGTTGATAGGATAGTGATTTGGAGTTTGGCAAGGCGCTGGTATTTTGAATGATGAAACTAAGACTTTTGTACACCCGCTTTTGTTCGCCGTACAACGGCAAAGATTATTAATTTTGCGGCAGATTTTCGAACCTAAATCTGAAATATGTTACAACGCATCCAAACTATCTTCCTGGCACTGGCAGCAGTTGCCTCTTTTGGCAGCATGGGGTTGCCTTTCGCCACTACTCCAGAGCCAGCTGAAGCTTCGATGCTTTTTGCCGATGCTGCCTTCACCGTACAAGACCATATCGCGCTATTGGCCCTTTTTGCAGTGGCCGGCGCGCTGGCCGTAGCCAGCATCGCGCTGTTTAAAAACCGCTCCCTTCAAATGCGGCTCAGCTTGCTGTCCTCTTTTGCCCTGCTGGCAGCCTTGGCTTTCGGCATCATGCTCTTCGTGATGGACCGCCCGGCAGCGACTGGGACATCCATTGCGTTGGGCGCTTTCCTGCCACTGGCGGCACTCTTATTGCTTTTACTGGCTTACCGCTTCATCAAGAAGGATGAAAAGCTGGTGCGCTCAATGGATCGGCTGCGATAGCAGCCCTTCGCACTAGTCGAGGCACTAGTACAGTCCGCCCCGCTAAATGCTCGCCCCCCGCATTTAGCGAGAGTTCACTCCGTCCCCCGTCCGGGGCACGAAGCCATTGGTAATCCTTTGATTGCCAATATACTGCTTCTATTTAAATCGACCATTTAGTTCTGGCGGCACTAGTATTTTCAGGTAATGAATGGCCCGATCTGGCGCAGCCAGCCCCTCCCGCGCTTGAGATTACACCTGCCATTTTTTAAAATCCATTAAATCCTATCGGCTTAGTATTGTTTTATTGAAAAAAACCTCCTATACTTGCAGCGTGAATAAAGTGAAATGAAGCAAAAGCTAATGCCATCTGGTGAAGCTATCCAACAACCTAAAGCCGAAGGCCGCAAATCAAATCATAATTTGTCATGACAACTTATCAAAAAACGAACGGCCGAGGCCGCCAAGCCTGGGATGTGCAGCACCTCAACCAAACCTTCACTCCCCTTTCTTTCAAGGAGCGCCTGCGCCTGCTCTACAAGCATTTCAAACCGCAAGACGTGCTGCTGACCTCCTCCTTTGGTGCCAACTCTGCCTTTTTGCTCCACCTGGTCTCTCAAGTACAGCCTCGGCAAAAAGTTTATTTCATCGACACTACCTACCACTTCCCGGAAACGATAGCCTATAAAGAGCAGCTGACGGCCCTGTTTGGCCTGGAGGTCATCGATGTGCTGCCCGACCCGGCGCTCAACCGGGCGACTACCGCCGAAGCCTGGTGGCAACATGACCCTGGCACCTGCTGCCAGGTCAACAAAGTGCTACCGCTCGAGCCCATCAAAGCCCGCCATAAGGTGTGGATTTCAGGGGTAATGGCTTTCCAGACGGATTTCCGCTCTAAGCTGCGGGTATTTGAAGCGCAAGGCGGGCTATTGAAGTTTCATCCGCTGATTGATATTGACGAAGGCGAGTTCCTTTATCACCTTGGCTGCCACAAGCTGCCGCCCCACCCGCTGGAAGGCCAGGGCTACGGCTCTATCGGCTGCGCTCATTGCACGGTTGCGGGCGCGGGTCGCAGCGGCCGTTGGAAAGGTCAGCCCAAGACCGAATGTGGCTTACATCCAACCCTTTAACTTTGCACCATGATACAGGCTCCCGCTGTCTCCTCTAGCTCCCTATCTGACTATCTACAAAGGGGCGATTGAAGTCCACACCCAAGATTTCAACACCAATGTACCAGCTATATACCTCCACACATCAAAAAGCCCCTCGGCAAATGCCGAGGGGCTTTTTTAATAGTGATATATCTTTGGTCTGCTGGTCACACTATTCTGCCACCACCCCAGAGCCTTTGCCTTTCGGGTCTTTACGTGCTGAATAGTTGACTTTCAACTGCCCGGATTTGCGGAGCTGGGTCTTGACGTCCTGGACGATACCCATCGTCACTTCGCCATCCACCCGCAGAGAAGAAGTAATCTGGCCGTGACGCGCCTCCGGAACTTTGATCTTATGGCGCTCCAGGAAGAGCGTGACCTCTCCAACCGTGGAAAATTTATCTCCCAATTGGATACGAGGCTTGGTGCCATAAAGTTCTTGGAAACGCTGCACCGGCCGGCCGACATAGATATAGTTGACGAGCGACTTTTCCTCCAGCTTGGTCAGTTCTGTCGCATAAGGCGTAACCACCTTCACCTTTAGCTCGGCATCTCTCAACACAGTTACCACCATGAAGAAGAACAGGAGCATGAAGATGATGTCCGGTAGCGAAGCCGTTGAGATAGCCGGAGAGGTTTTCCCTCTTTTTTTAGCGAATTTAGACATAGTGCGTCATTTTTAGATGCCTGTCACCAAAGGGGTTGCAGGCAAAATCTTAGGTAAAACATTGGGCTTCCACCGTCTATTCCTCGCCGTAAGCGGTTGGTTCCGCTTCGGATAGCACGAAGGGTATCTCATCCCGGATCGCCTTCTTGTAAGCAAAGGGAAGGTTATCACTGTAAGGCACCCCATATTTTTGGCGAGAAAGATCATCCCAAAGTTCGTTATAGGCCGCCTTTAGTTCGTTATAAACCCTCAGGTAAACCCCGTAGCTTGTCCCGCGGTCATTTTTTAGCGAGATGATGGCACGGGTGGGCCTTTCGGCCATCGTCTCATCATTATAGGGGTTGACGATGAAGATTTTAGCCTTTTCCCTGAGCTGCTCGACATCCACCGGTTCTCCGCGCACCAGGAGTTGATCCTGAGAGTTGACCAATACAGAAAACACGTTGCGCGATTTCAGCTGAGTGATGTCGGGTTCTTCTTCAGACCAGGGCGGCAGCTTTACGGTAATACCTTTGTCTTCGACAATGGTTGTAGTGACGAGGAAGAAGATGAGCAACAAGAAGGCAATATCGGCCATCGAGCCGGCATTGATCTCGTTTTTCATCTTATCCTTAGCTCTTACTCTTGCCATGATCTATTATTTAAAGAAGTTACGAACTTCAGAGAGTACAAAAGCCACCGCTGCTGCGGCAACCAGTATGCCCGAAGTAGAGATGCCAGCAGATATAAACTTGAGGTTACCGTCAGTGAAGACACTGCCGCTTTCCTGAAATTTATCGATGGCGCCCTGTATGTAAGGCGAAACTTCCGTAGAAGCAGTTGCATAGGTAAGGAGGAAGATAGCCAGGAGTATCCCGAACCCGATCAGGCCCTTTACCGAACTTTTGAAGTTCGAAAAGATTTGTGCCAGGCCGAAACCCAGGAGGAGGACGATGGCGATGATAATCAAAGCCATAGAACCAACTAAGCCGAAATTGAATATCCCGGTTTCAGCCTGTTGTTCTTTCGTCATCATGGCAAACTCGCCGGAGCCGGAGAGCACGCTCCCCAGGAAAATGACGGATATCAACACACCTAACCCGAAGGCCATAGTCTGGCCGTTTTTGGTTAAGAATTTATACATGATTCCAGATTTCTCTTATTTCTTAAAAAGGTTGTTAGCAGCCATGATGTCAACTACAGCGATGGAAGCATCTTCCATTTTGTTGACAATCCCGTCGATCTTACTGACAATATAGTTGTAGAAGATCTGGAGGATAATAGCTACGACAAGGCCGAATACCGTAGTAAGCAGGGCCACCTTGATACCGCCGGCAACTACCGAGGGAGAAAGGTCACCTACCGCTTCGATGCGGTCAAAGGCCTGGATCATACCGATTACCGTACCCATGAAACCAAGCATTGGTGCGATGGCGATGAACAAAGAAATCCATACCAGGCCGCGCTCCAGCAAGCCCATCTGTACGCTGCCATAAGACACGATGGCTTTTTCTACCGCTTCAGGGCCATCGCTGGCATTTTTCAAGCCTTCGTAGAGGATGCTGGCGGTGGGGCCCTGGGTAGACTTGCATACTTCCATTGCGCCATTGAGATCGCCGGCTTTAAGTTGGTCGTCAATACGGGCCAGCAGTTTGTCCGTATTGGTGGTGGCGATATTCAGCGTAATGATACGCTCAATACAGAAGGCCAGGCCAAGGATGAGCGTAATCAATACGAAGCTCATGAAGCGCCAGTCGCCATCGATGAAGTACTTTTTGAGTACCTGATAGCCGCTGGGGGCTTCGCCTTCTTCTTCTTCAGCTGCCGGCGCTGCCGGAGCGGGAGCTGCTTCTTCTTGAGGCTCTTCAGCTGTAGCTTCGGTTTGGCCGGTTTGTTCTTCGGCGCCTTCCTGGGCATATACGAAATTGCTGGAGAAGAGGGCCATGCCAAGTACCAGCAGCAGTGCTATTAATTTTCGCATAGTTAGAACGGTTTTACGATTGTTTTAAAAGTGAATTAGAAAACTTGTTTAAGCGGAGAGGAAGGGATTCGAACCCTTGATACCCTGTTAAGGCATACACGCTTTCCAGGCGTGCCTCTTCAACCACTCGAGCACCTCTCCGTAAGGTGGATATTTGCTATTGAAAAGCCCTTTTGGCTTTTCGTACCGAGCAAATATAGTTATTAAGAACTTTCTGCCAATGCTGAGCAACACAAAATTTGCAAAAAGATGAAATATATCAAAAAAATCGGCTCAGATAAAGCTCATTTGACCCTAAAAAAAGCCATTTCGCCTCCTTTCAGGAAAGCCAGCCCGGTTTTTCGCTCACTGGAGCGCCGGGGTGCCGGAGAAAATGGCCTCGGCGTTAGCGGTTGTTATCCGGGCTACTTCCTCTGGTGGAAGCCCCTTGATTGCCGCCAGTTTTTCTAGTACCAAGCTCAGGTAGGCGCTCTCATTGCGCTTGCCCCGAAAGGGGGCTGGTGCCAGGTAAGGGGCATCGGTTTCCAGCACCAGGTGCTCCAGTCCGATATTTTCCAGCGCCTTATCCAACCCACCGTTTTTAAAGGTGAGCACACCGCCGATGCCCAGGTAAAATCCCATGCCTATAATGCGCTGGGCTTGTTCTGGAGTTCCCGAGAAGCAATGAAAGATGCCGCTCAGGCGCTCGTCCTTTAATTGTTCCACCAAATCGATGGCAATATCGGTCGCCTCGCGAGTGTGTATTACAATAGGGAGCCCCAATTCTTTTGCCCATTGGGCCTGGATCAAGAAAGCCTCTTTCTGCTCGGCGAGGAAGGACTGATCCCAATACAAATCTATGCCCATTTCCCCAATCGCACAAAAGGGGCGCTCATCGAGCCACTGCCGAACGATGGCCAGTTCCTCTTCATAGTTTTCTTTGACCGAGCAGGGGTGCAACCCCATCATCGCAAAGCAATGCTCGGGGTACGCCTCCTCCATGGCCAGCATAGCGCTGATGGAAGTGCTGTCTATGTTGGGCAAAAAAAACTTATCCACCCCTTTGTCAACTGCACGCTGCAGCATCTCACCCCGGTCTTCGTCAAATTGACCCAAGTATAAGTGTGCATGTGTATCGATCAACCTCATCAGACCTTATTTGCATCAAAGGTAAGGATTAATTTTTGAATGTTTTTGGTGTGTGGGCTTGTTTTTTCAAATCTATCTTTCCAGCCCTCAGCTTAGCCTGCTTGCCCGGTTTGGCCGGGAAAGTATTGCTGGAAAGCAGCAGCAAATCACTATTTTTGCCGGAGGGTTGGGGCGGCCAAGCGATTTCACC
Organism: uncultured Phaeodactylibacter sp.; assembly: GCA_964432875.1. GTDB lineage: Bacteria > Bacteroidota > Bacteroidia > Chitinophagales > Saprospiraceae > JACJYE01. Next base: position 19,555 of record CAYSPJ010000062.1, on the reverse strand, counting down.
CCTATCGCCTGGCCACGTTCTGAGCTGCCCCACCATAAATATATATCAAGGTTTATGACTAAGCAACAGAAGTACTACGTCGTTTGGGAAGGCAACAACCCGGGGGTATATGCCTCCTGGAGCGAATGCCAGTTGCAGATTAAAGGCTACCCCAATGCGCTCTATAAAGCTTTCCTTTCCAAAGCCGAAGCTTTGGCCGCCTTCCGGGGCAAGCCGTCCGATTTCATCGGGCAGGGTAAGCCCTCTGCGCCCAAGGCCAAGCCCCAATCTTCGGAAGAAGCCCGCAAGGGGATTGTCTGGGATAGCCTCAGCGTAGATGCCGCCTGCAGCGGCAACCCTGGCATCATGGAATACCAAGGGGTGGATACGCGCACGAAAGCACAGCTGTTCCACAAGAAATTCTCGCTGGGCACCAATAATATCGGTGAGTTCCTCGCCATCGTGCATGCGCTGGCGCTATTCAAGCAACAGGGGAAGGATACGCCCATTTATACCGACTCAAAAACGGCGATGAGCTGGGTGAGGAAAAAAAAGGCCAACACCGCCCTGAAGCGCAATGCGAAAACGGAGCTGCTTTATCAGCTCATTGAACGGGCGGAACACTGGCTACGGGAAAATACTTTCCGCAATCCCATCCTCAAATGGGATACGGAGCGCTGGGGAGAAATACCAGCCGACTTTGGGAGGAAGTAGCCGAGGGCGGTATGCACGCCCTATTTTTTCCCGACGGCAAACTTCATCTTGTAGTCTGCCTTGGCGATGCCCTTTTTGATGTTGTCGAGCTTGCGCTTGACCATACGCCGCTTGATGGCTTTGAGATGATCGATGAAGAGCACCCCGTCAATGTGGTCGTATTCGTGCTGGATGACGCGGGCGTTGATGCCACTAAAGGTTTCTACCTTCTCCTCGAAGTGCTCGTCCAGATAGCGGATTCGCAGCTGCGGGAGGCGCTCTACGTCGCCCCGCACTTCGGGTATGCTCAGGCAGCCTTCCTCATAAGCCCAAGGTTTCCCTGCTTCTTCGAGCTTCTGGGCATTGATGAAGACCCTTTTGATCCCTTCTTCTTTGCGGCCTTCCTCCATCATCTGCACCGTATCCACGACGAACAGGCGGATGGAGCGGCCAATCTGGGGCGCAGCCAGGCCAACGCCTTCGGCATGGTACATCGTCTCCCACATATCGGCGATGAGCTCCTGCAGGCCAGCATAGTCCTGGCTGATTTCATCACCTACTTTTTTCAGCACCGGTTGCCCGTAGGCATAAATAGGCAGTATCATTCGTCTTGAAAATTTCTTGTTGATTCCAGATAGTCCTGCAATATAATCACCGCGCTAATTTTATCCACCAGGCTTTTGTCACGGCGCTTTTTTTTGCGGGCGCCGCTATCCCGTATCGCTTGTTTGGCCTGTTCAGATGTATAGCGCTCATCATGTGTAACAACTTTTATGGCGGGAAAAAGTTTTTGCAGCTGCCGTACCAGGCCGACCACCAGATGGTGGATCTGGGCTGGTGCGCCATCGGGGTATAGCGGCTCGCCCACAACGATGCACTCTACTTCTTCCTGCTGCACATAGCGCTTTAAAAAAGCGATCAAATCGGGGGTAGCCACCGTATCCAGCCCGTTGGCAATAATCTGCAGGGGGTCGGTCACTGCCAGGCCCGTGCGCTTAGTACCGTAATCTATGGCTAGTATCCGCGGCAATAGTCTGTTTTTTTCTGATTCGCGGGGCAAAGATAGTTTTTTTGAAGAAGATTGAAGGGTTTCAAAACGGGAAGGCTTCTACTCCACTGTCTCGGCATACCCTCTGGCCTGGAGGCGGAACAACTCGGCGTATTTGCCGTTTTGAGCCAGCAGTTCTTCGTGGCTGCCGAACTCCAGCTTCTGTCCATTTTCCAAAAACAGGATGCGGCCGGCCATGCGCACGGTAGAAAAGCGGTGAGAGATCAGTACGGCTGTTTTTCCTTCGATCAGTTCGGCGAAGCGGAGGAAGACCTCGTGCTCAGCCCGGGCGTCAAGTGCAGCGGTGGGCTCGTCGAGGATGAGCAGCTGGGCATCGCGCATGTAGGCGCGGGCCAAGGCGATTTTCTGCCATTGCCCGCCCGAGAGATCCACCCCATTGGCAAAGCGCTTGCCCAGCACCTGCTCATAGCCGTCAGGCAGTTGTTCCACTACCATGTCGGCCAGGCTCTTCTGGGCGGCCTCCTTGATGGCAGGCATGGCCTCCAGGTGCTCGATATTGCCCACGGCGATATTCTCCCCGGCTTTCATCTGGAAGCGGATATAATCCTGGAAGATGATGCCGATACTGTCGCGCAGTTCCTTCAAGCTGTACTCCCGGATATCCACCCCGTCGATGAGGATGCGGCCCTGGGTAGGTTCGTACAAGCGGGCCAGCAGCTTGACCAAAGTGGTCTTGCCCGCGCCATTTTCCCCAACCAGCGCCAACTTTTCACCTACGCCGATGTGGAAAGACAAATCGCGGATAGCCCAGCGTTCGCTGTTAGGGTAGCGGAAACTCACATCCTCAAAGGTGAAGCCCTGCTGGATAGGGCGGGGGAAAGGCTGGCAGTCCGGCTTAGAGCTTATCGTCGGCTGGATTTGGAAAAAGTCGAATAGGTCCTGCAAGTACAAAGCTCCTTCGGCAATGCGGGAGAAGCGGTTCATGATGTTCTGCAGCATCCCCTGCATGCGGTTGAAAGAGCCAGCCAGGAATGTCAGAGTACCCACCGTTATCAAACCGCCAACAGCCTGCATGATGATGAATACATAAGCCCCATAATAGGCTGCGGTGCCCAGGGTTGAAAGCACCACGCCCCAAGCTGCGCGCCGGACGGCAATATCGCGGTTGGCCCGGTAGTACTGGTCGGATAAAGCGGCAAAACGGTCGGCGATGAAGCCCGCCAGGTTGAATACTTTGACCTCCTTGGCGGTCTGATCGCTGGCGCCGATATAGCGCAGGTAGTCCAGCTCGCGCCGCTCGGGTGTCCAGTTGCGCGTCAGGGAGTAGGTTTGTTGGTTAAAATGGGACTCCCCCAGGAAGGAAGGGATGACCGCTACTACCAGGATCAGGATGAGCCAGGGGTTGAAAACCACCAGGCCAGCCCCCAGGAATAGGATGGTGATAATGTCCTGCACTTGCGAAAGCACCTGCGACATGAGCACTGTGCGCCCGGTCGTCTGGCGGCGGGCGCGCTCCATTTTATCGTAAAATTCAGGGTCTTCAAACTGGTACAAATCCAATTGGGCAGCATGGCGGATCAGATCCACGGAAGTGCGGTTGGAAACCAGGTCGCCCAGCAGGCTGTCCAGCAAGGTAATGCCCCGGCTGTTGAGCTCGGAGACGACCGCCAGGCCCAGCTCCAGGCCGACCATGAGCCAGAGATAGGAGGTATCTCCCCCGCCTTCATTGATCAGGCGGATGACCTCATCAATGATCTCTTTACCGATGTAGAGCATCCCTAAGGGGATAGCAGAACTGACCAGGCGCAACAGCGCATTGCCCGCGGCCATGTAGGGGTTGGTCTGCCAGATAAGGCGGAAAAAGGGCGGGATATTGCCCAGCGCCGTGAACTGGCTGCGCAGGCTGGCCTTGTTTTCTGATGGCATGTGGCGGAACTTATCGAACTGTTTTGGCATTTGCTTTCTATTAACGCGGGCGGGCGGGCCATAGTTGGGCAATCCGGCCATTACATTCCATAAAATCAATCCATAAACCAGGGCGGATACGCCCACCTTCCAACAAAACCATTATCCCGGCAAGGCGTTAGAAGGAGAGCTAATTTAGAATATGACGACCGACACCATAAAAGATATAGAAGCCCTCAGCGAGCTGCTACGCCTGGAAAAACAGGAGAGCCTGGAGCAATTCAAGCAGATGGTCGCCCGGCTATCGCTGGAGGAGAAGCGGGCCAAGGGCTTTACCTGGTATCCGCTCCAGATCAGCAAGCAAGGCTATACCTATGGCGAGCGGGCTTTCGTCATCGTAGAGCGCAACGGGCCCGCCGATGAGCCCCACCATTTCCGGGCTGGCAAGGTCGTCAGCCTGTATACACGCCAACCTGCCGTGCGCCATCCGGAATGCAGCGGCGTCATCCAGTTTGTGGATAAAAACCGGATGAAAATCGTGCTCAACACCAAAGACTTGCCGGAGTGGCTGGGCATGGGCCTGATCGGGGTGGATTTATTGTTCGACGAGACCACGTTTCAGGAGATGGAAAAAGCCCTGGCCAAAGTGCGAACGGCCAAAGGCAACCGCCTGGCAGAGCTACGGGCCATCCTCCTGGGGCAGCAAGCCCCACGCTTCCTCGAAAGCGCCCAGCCCGTAAACGTCCCCTCGCTTAACCCCTCCCAAAATGCCGCCGTCAACCGCATCCTCAATGCGTTGGACGTGGCGGTGGTGCACGGCCCGCCGGGCACGGGCAAGACCACTACCCTGGTGCAAGCCATTAAACTGATGGCCCAGACCGAGCTCAATATCCTGGTCACTGCCCCCAGCAATACCGCCGTAGACCTGCTTACCGAACGCCTGGCCGCAGAAGGCTTGGAGGTAACCCGCATCGGCAATATCTCCCGGGTGGACGAAAGCATCATCAGCCATACCCTGGAGATGAAGCTGTCGCAGCACCCCGAGGCTAAAAACATCAAGAAAATCAAAATCAAAGCCGCCGAAGCCCGCCGCAAAGCCCAGCGCTACAAACGGAACTTTGGCGCGGAAGAGCGGGCCGAGCGGCAGGAGCTCTTCGCTGAAGCTAAAGACCTCTCGGCCTGGGCGCTACAATTGGAGAACAAGCTGATCGACCAAATCCTCAGCAGCTCGCACGTCATTGCTGCCACCCTCACCGGCGCAGGGATGGACGTGCTGGAACGCTGCAAATTCCGCACCGTAGTCATCGATGAAGCGGCTCAAGCCCTGGAACCTGCCAGCTGGATCCCCATCATCCGGGCATCACGCGTCATCCTGGCTGGCGACCCCTTCCAATTACCGCCCACGGTACAATCGCGGGAAGCCCAAAAGCGCGGGCTCAGCATCACCCTCATCGAAAAACTACTGGAGCGCCTGCCTCAGGTAAATCTGCTCAACGTGCAGTACCGCATGAACGAGCTGATCATGGGCTTTTCCAACCGCAAATTTTACCAAAATGCCCTGCGCGCCGATGAAAGCGTGCGATCCCACCGCCTGGAGCCCGCTGTAGGCGAGCCGCTGCTCTTCATCGACACCGCCGGCTGCGGCTTTGATGAGAAAGTTCATGCCAAATACCAGAGCCGCTTCAACCCTGAAGAGTTCCTCATCCTGCGCGAGCACCTTTGCCTGCTGGCCGCTGCCCATAGCGAGCAGGGGCTGCCCTCCATCGCCATCATTTCACCCTACCGCGAACAGGTGCTGCACATCCAAAAATATATCGATGAGGACAGCTTGCTCCAGGCCATGCCTCTCTCCGTCAACACCATCGACGGCTTCCAAGGGCAGGAACGCGATGTGGTTTACATCTCTCTGGTGCGCTCCAATACCAAAAGCGAAATCGGCTTCCTCTCCGATTACCGCCGCATGAACGTGGCTATGACCCGCGCCCGCAAGCAACTCGTCGTCGTAGGTGACAGCGCCACCATCGGCAACGACCATTTCTACGCCGCTTTCCTCGATTATTGCGAAACCGCTGGCGGATATCAGACGGCTTGGGAGTATATGTATAAAGGAGAAAAAGGTTAAAGGTTAAAGGTTAAAGGGGAAAGGAGGGGGGGGCTTAGCGGTTATTTTAGAGAAAAAGGCTTTTGGGGTTTATTTTTTCAGGAAAAACGTTAAAAAAAATGAGCTCCCCAGGCATCAAAAAAGCCATATAAACACAGCAAACCCAATAAAATTAATTACAAATAATTGATTTTCAATTTTTTGATTAAAAAAAATATCCATCCTTCAATCTACTAATCATTTAAATTGTACTTCACAAGGCGGTTTGGAAGGCTGATATTTGTATCGTAATCAATAAGAAGCGACTCTTAGCAACTGATGATTGCCCGCTAATAACAAATCATAGTCTTTTGAAAAAAACAGTACAACGCTCTACTAACAAATTATAATCCGTTTTGCAGCGCTGTATTTTCTCGGGTATGTAATCCCACGAATTCAATTATAATCTCATGAATCTTTCGAGGGTATCGAAGGATGCCCTCGTTTTTTTTTGGTATGTAGATAGCCTCTCAAAGCTCTTTCTAGGCCGGCCGACAAGCCGGCCTTTTTTTTGCCTGCCACTTTAACCTTTATCCTTTATCCTTTATCCTTTACCCTTCCATTTCCTACCTTTGCCCCATGAAGCATATAGTAGCACCTTCCCTGCTGGCGGCCGATTTTGCCCGCCTGGCAGAAGAGATCCAGATGGTCAATGAAAGCCAGGCAGACTGGCTGCACCTCGATGTGATGGACGGCCGGTTTGTGCCAAACATCACCTTTGGTATGTTCATCATCGAGGCGGTCAAGCGATTGAGCGCCAAACCGCTGGATGTACACCTGATGATCGTAGAGCCAGAGAAGTACCTGGCGGAATTCCGCCAGGCCGGGGCGGAGGTCATCACCGTACATTATGAAGCCTGCCCCCACCTGCACCGCACCGTGCAGCAGATCAAGGAGTTGGGGGCCAAGGCCGGAGTAGCCATCAACCCCCACACCCCCGCGCATGCGCTGGAGGACATCCTGGAAGACCTGGACCTGATTTGCGTCATGTCTGTCAACCCTGGTTTTGGCGGGCAGAAGTTTATTTACAATACCCTGCCCAAGGTGCGTCGGCTCAAAGCGATGCTGGAGGAGCGCAACGCCACTGCCCTCATCGAGATCGACGGCGGGGTGGGGCTGCAAAACGCCGAGGCCATCCTGCAGGCCGGGGCTGATGTGCTCGTGGCCGGCAGCAGTGTCTTCAAGGCGACCAACCCCATTGATACCATCCGCCGTTTGAAAGAAATCGGCAAACCCGAGCTTTTTGTGTAACAATTTTGCGTTAACCACAGTATATGGGGATGCCGATAATATCGAATGATGCATGGCACCTCATTTAACGAGCCCCCCTCAATGGCCTGAACATACACCTATGAAGCATTTTTTCCTCATTTGCCTGGCGCTCCTTGCTGCCTTTGACGTCCTGAACGCCCAGGAAGGCCCCCGGGTCACCATCACTGGCATCGTGACGGATGCCGACAACGATGCGCCAGTCGAATTAGCGCTCGTTTATATCAAGGGCACAAACCGGACTGCCGAGACGAGCAGCAACGGCCGCTACAGCATCTCCGTGCCGGCTGAAACCAGTTTTTCACTGGTTTTTTCGCGGGTAGGGTATCGGGAAGCCGTCGTTGAAGTAGCAGCGATGCCAGCGCGCAGCGCCCGGCAGATCGATGTGGCTCTAGCGCCCCTTGAATCCGGCTTGGAGGTGATTGTGCGCGAGAGCAAGATACAGGACTTTGGCATGATCCGCGAGGGCGTGGAGCAGCTCAAGCTCTTGCCCACCACTACCGGCAACCTGGAGAGCTTGCTGCCCCATATCGCCCTGGGCGTCAGTAGCGGCACGGGTGGAGAGCTCAGCTCACAGTACAACGTGCGGGGCGGCAACTACGATGAGAACCTGGTCTATGTGAACGACTTTGAGATTTATCGCCCACAATTGATCCGGGCCGGCCAGCAGGAAGGTTTGAGCTTCCCCAATATCGACCTGGTGCGCGACCTGTCCTTTTCCTCCGGCGGCTTCGAAGCCAAGTACGGCGATAAGATGTCATCGGTGCTGGACGTGCGCTACAAGCGGCCCGACAGCCTAAGGGCATCGGCCAGCGCCAGCTTCCTGGGCGCTTCGGCTCACCTCGAGGGCAGCTTCAACATGGACAAATCCGGCGGCTATCGCAAACTGCGCTACCTGGTGGGCGCGCGCTACAAAACGACCCGCTACCTGCTGGGCACCCTGGACGTAGAAGGCGAATACGTGCCTAATTTCTCCGACATCCAGGCCTACGTCACCTACGATATCAACCGCGACTGGCAGTTGGGCCTGATCGGCAACCTCAACCGCAGCGTCTACAACTTCCAGCCGACTCAGCGCAGCACCGCTTTCGGCCTGGTCAATTTCGCCCTGGAGCTCTTCAGCACCTTTGAAGGCCAAGAGGTGGATGACTTTACCACCTCCCTCGGCGGTTTATCGCTCACCTACCTACCCGACCGCGAGCGCAACCCTTTTTTCCTAAAATTCCTGGCCTCTACTTTCAGCAGCGATGAAAACGAGCGCTTCGACATCATCGGCCGCTACAGCCTGCGGCAAATCGACTCGGGCTTGGGCAGCGAGAGCTTTGGCCGGGTGCTGGCCGAATTGGGCACCGGCACTCAGCAGCAATACGTGCGCAACTTCCTCGATATCCAAGTCACCAATTTTGAGCAAAAAGGCGGGTGGGAGCTGCAGCGTTTCCACGACGACCCTGAAATCACCAGCAGCCATTTCCTCTCCTGGAGCGTCAAGCTCCAAAACGAACGCGTTGACGACCTGCTCAACGAATGGGAGCGGCTCGATTCCGCCGGCTATTCGCTGCGCTATGACACCAGCGAGGTCCAGCTTTTCAACGTGCTCAAAACCCGCAACCAGCTCAACTCCAACCGCCTGACTGCTTTCATCCAGGATTCCTACACTTTCCGCCGCGAGAGCAAGGGCGAGCTGCGCCTCAGCTTGGGCTTGCGCGCCTCCTACTGGGATCTGAACGAGGAGCTGCTCTTCTCCCCCCGCGCACAGTTGCTTTACAAGCCCCTTGAAGGCAAACGCGATATCGCTTGGCGCCTGGCGGGCGGCTACTATTACCAGCCGCCCTTCTACCGGGAGCTGCGCGCTATCGACGGCAGCGTCAACACCGGTCTGCGGGCGCAAAAATCGACCCACATCCTCGGCGGCATGACGCTCGATTTCTACCTCGGCAAACAGAACCCCAAAAAATTCCGCTTTATCACCGAGGCTTACTACAAGCACTTGTGGGATTTGGTCTCTTACGAAATCGAAAACGTGCGCATCCGCTACTCTGGGCAAAACGACGCCACTGGCTATGTCACCGGCATCGACTTCCGCATGAACGGCGAGTTTGTGCCGGGGGCCGAATCCTGGATCAACCTCTCCTTCCTGCGCGCCCGCGAGCGCCTCGACGGAGTGCAGCACCTGGTGCGCAAAATCGGCCAGGCCGAAGGCCAGCCCGTCGATGACGTGCCCCGCCCTACCGACCAATTCATGAATTTGTCCATGTTTTTTCAGGACTATCTGCCCAAGAGCGAAAGCTTCCGCATGCATATGAACTTTACCGTGGGCTCTGGCCTACCCTTTGGCCTGCAGGGCAATAATATCGTCAACCGCAATACTTACCGCTTTTCCCCCTACCACCGGGTCGATATCGGCTTCTCCCTGGCGCTCTGGGATGAGAGCCGCCGCAAAGCCAAACCCGGCCACTTCCTGCGCTGGGCTCGCAACTCCTGGATCAGCCTCGAGGTCTTCAATCTCATGCAGGTGCAAAACCAGGCGGGCAATACCTGGATCAAAACGGTTTTCAACCAACAATACGCCATCCCCAACTATCTGACTTCCAGACGGATCAATTTGAGGTTTAGAGTGGATATCTGAGGATTTAAGGGGGAGTTGGAACGCGAATTTCCGCGGAGAACTTTTCGGTAAAAAAATGCGAACTATCATAAACTAACCGCTATGGCAAAAGGACAGCAAGAAGGGCCGCCGCCGAAGCGCCGGCTGCTTACCCGTTGGGATATTTTTTGGCTCATCATCGTGGCTGTGATCATCCTATATGTAGTACTCCAGCAATTTGGGGTCGATTTGATCTATCAGGAACGCAGCGAGGAATTGCTGCATCGGCCGCATGGGGATTGAGGCAGGGGCCTCGCCATGGTTTGTTGTGGTGGATGCCCGCTTTTAACCCAAAAAGGCACCGCCTAGGCGAAAAAGAGCCCTTTGTCACCCTCGATGCCCCCATCGCAACAAGTTTGTCGCATCATTTCAAAAAAAGCTCTTCGTTGCATGACCACCACCTGCTCCTTGGGAGGGACTAAGCAATGATTGCTCGTACCGAAAGCCCGAGCATCGGCGCACTTCCGATTGATTTTATCAAAAAAAGCATGTGACATGAGACCACAAACGAAAGATGCCTTCTACGCCGCCCTCGAGCGCAACGACTATGCTGCCGCCATGCAGCTCGCCCAACAAGCCATTGCCCTCGACGCAGACGAGCCCGCCGGGTATCTGCTCTATGGCGATGTCTTCCTGGCGATGGAAAATGGCAAGAAAGCCTTCGAACAATTTGAAAAAGCCCACGCGCTGCGCCCTGACCAGGCCGATATCTTCTTCAAGCTCGGGATGGCCTATGAAACCCAAGGAGACCACCCCAGCGCTTTGGCCCAATACCAAACTGCTTACCGGCTCGCTCCATCCTGCCATCTGTACCTGGCCTATTACGGGCGCCTGCTCAACAACAAAGGGATAGAGGCGGGCAACATCAATTATGCAAACGAAGGCTTGGCATTGATGGAGCAAGCCTATCAGGCCGGCGAGCGCGACGCGGCCCTGGAGGAGCAACTGACCATCGCGCACCTCCACAAATCCACCGAAAGCTGGCGCACCCACCCCGAGCAGGCCGAACTGGTGGTACCGACCGAGCAGGCACATGTCGAACGAGCAAAAGCCCACCTCAACGCGGCCCGCCAGCTCCACAATCCGGCCAACCAAGCCCTCGCCCAGCATATCGCTGAACTAGACCAAGCCGTACGCACGGCGGAAAAGCGGACATTTGCGGGCTATCCCTACTTCCGCAAAGCGCCTTTGATCGCCGGGGTTATCCTGCTCGTCATCGGGCAAGTCTTTTTGGGCGTATTCCTCCTGATCCTGGGCGGCCTCTACCATCTCTCTCAGTACAAACCCGGCTACCTCTGCAACCAGATGCTGTTCCAGGATGAATACCGCCCCCCCTTCGTCGTCCGCCGGCTAAACAAAATGGACGAGATGCTCTCCAGCATCGTTTTCTGGGATACTAGCTATACCGGCCTGCTCTTCAAAAAGTTCGTCTTCAATTTGTTTGTCCACGCCCTCCGCTACAGCGTAGTCATTATCGCCCTGCCGTACGAGATTGCCAAGGGCTTGGCAGTGAATTATGGGCTGAAGGAGCGGCTAAGGGAGCGGATGCGGGGGTGAGGGTGTGTTTAAATTTCGTCCTCTGCGTTGAAATCGCCGGGGACTGGCCACTATTTAGCATGGGCGAAAAGCTGCTCGCCCTGTGGAATATGTGCTGCGCAATTCCACGGGGCGAGCTACGCTTGGAGGCCGCGGTATGGATAAGGCCATTCATGCTCGCGCTGAAAGCCTGCCTCCTCAGCCCATTGAAGGTCCCTTGCCCCCCTTCAATCTGACTTAATCTGAACCAACAACCGATCGGCATCACCTTGGTAGGTGGAACTGATGGGCAGGATATCTCCATTGCCCATCTTCAGCATCTTCTTGCCTCGGCTGATAACATGCTTGATATTCACGGCATACGAGCGGTGGATACGCACGATATCGGGATGGCGAAATTGAGTGATGAAGCTGCTTAGGGAAGAAGAGTTAAAATAAGCACGTCCGTTAGCCGTATAAATCATGATACCACTACCATCTGCCTTGACATAGAGGATATCATGGATATGAACCCGATTGTAGTAATTATCATTTCCCTTGATGAAGACCATATCAGCTGCTAATGGGGAAGAAGCGGCCTTGCCATTGCTGGCATTTTGCAGTACTCGGCTCATGTCGACATAGAGTTGCCGCAACGCTATAGGCTTGACGATAAATTCTGCCCCGGGAATGTTGCTCACAATCTCCTTGACAGTATCGCTGTCCGAAAAAGAGCTAGTAAGGATAACGGGCAGGCGCTGCTGTTTCTGAAGCAACTGCGCCAGTTTGATGCCATTGAGGTCTGAGCTTGCCAACCGGATATCGATGATAGCCAGGCCAAAGGAATGCTCCTTGGCCAAGGCTAAGGCCTCCTGGCTATCCCGGGCATGGGCAATATGACCGAAGCCCAGCTGCTGCAATTGATCCCGCAGTTCATCGGCAGCAAGCACTTCGTCTTCAACAATCAAGATGTTCAGGTCGTTGTCCATATTATCCGATTTGAAAACGAAGTAAAAAAGAAAAGCTATTGTTGGTATTTATCTGGGCCTGGCCATTGAGCTGCTCCACCATTTTATGGATCAAGCCCATGCCCTCGCCCGAGCCGCTTTTTTTCTGCTGAAACTTGCCATTGTCCTGGTAATGAAACTCGGCATAGCCCTTTGGTTTCAAAGCGAGCTTGATACTGATTGCAGGCTTGAGTTCCTGCCGGAAAGCGTACTTGATGGAGTTGGTCATCAGTTCGTTGACGATAAGGCCAAGCCACAGCACCTTATCTTCGTCAAGCTGGATTTCTGGCAGTTGCAGATCCAGGCTGATATTTTTACCTAGAATAAGTTCGCCATTGAACTGCTGGTTTTGGGCAATCTCTGAAAGGCTATCCTTTAGGAGAGTAGACCGCTCGTGGTCAAAAGATAACTTTTTGTTGATGGTAGCCAGGGCACGTAGCTGGTTTTCGCTTTGGTGCAACACCTCTTTAGCCGTCAAGTCTTTTGCGGTGGTTTGTTGGGCATGAAGCAGAGCCGTGACGATGTTAAACTGCCCCCTGGTGCGGTGCTGTAAATCTCGGGCATAGAGTTCAATTTGTTCATTGCGCAGCGCCAGCTGCCGGTTGTTGCGTTCTTTTTTGCGATAGCTGCGATAAAAAATCAATGCCAGCAGGCCAGCTAAAAGGACTGCCAGGATTGAAGAAGCCAGATAATACCGTTGCTTCACGAGCTGGATTTGCTGGAGAGAACGCTCCTGCCGGAGTAGGCGGTTTTCCTGCTCGGTGCGTTCCGCTTCATACTGGATGGTCAGTTCGTTAATGGCTTCATCAGTGGAGCTCTTGAGAATGGAATCCTGGAGCAAAAAAAGCTGATCTAAGGCCTCTGTGACCCCCTGCCCTCCCCTATCATAATCGTATTGCTCCAGCCATTGCTTATGGTAGAGCAGCTTTTGCTCAAGGGTAAACTGCTCTGGCTTGCTTTGCAACAAAGCGGCAAGCTGATTGAGGACTGCCTGCGCCTCGCTATACTTACCCGTGTAAAACAACAGATCCTTTTCGATAAGCAAGGATTCGATGTAAATGTTTATGTTCTCTATATTGGCACCATGCTCTTTACTTAACCCTAGCCATTTTGCGGCTTCCTCATAGTCCTTCTGCCAATGAGCTGCCCGCGCCAGCAAATGGTAGCTTTGGCACTTATTATCTTCATGGGCATAGGGTTCGGATAAAGCCAAGTTTACATAATGAGACAAAGAATCGAATTGCCGCTCTGAAAAGAAGGTTGAGGCCAGATTGTTAAATACCTGAGCGCGTAAAAAGCCAGGCAAGCGTTTGGTGTCAAGCGCCTTGCGGAAATACTTCCGGGCCAACGATTCGTTTTTGGTCTTCAACAAAAACAGAGAAAGGGTATTGAGCGTGCCATCCCGGTATTTAGCCTGAGCAGTAGAGTCAGAGAAATTCAGCAAGTCAATACAAATTTCAGCAGCCTTGCCATATACTCTGCTTTCGCCCAGGGAGCGTGCCTGATAGTACCGCCCCATGTATTGTCCTTCGCGTGCGGTAGGGCTATCGAGGGTATCAACCCGGCTCAGGAATTCGCTTAGTGCTGCATCTAGCTGGCTGCTTTTGGCTTGCAACAATAAGGCTAAATAGTTCATGCTGACTTCAATATGCCCATTCTCATCGCCAATACGCCGAGCCTGCTCTATTGCCTGGCGATAATAGTGTGCCGCCGTATCGATCTGCCATTTACCATGGTGTACAAAAGCCTTCATCAGGGAGTACTTATGAAAATTGACACGGCTTTCCAAGGCTTTTAGCCCAGGCCGATGACGAAGGGTATAGAGCGCGGTATCAATGTATTGTTGGGCGCTATCGATTTCGTGATACAAATGATAACGAGCTATCTCTTGCCAACAGGCCACCCGCGAGGAGTCGTGCTTTGCAGCAGCCACTAGCTGGTGTAGACTGTCCAGAGTAGCGGATTGGGCCTCCACCAAAGAAGCCCAACTAAAGCTACAGAGCAAGATTGCTGTAGTGGCACCCCATTTTAGATTTCTAAACGATAGATTCATACCGGAGCTTAAACAAAATAATTATGCAAGAGAGAAAAACCAAATCCGACAATATAAAAAAAGCAAAGTTCGGAAAAAAGCTTTGCCATTCCTGTTCATAAGGGAAAAAAAACGTTTCACAGGCATTATAGTCCTTTTCAAAGGGATTAGTTCATTCGTAGCCCTTTCTGTTTTTATTTTTAGCTGCAAAATGCGCGTTTTTTTCGCTACTCATCCTAATAATTAACCTAAACAAATCCCCATCTGGTATGATTAAACTTTTACCCTTGCTTTATCTTCTCAGCTTGCCTCTCCTCTCTACCTTAAACAGCCTGGAAAAACCAGCTGCCAGGCATGCCCAGATTGAGCATCCCGCTATAGCTGCAGCTTTGCTCAATGGCAGCCCTTTCCACCTCTCTGAGGAAACGGTTCTGCTTGGAGAGCAAGTTTGTGTCAAGCTCATCGCACAAGGCTTTGAGCAAATTCGCGGCATGCAGTATTCCATCCACTTCGACGCTACTCGCTTGAGCTTTCAAGGGGTTGAAATCAATGCGGCGACCGGCTTAGGGTTGCTTGAAAGCGACTTCAACCTGAGCTCGGCAGCGCTTGGTGTCATCACTATGGTATATCTGCCCCCAAATGGCCAAGCTCAGGCGCTGGCAGACGGCACGATTCTCTACGAAATTTGCTTCCTGGCTGAATCTGAAGGAATAACCGAAGTAAGCTTCGCCGATGAGCCGACCCCGATTTTGGTCATTGATGAGGACCTTGCATCCCTGCCTATCGGGCCCGAGAACAACGGCCAGGTGGAAGTACTCCTCTGCCAGGACACAACCGTCACCATCGACACAGCCATCTGCCAGGGTAGTAGCATCCTCATCGGGAACATCGTTTTTACAGCTTCCGGACAATACACCATCCCCCTGATGACGGCGGTGGGAGGCTGTGACAGCACCATCCTGCTCAACTTGAGCACGACTGATGTCGGCTTTGCTTTCCCTCCGACTACCCTAGTCTGCCCCGGTAGCCAAGCCACCCTGCAAGCACCGGACAGCATCCGCGTCGGGCTCGTCGGCGGTGCGCTTGGGCAAGCTATCGTGCTGGGCCCCGGTTCCAGCTATGATCTCACCTTACAGAACATCAACAATGGTTGCTCAACTACCCAAACCGTGATAATCGGCTCCTTCCCCCTTCCTGACGTGACTATCACTGGTGAAGACCGCTTTTGCGCTGGCGACAGTACCTCCTTGACCGCAGTGGGCGCAGTAGGTTACCTATGGAGCACGGGGGAAACCACGGCAGAAATCACCGTCAGTGCTGCAGGCACCTACTCAGTGACTGGAACCGATGCGAATGGTTGCATCAATACCGCCAATATTACGGTGACAGAACTCCCCCTGCCAACCGTGGCCATTGAGGGTGACGGCCGCTTTTGCCCCGGGGAGTCCACTACTTTGACCGCAATGGGCGCGGAACAATATATCTGGAGCACCGGAGAAATGACGACATCCATCATCGTCAGCAGCCCTGGCTCTTATTCGGTGACTGGTACAGACACCAATGGATGCGTCAATATCTCCACTATGATTGCAGAAGAGCTGCCTCTGCCAGTGGTGTCTATTGCAGGTCAGAACGGCTTTTGTACTGGTGGTAGCACCACCCTGACTGCCAGTGGCGCAGCTCAATACCTATGGAGCACTGGCGAAACCGGAGCGTCCATTACCATTTCGACACCGGGCCTATACAGCGTCACGGGCACGGATGTAAATGGCTGCTCGGCAATCGCGAGCTTTACGGTAGTAGAATTCCCCTTGCCTGACATCAACTTTATTGGCAATACACAAGTCTGCACCGGACAAACCACCACCATTACTGCAGTGGGAGGCGATACTTATGCTTGGAGCAATGGATTCACCGCGCCCTCCGTTTCCCTGGGTATCGGCACGTTCACCGTCACCGTCACCAATGCCCAAGGCTGTAGTGCTGAAGCGAGCATCACCGTCACCGGCGATGGGGAGGCCCCGGCATTCATCTTCTGCCCGGGCAATCGCACTGGCGTACTGAATTATCAGGAAACCAGCATAAGCGTCAACTGGATCGAGCCCTTGGCCATCGATAATTGTGGCACCACTGACCTGACTCTAAGCAGTACCCACCAGCCTGGAGACGCGTTTTCACTCGGTACCACTACGGTCATCTACACGGCCACCGATGGCGCAGGTAATACCTCCGAATGTCGCTTCGATATCATCGTTGAAAATTCTGCCGACCTGACCTTCTACGTTGACAGCCTGGGCACGACCTACTCGGGCGATACGGCCTGCGTACCCATCCGGGTGTTGGCTTTTAATCGGGTTGATGGCTTCCAGTTTACCATGGTGGCCCCGGATCCAGCACTTGGCCAAATTATCGGCATTGAACCCTTGGGGTTGCTGGCTAGCTTCAATATGGGCGACGTGGAATTCAACCTCCTAGCTCCCAACACTTATGGCATTATCTGGGCAAACAGCAATATTTTTGGTTTGAGCCTGCCGGATAGCACGGCTATCTTTAATGTCAAAATGCTCCTCGACCTCGGGCCTGATGAATGCGCCCCGCTACGCATTACGGGCCAGCCCATTGCTATCGAAGCCTCACAAGAAGGCCGTGGGGTCGTGCCTACGGTCATTGGCAGCAGCATCTGCCTGATTCGGGCAGTAGATATCAGAGGGCAAATTTACAAGGTCAATGGCGAGCCCATCGGCCGAGCCGAAGTTTTCCTCACCGGGGGTGCCATGATGGCCGACACCACCATCCCGCAAGGCTTTTATGGTTTTAACCAGGTGCCCGGCGGGGCGGCCTATACACTCCGCCCAGAACGCGACTTTGACGACCGCGAGGGCGTTAGCTTGCTCGACATGGTGCGCATCTTACGGCACATCCTTTTTGCCGAACCCTTCGACAATGACCCATTTGCCCCTTACCTGCTCATCGCTGCCGATGCCAACAACGATCAACTGATCACCGTGGCAGACTTGGTTGAACTGCAAGACCTGATACTTGGGCGCATCAACGAGCTGAACTCAAACGTTTCCTGGCGCTTTGTGCCGACGAGCTATACCTTCCCGGCACCTGGCAATCCTTGGGCAGAGGTCTTCCCGGAATCCGTTACGCTGAACAATTTGGTCCAGAATGCCCTAAACATCGACTTCTATGGCATCAAAATCGGCGACGTAAACCTGACTGCCCTGGGGCAGTTTCAGCCATCCGGTACTAACTTCCTGATGGTGCCGGAGCAGTCATTTGAGGCTGGTGCCATCGTCGAGGTGCCACTATATGCCTCCTTGTGGGAAGCCCCCTGGGCTGGCTTCCAGGCTGAGCTGGATTTTGACCCGGCAGCACTGGGATTCCTGGAGGCAACTGTTGGCAGCCTGCCTGATTTTGACCCTAAGCGCTGCGTTGGCACCCATGCCACCCGCGAGGGCCACTTGCCGCTCCTGTGGATGTCGCTCGATGCCGAAGGGGCCAAACCTGAGGGGGCTTTGTTCAGCCTCCGTTTCCGCGCCAAACAGGCTGGACGGCTGAGCAGCGTACTGCAGCTTTCTGCCCGCGGCTTAGAGCCCATGGCCGTCACGGCAGATCTGAAGGTACAGCAACTCGGCTTGTCCATCGGCGCTTTGGCACCAACCGCCAGCCCGACAGCGGCTCGCTCCATCGCCGGGCTGCGCGTACTGCCCAACCCCTTCAGCGAGCAGGCCGAATTACTCTTTGAGCTGAAAGAAGCTGAAGTGATCACTATCAGCCTCTTCAATGCACAAGGGCAGCTATTGCACCAAGAACGCCGCTTCTTCGGCGCTGGCCCGCAGCACTTTACTATAGAAGGTGAGTGGATGCGCCAATCCAGCATCTATCTCTGCCAGGTACAGGCAGGTGGACAGGCTGAGTGGGTTCGCCTCGTCAAACAGTAATTCAAAACTAAACCCCGGCGCTTGCCGCCCCCGAGCCTTGGCCCTGGGGGCGGCGGCACCCCTTATTTATCTCTAAATACTTTGATATCATGACTTTTTCAATCTATAAAATAGGCCTGGTTGCCCTTGTAATTTGTTTATTCGGAGGGCGGCAAATTGTAGCACAAGAAATTGTCTTGTACCCTGACAGCCTGAACTTAACCGCAGACCCCAACGATAGCGAAGTCTTTACTCTGGCTATACGAGCCATAGGGTTCGACGAAATTGCCGGCATCAATCTACGCCTGGAGTTTGGCGGAGGGATAATAGTAGACAGCGCCTACTTCGCTCCTGGAGTCAACGTGCTGCCCGGCAGTTTTCTGCTAGCTAGTAATACCTTGAATCT
The DNA here is from genome assembly GCA_964432875.1 of uncultured Phaeodactylibacter sp. GTDB lineage: Bacteria > Bacteroidota > Bacteroidia > Chitinophagales > Saprospiraceae > JACJYE01. Next base: position 1,030 of record CAYSPJ010000062.1, on the reverse strand, counting down.
GGTTTTTTTCACCCTTGACCCCCTCGGTACTACCCTTCCCGATGAAGCGGTTTTTTTCTTCATCCGCCTCCGCTTCCCCGACGACTCCGGCAATTGCCAAAGCATGATTTTCACCGAATTGGAAGCGGTAAAAGCAAGCGATCCTACCAACCCAGCCCCTTCAAGAGGGATTAATGCTGATATCTGCCCCATAACTGCTGCCTCTATTAGCGGCAGGATCTCTTATCCTGGTTCGGGCAGCCCCTTGGAGCATGTACAATTGGAGGCTGTCAGCACCGATTCCACTTTTGGGGTGGCCTCCGATGCTATCGGGATGTACCTCTTCGAGGATTTGCCCGCGCCCAATGAATATAGCGTGGTGCCCCTAACCAAAACGGATGAAACCGACCGGGCTAGGCGCCTACGCGGCGTGAATGTTGCTGATATGGTCGTCATGCAGCGCCATATCCTTGGCACGGCTGCGTTCAGCTCGCCCTATCAGTATATCGCCGCCGATATCAATGCCGATGGGCAAATCACAACTGCCGACCTCATCGCGCTGCAAGGATACCTGCTCTTCCGCACCGATTCGTTTGCCGACAATACCTCCTGGCGCTTCATCGATGCCGCCCACACCTTTGACCCGGATGATCCGCTACAAGGGCTCTTTCCAGAGTTCATCAGTACTGGCGTACTGCGGTTTGACCAAGCCAGCCTGGATTTCATCGGCGTCAAGATAGGGGATGCTAATTTGGATGCGTATTGAGAGGCTTATTACTCAACACGATCCTGTCCATCTCCGCCAGAGCGCTTTTCTAGCGGGGATGGATTGTAACTCCACCTATATTAACCTACCACTTGTTATGAAACATATACTTCACACCATCTTCATTACTGTGCTTTGTGGGCTAAACGCCTCCGCTTATGCTCAATGCACGATTGTAACCAATACCAACGATTCCGGCCCCGGCTCCTTGCGGGCGGCAATTGAATGTGCTAATGCCAATCCTGATTGGGATGAGATTATCTTTAATATTCCAGGGGCAGGGCC
>CAYSPJ010000061.1:27566-29503 GCA_964432875.1 uncultured Phaeodactylibacter sp. | reverse complement strand
TGACGGCGAAATGGCGGCGGCTTAACTGTCAACAACTTCGTTCATGGGGCACTAGGCCATTAAACTGGCAGCGGGATGATGGCGGCAGCATCGCTCAGATCCAATCATAGGCAGCCATCCTGTTTTATCCCTGCTTGTCCATTCGGTGCGCCAGGCCTGTTTTCGCGAAAGCGGCCTCAGCCCTTCATCCAATGCTCAAATCCCGCACTGCCCAACGCATTGAGGCAAGCCTCGGCATACAGCCCCCCCTTGCGGGCCGAGCAGATCCCATAACGCAAATGGTGGACGCCCTCCCGGCTATGCGCATCGGGATTGACCGCGATGAGCACGCCCTTTTCCAAAGCGTAAGGCAACCAGCTCCAATCCAGGTCGAGGCGGTAAGGGTTGGCATTCAGCTCGATGGCCGTACCGTTGGCGGCACAGGCGTCGATGACTTTTTTGTAGTCGATGGGGTAGCCCTCGCGGGAAAGGAGGAGCCGGCCGGTGGGGTGCCCCAGGATAGAAGTATAAGGGTTTTCGATGGCTGTGATGAGGCGCTGGGTGGCTTTGGCCTCGTCCATGCGCAGGTTGGAGTGGATGGAGGCGATGATGAAGTCGAAACCCTGGAGTAAATCCTCCTCATAATCCAGGCTGCCATCGTTGAGGATGTCGCTTTCAATCCCTTTGAAGATGCGGAAGGGGGCCAGCTCGCTATTGAGCGCATCGATTTCGGCCCATTGCTGCAGGATGCGCTCGGGCTGCAGGCCATTAGCATAGAAAGCCGCTTTGGAGTGGTCGGTGATGCCCAGGTATTCGTAGCCTAGCGCTTTGACATAGAGGGCCAAATCGCGCAGGCTTTGGCTGCCGTCGCTATAAGTCGAGTGGGCGTGGACGATGCCCTTGATGTCCGCCTCTTCAATTAAAGTGGGCAGTTTGCCGTCCCGGGCCAACTGCAGGCCCCACTCCTGCTCGCGCAGTTCTGGGGCGATAAAAGGCAGGCCGGCTTTGGCGAAAACTTCGGTTTCCTCGGCTAAGCCTTTGAAATCCAAGCCTGGAAAAGTTTTCACAAAAGCGTCGAGGAAATCCGGCTGGGCCGTGTAGCGGAAGAGCTTGGAGCCGAATTCCTGGGGCGGGCACTGATAGATGGCTACGGGGATTTCGGCTGGCGTTTGCACCAAGATGGCACTGCCGTCCCGGCCAGTTTCCGTCAGCCAATCGCCGAGGAGGGTATCCAGGGCACCTTCCTGGCCAATGAGCAGTTCGATGCGCTCCAGTATGTTACCCCGGCGGCGGATGGCGCCGCAGAGGCTAAGCTTCACCCCCGGCAGGCGACGGTGGATTTCAGCCAGCATGGCTTCAGCCTCCGCTTCCAGGGCGGCGTAGTGGAACTGGTGCTTCGAGCGCAGATAATACTCCAGCTGCTTCCTGATTTCATCCTGGCTCTTTTTGCCGAAGCCCTTGAGCTCCACCAAGCGGTTTTCGTTGGCGGCATAGAGCAGCTCGCCAATGGATTCGACCCCCAAACCCTTCCATACCGCCATGATCTTCTTGGGCCCAAAGCCTTTGAGCTGCAGCATCTCCTGGATGCCCTGCGGTGTTTTATCCCGATATTTCTCCAGGGCCTGCATCTTGCCGCTGTCTAGCAGCTCCCCGATTTTCCCGCTGATGGCGCTGCCGACGCCGGGCAGGGCGGCGATCTCCTCCTGGCTCATCTCCGCCAAGGGCCGGTCGAGGTTGCGCAAATTGCGATAGGCGTTCTCGTAAGAACGGATCTTGAAGGGGTTCTCCCCGTGCAGCTCCATGATAGAGGCGAGGAGTTGGAAGGCCTTGGCGATATCTTTGTTTTCCATAAAATCCTGCAACTATTTGGCATCGGCAGAAAGCTGCGCGCTGCGAGCTTTCCGCCTTGTAGCCGAGTTAAAGTTTCGGGTTATTCATGATGCCTGTTTTTCAGGGGA
>CAYSPJ010000061.1:0-27466 GCA_964432875.1 uncultured Phaeodactylibacter sp. | reverse complement strand
GCCTTGTAGCCGAGTTAAAGTTTCGGGTTATTCATGATGCCTGTTTTTCAGGGGAGCTACACGGCAGCCTCTTTTCTCCGGTGCCAAACTCGAAGCTCGAAACTCGAAGCTCGAAGCTCGAAACTAAACCCTTAAAACTCTACCACTTTCTCCATCGTCTGCTCGCCGCGCTTGATGAGCATGGTAGCCTTATCACCCGGCTCGAATTTGCTCAGGCCCTCCATGTAGCCATAGACGTCTTTGACTACCACTTCGCCCATGCGCAGGATGATGTCGCCGTTTTCCAGGCCGGCTTTGGCGCCGGGGCGGCCGTCGAGCACGCCGTCGATGCGCATGCCCTCGCCCTGATAGACGTAATCGGGCATCACGCCGAGGCTCACTTTGTATTTAGCAGCCTGGCGGCCCTGGCCTTCGTCCTTGGTTTTGGTGAACCCCAGCTTGCCCTGCCCGTCGAGCGACTCGATGAGGGCGATGATGTAATTGGTCACCAGCAGCAGGCCGCGATAGTTGATCAGCTCGGAATCGTCGCTGGGCTTGTGGTAGTGCTCGTGCTGGCCGGTAAAAAAGTGCAGCGCGGGGATGTCTTTAAGGTAAAACGAGGTGTGGTCGGAAGGCCCGATGCCCGAGTCCGAAGCCTTGGCCTGGATACCGCCGATAGACAGGCTGGCGATGGCTTGCTGCCAGGCCGGCGAAGTGCCTGCTCCATTGATGGCCAGCACCTTCTCCTCATTCAACATGCCCACCATGTCCATATTGAGCATGTAATTGACCTTGCCGAGGTTGATGGTGGGGTTGTTGACGAAATACTTGGAGCCGACCAACCCCATCTCTTCGGCGGAGAAGCCGATGAAGAGGTAGTTGTTGCCCGTGGCTTTGTCTTGCTTCAAGTACTCGGCCAGGCGCAGCACAGCAGCCACGCCGCTGGCGTTGTCGTCGGCACCGTTGTGGATGGCGACTTCGCCCGGGCTGCGCGAGCCAGCGATGCCGTGCCCCAGATGATCGTAGTGCGCGCCGATGACGACGGTCTGATCCGCGCCCTTGTCCAGATAGCCGAGCACATTGCGGGCCTGGCGCTTCTCGCCGGCAGCAGCATGGGGGTTGGCCTTGTATTCTGCTTCGAATTCCTGGTACCAGCCCCCGTTGTCGCCCATGGGCTGCAGGCCGATCTGCTGGAAGCGGTGGGCGATGTATTCGGCAGCCAACTTTTCACCTGCCTTGCCAGGCTCGCGCCCTTCGAGCAGGTCAGATGAGAGGTAAACGACATCGACCCGCAAGCCGAGCAGGGGGTCTTGGGCGTACTGGCCGTAAAGCACGGTGAAGCTGCCCAGCATGAGCAGCAAGCTCAGTATCTTCGATTTGATTCGCATGTTCATTTCATTTTTGGTTTGCGTCAGCAAAAGAACGCTTTTTTTAGGGAAGGAACAAATGGTGTGAGGCGGGGAGATGAGTTAGTAATGCCAGGGCGGAACTCGCGGCTCGAAGCTAGCCCAATCGTAAAACCCAAGTTGGTGGGGTATAAGTCAAAAAAAATATCGTTTTTTGACCAACGTTACGCCGCCGCGGGCACGTCCTGCTGTCGTAAACGTTAAAATTAAGCGGATATGGCTCAATCTCTGGCAAGCACTATACCCAAAGCGATGGCTACAGTACCGGAAGAGCAGGCGGCCCCAGCCCTGGCAGAAACCCTGGCGGCTTGCCTGCGGGAGGAGCGGGCAGCCCAACAACGCCTCTATCAGCAGTTTTACAAACTGCTCTTTTCCGCCTGCCTGCGCTACGCTCCCGACCAGGCGATAGCCAAGGATTTGGTCAATCAGGCTTTCCTGAAAATCTTCCGTTCCCTGGCTAGCCTGCACGACCATCAGGCTTTCCCGGCCTGGGCCAAGCGCATCGCTATTAACGTATGCCTGGATTATGTGCGGCAGCAGCCCGCTCAGCCTTACCTGCCTTTAGACAGTAGCCCCGAGCCCGCCATCATGGCTTCGGTGCTAGACCAAATCGGCGAAGCTGACCTGCTCAGCCTGGTACAACAGTTGCCGGCGGCTACGCGGGCCGTTTTTTCGCTCTTTGCCGTCGAAGGCTACAGCCACGCTGAAATAGCGGTGCAGTTGGGCATGAGCGAAGGGACTTCCCGCTGGCATCTCGCCATGGCCCGTAAAGAATTGAAGCGCCTATTACAAAAACGCCAATTGTAAATGCTATGAGTCATCAAGATAAATTTTGGGAAAAATTCGGGAAGAAACTGGGCGGCTACCAGCCGGATGGCTACCAGCCCTCAGATTGGGCGGCCATGGAAGAGCTCCTGCAGCAAAACCCAGTGGCAGGGGTAAAGCCTGGCGCTGCGCAGCTCGGTGGGCTGGCCTTTTGGAAATGGGCAGGCTTGGCTTTGCTCCTCGGGCTGGTGGCGTATTTCATCGCGATGCCCTGGGATGAGCCCGGCCCCTTGGAGGCGGCAGCACCGGATGCCCCAGTGGCATCCAGCCTAAATAGTGTGGTGGCTGCAGCTAGTGCGACTGATAGCATCAGCTCGTCTCCGCTCAAAGGAAGTGCCGCTATTGTGGCGCTCCCCGCTAGCGCCTCGCCGCAGGAAGGTGTAGCCCCCTCCGGATTAGGTTTGCGGATATCATCGCCCGCCAACATTAGCCGTTTGGATGAGGCTGCCGGGAAGGCAAGCCTCGATGAAGCCGCGCAGGAGGGCGAGCCAAATTTAAGCTTGGTTGCCGGGCAATCTGTTGTGCCCACGGAAAGGTCGCAGAGCGGCCTGGTACCGGGCAGCGAGGCGGGCGACCAATCTTCATCACTGCCTCAATATCTGGACGGGCAGGGGAGCGTTGGGCTATTCGCCGGCCAGGCTAATTTAGAAGCGCTGCCCGCCAAAGCGTTCCAGGCTGAAGGCAGCTCCATCGATTCCGAACTTCCTCCTGCCTTGCCCAGCCCTCGGCGCAGCGGGCCGGCTTTCCATAAGGGCTTTATACTGGGCACGCATCTCACCATCACGGATTATCAAAGCTGGCAGGCTTCGGTGCTGCCAGTGGTGGGCTTCTACCTGGCTTACCATATCTCCGACCGCTGGTCGCTGCAAGCCGAGGCCCATGCCCGCTTCGTGGGCAACTACGACCTGGAGCGCAGCTATAACGAAAATTATACGGTACCCTCTGGACAGTCATACTTCTATGAGGCCAGCAGCAAGCTATATTCTTACACCAGCATCGACCTGCCGCTGTTGATCCAGTACCGCCTAAAACCCCGCTGGTCACTGGCCGCCGGGCTGCGCCACTCGATTATCCTGGAGAACAATGGGCAAAGAGGATCATCCGTAGAACGGGGCAACAACTTCTCTTTTGATAATCTCCAATCGAATTGGGCCCGGCTGCAGCTCGACCGCAACCTCTGGCCTCATGACTGGGGCGTGCTCCTGGGGGCAAGCCGGCATTTTACCCGGGGCTGGTCCCTCCATCTGCGCTATACCCAAGGGTTGCGCGATCTTAGCCCCGACAACTTTTATGGCAGCGATGCCTATCACCTCAACTCTGATCTCCATTTTAGCATCCGTAAAAACTTTTGACCATGACCAAGTTGATTCACCTCGCTTTGGCGGCCCTGTTGTGCTGTGGGTTAACCGCCTGTAAAAAAGACTTCCCGCTCGATTTGGTAGAAGTCGTTGAACATCCTCCTTTCTACGTGAACGGCAGCTATCACAGCACCCGCGATGCGGAAAAGCAAAGCTTTGCCTGGGATATGCAGCCCAACGATTATGATGTAGTCGAGACCGGCGTAGCCTCTGCCACTGGTTCGGTAAACGGGCATAAGTACATCGCGGCAGTCATGTCTTATGATCCGCTAATGTGGCAGGCTAAAGCGCCCTTTGTCGAGACGGCTTCCCCTTTTTCTGGCGTCTACAATAGCATGGTTGGGGTGAAAATCGTCAGCAGCCTGCCTGCCGATGAGGTGAGCCAGCCTTTTACCAAAGCCGAGTTGGAAGCCCTGTTGCGGCCTGGAGAATATCAGTTTGGCAACGGCCCGCTGCAGGTAGAAGTCGGCACCCGCCGCCCTACGGGCGATTTGCTGATGATGGATCTGGTGCCCCAATGGAGCGAAGCCGATAATTACTTTGAGATTTTGGCCGTAGAGGATTACCGCATTGGTGGTGCCCAGGCCGTGCAGGGCAAGGCCGTGGATTTCCGCTGCCGGGCCACTTTGCGCTACCCCTACCTCATGAATGAAAACCTGGCTTACTTCCTGGAGATGGAGGGCAAACTGTTGTTCGAACATAAAGCTGAATAGTTGTACTGCCTTCCTGTTCAGCAGGATGGCAGCCATTTCAAGGCTTGGGCACAGTGGTGAGCGTTCAATCACTGCTGTGCCCTTCCAGGCTTCACTTACTTACCTCCACTAGCGCGTTTCTTGTGCCATGTCGCTAATTATGTTATTTTTGCTTTCCTGAAGCCCGTGCAGGCTACAGCGGACTATACCTGTGCGATGGCAGATTGAAATCTGAAGCGCGATGATTTTTTAGTCGAACAATATGGCCACCTCCTTCCCTTTTTACCGCCAGCTCGACGCCATGGACTGTGGCCCATCCTGTCTGCGCATGGTGGCCCAGCACTACGGGCGGGCCTATTCCCTGCAGTATCTACGCGAGCATAGCTATCTCGACCGGGAGGGCGTCTCCCTGCGGGGTATCATGGAGGCAGCCGAGCATATCGGCTTGCGCAGCCTGCCGGCCAAGCTGCCTTTTGCCGGTGAAGGAGAAGAAGATGCCGGGCTGCTTGACGCGCCCCTGCCCGCCATCGTGCATTGGCAGCAGCAGCACTTCGTCGTCCTCTACCGCTTGAGCCGGAAGTACGCCTGGATAGCCGACCCTGCCGTTGGGAAGCGAAAACTGAGCCATGCCGAGTTTAAGCGCAATTGGCTCATTAGCAGTGCCAAAGGCGTGGCTTTGCTGCTGGAGCCGACGCCCGCATTTTATGATCAGGAGGGCGTGAAACACGACGAAGCCGGCTTGGGCTACCTCCTGGGCTATCTGCGGCCTTACCGCCATTTTTTTATCCAGCTCTTCCTCGGGTTATTTCTGGCCAGCCTGCTCCAATTGGCATTCCCCTTCCTGACGCAGGCCATCGTGGATGTAGGCATCAAAAATGCCGACCTGAGCTTCATCTACCTCATCCTCATCGCCCAGTTGATGCTCTTCCTCGGCCAGACGGCCGTGACGGTCATCCAAAACTGGATACTGCTGCATCTCGGCGCGCGGCTCAACCTTTCGCTGGCTTCCGATTTCCTGGCCAAACTCATGAAGTTGCCCATCAGCTTTTTCGAGGCCAAAATGGCGGGCGATTTGCTGCAGCGCATCGCCGATCAGCGGCGCATCGAAGCCTTCCTCACCAGCGCTTCTCTTAGTTTCGTCTTTTCGGCTTTCAACCTGGTGGTCTTCGGCCTGGTGTTGCTTTTGTACAACGGCCTCATCTTCTTGTTATTCCTGCTGGGCAGCCTGCTGTACGTGGGGTGGATCCTGCTTTTCCTCAAACGGCGCCAGCAAGCTGATTTCCTCCGTTTCCAGGAGCTATCCAACAATCAGAGCAGCCTGATTGAGCTGATCCAGGGCATGCCGGAAATCAAGCTGCAAAACAGCGGCGCCAAGCGGCGCTGGCAGTGGTCGGAAATACAGGCGCGGCTGTTCCGCGCCAACCTCAAAGCGCTTTCGGTAGAACAGTACCAGGATACCGGCGCAGCATTCATCACCCAACTGAAAGACATCCTGATCACTTTTCTGTCCGCCAAGCTAGTCATCGAGGGGCAGATAACGCTGGGGATGATGCTGGCTATACAATTTATCATCGGGCAGCTCAACTTGCCCCTGCGGCAATTGGTCGCTTTCATCCGCAGTAGCCAGGATGCCCGCCTCAGCCTGGAGCGCCTGATGGAGGTACAGCAGCTGCCGCCCGAAGAAGAGGGCGCGCCGGCTTTTTTCGCCGACGGCTTGCCGGAAGATAAGGACATCCACATCCGGGGCCTGAGCTTCCAGTACAACAAGCTGGCCAATATGGCCTTAAAAAACATCGATCTCGATATCCCTTACGGTCAAACCACGGCCATCGTTGGGGTCAGCGGCAGCGGCAAGACGACCTTGCTGAAGCTCCTGCTCGGCTTCTACCTGCCAACCCAAGGCACGATCAAAATAGGGGGGATACCTTTGGGTCAACTGAGCCGCCGCTTGTGGCGCAGCCGCTGCGGCGCGGTGCTGCAGGATGGCTTCATTTTTTCGGATAGCATCGCCAACAATATCGCCGAGAGCAGTGAGCAGTTAGATCGCGAGCAGGTGCTGCAAGCGGCAGAAATGGCCAATGTGCAGGAATTCGCCGAGCAATTGCCCTTGGGCTTGAACACCATGATCGGCCCCCGTGGCAATGGCCTGAGCCAGGGGCAGCGGCAGCGCATCCTCATTGCCCGCGCCCTCTACAAAGCGCCAGATTTCCTTTTCTTCGACGAAGCCACCAATGCCCTCGACGCGCCCAACGAGCGGGATATACTGGAAAAGCTGCAGGGGTTCTTCGCCGGGCGCACTGCCGTAGTGGCGGCACACCGCCTGAGCACGGTCAAAAACGCCGACCAGATCGTCGTGCTGGATAAGGGTGAGATCGTCGAAAAAGGCCGCCACGAAGAGCTGCTGGCGCAAAAAGGGCTATATTACGAACTCATACGCAACCAACTAGAACTAGGCTGATGAAGGGGGAAAGACGTGCTATAGCAGAAGAAGGGCAAGAGCTGCAGCAGCTGTTGGGGCCGCTGCCCGGTTGGGGCTTGCGCTGGGGTATCACGGCCGTTTTCCTGTTTGCGGCCTTATTCCTCCTGTTGGCCTGGTTGGTGAAATACCCAGATGTGATTGAGGCTCGGGTGTCCATCTTGGCGGAAGCTCCCCCAGTGCGCCTGGCTGCCCGGCAGGATGGCCAGCTCAGCCAACTGCTGGTAGCCGATCAGCAGGCCGTCCAGGCCGGCCAGTTGTTGGCCGTGCTGGAAAACCCCGCGGCCTTGGCAGATGTGGATACGCTAGCCAAGTGGTTGGATGTTATCAATCAGCATGGGCTGCCCGAGGCGCTACCTGCGGGGCTGCAACTGGGCAGCTTGCAGCATACTTATGCAGCCCTGGCGCAACAGCTCGATGACTATCGCTACTTCCGCCAACAAGCGGGCACGGCACAGCGGATCGCTTCTTTGGAAACCCAGCTCGATTACCAGCGCCAACTGCAGGGCTCGCTGCAAAAGCAGCGCCAGATGCTGAGCGAAGAGACGGAGCTGGCCCAACGCGACTACCAGCGGAATCAAGGCTTATTGAAAACGGGCGGCGCCAGCCAGGCCGATGTGGAAGCTTCCCAAACGGCTTATCTACACTATCTGCGGCAAGGCGAAGCGCTCCATGCCGAGTTGCTGCACAATAAGCTGCAGGAAGAAGCCCTGCAAACCCGCCTCATCGAATTGCGGCAGAGCCGCGCCGAGCAGGAGATAGAAAAAGAACTGGCTGCCCGGCGGCTGCTGGTGCAGTTGCAAGCTGAATTGGCTGCCTGGCGGCAGCTTTACCTTTTTATCGCTCCTTTCGATGGCCAAGTATCGATGAGCCAGCCCTGGAGCGAGCGGCAGTTCATCCGCACAAACGAGTTGCTGCTGGCCATCGTCCCGGAAAAGGGTAGCAGGCCGCTGCTAGCCAAAGGTATCCTGCCTGCTGCTGGCGCGGGTAAAGCCCGTCCGGGCATGGCTGCCCACCTTTTTTTGGATGCGTACCCCCATCAGGAGTACGGCATCATTAAAGGGGAATTGCGGCGCATTGCCCTGCTGCCGGAGCAAGGCAGCTATCAGATCGAAATTGCGCTGCCCGACAGCCTGGTGACCGCCTATGGCCGGGGTATCCCCTTTGCCCAGGAGTTGGGGGCCAGAGCGGAAATCATTACCGAAGAACGCCGGGTACTGGAGCGGGTCTTGCAGGAGGTTTTTTCCTTGTTGAAGCCCAGTAAATGAGTGTTTTTCAGGGCGGCCTACTGCCCTTTCCGGCCTCATCGGGCAAATTGATCGCGCCAGGTTTCCTAATGTGGTGCCAAGCTGTATCTTTGCCCTTTCAAGTAATGATGCCATACAATCATGAATGCCTTTCTCCCTTACCTGCGCCTTTACCGGCTGCCCATGGCCCTGTCCAGCTTTTTGATAGCCCTTTACTTTACCCATTTTTTCGGGGCGGTATTCGGGCTGGAACTACATCAGGAGACGGCCCTGGTAATCATGCTGCTCACCACCCTGCTTTGGATTACGGAGCCCTTCCCCCTCTTCGTAACCAGCCTGGGCGTATTGGTGGCGAGCATCTTATGGCTGATGCCCCAACTGCATGAGGCTGGTATCGACATCAAGCAAGAAGACTTCCTCAATACCTTCTTCAACGATATCACGCTCTTGTTTATGGGGGGCTTTACTCTTTCGGCCGCTTTGAACAAGTATGGGCTGGCCCGCATTACCGCCAACTGGATGCTGAAGCGCACGGGGGTTCAGCCGGCCAGCATACTTTGGGGCATCATCTTAGTTTCCGCCGCCATGTCGATGTGGATTAGCAATACGGCCACCACGGCGATGATGTTTGGCATCATCGCTCCTTTGCTGGCGAGTTTGCCGTCAGGGTCTCCTTTTGCAAAATCTATGGCTATCGCCATCCCCTTTTCTGCCAATATCGGCGGCTTGGGCACGCCCATCGGCACCTTGCCCAATGCCATCGCCATTGCTTACCTACGGGGGTTAGGCCTGGAGGTCACCTTCTTCCAATGGATGATAGTAGGGGTGCCGGTTACTTTTGTGCTGTTGTGGGCTTTGTGGCGGCTGCTATTGCGTTTCTTCCCACCCGGCGATTTGGTGATGAAGCTCGAAACCGAAACGGAAAGAGAAAAACTCACGCCTCGGCAATACATCGTCATCGGCGTTTTTATCCTCACCATCATCGGCTGGTTAAGCAGCGGTAGCACGGGCATGACGACCGGCACGGTAGGTTTGACCGCTCTCTTCATCATCTTCGCCCTGGGCTTGTTGAAAATCCCCGATTTTCGCAACATCCCCTGGGATATCCTCTTTATGCTTGGCGGCGGCTTGTGCCTGGGGTTGTGCTTGTCGCGTAGCGGGCTAGCCGAGATTATGGCCGGCACCATTCCGGTAGGCGGCGGTTTTTGGATTATCTTCCTGGTCATCATCTTCCTTACCGCCTTGATGACTACCTTTATGAGCAATACTGCTACGGCCAACCTGCTCATCCCCATTGCCGTGTCTATGCCCGACAATGAGTTGGCGCTCATCGTGGCGATTACGTTGCTGTGTTCGACTTCCATGGCTTTGCCCATCAGTACGCCTCCCAATGCCATCGCTTTTGGTTCTGGTTTGCTACAGGCGCGGGACATGATCAAAGTAGGCCTGCGCATTACGGTGGCGGCCTTATTGGCGGCCATCTTGGGCGGTGTGGTTTACCTGTACGTCTTTTGACCAGAAATCCCGATATTGCACACTTTAAAACGACTTAATATGGAAGTCCTCGTACAAAAATGTCAGAATTGCGGTTCCACCACCCTCAAAAATATACTCTTCCGCGAGCCGGGCGAGCCAGATAAGGTCTTTGTGCAATGCGAGGAGTGTCAGCTCTTCGTGGCCAGCTATGTGCTGGCGCCACTGGGCTATTACCACCATCGGCGGGGCTATGATTCCTTCCTGCGCAGCCTCTACCGCAGTGGCGATTTCCTCAGCGGCCGCAATATTCAGCGCATGTACGAGGAACGGCAACAGGAGGAGTTGAAGATGTATGAAGTGGTGCTGGCCAAGCTCAGGGAGCGGGATGCTGAGGAGGAGTAGCTAAACCTTATGCCCGAAGAGGCGCTCAAATCCCAAACCAGCCTGCTGATGGCTGTATAAGAGGTGGTTTTTATGACTTCAGCGGCGCATCCACAGCGAACGCCACGTCCTCATAAATGGCAGCAAGCGGGATTTCTGCCCCGATGGTATGAAGATAGAGGTGTTGCTCTAAGCCCGTGACGCGGGTGATTTTCCAGAGGTCAGCTTGGCGTTGATAGATATCTGCCTGCGCCTTGTCTTGCTCGATCAGTACGTATTCTTGCAAGCTGGCGATTTGACGATAAAGGTGGAATTTGTCGCCGCGGTCGTAGCTGGCGGTTGACTTGGACAAGACCTCGACGATTAACACGGGGTTAGTCACGGCGTTTACGGTGGCTTCGGCTTTTTCAATATCTCCACACACCACCATGGCGTCGGGGTATAGGAAGCAATTTTCCGCTGCGATGTACAGCTTGATTTCGCTGGTCATCGCCCGGTAATCTTGTGCTTTGGCTTTCAAGCTAGCCCGGAGCTCTCCAAAAATGTTGCCGCAAATCAAGCCGTGGTTGAGCGTGCCGCCAGCCATGGCTTGGATGTAGCCATTGAGATATTCGTGTTTTTCCCCTGCCTCGCGTTCGAGCTGTAAATAGGCGGTTACCGTCAGCTTGCCCAGTTTTTTTGCTTCCATCATTAAGTGTGTTTAATGCGACTCCTATCGACGATATGGCGAGGCTAAGATAAGTCATTTGCAGGGAATATTCCAACTTATCGCACCACATTCACGGGGCAGCCGGCCAAAAACGCCCTTACATTTTCCACGGTGATGTCCAGCAAGCGCTGGCGAGCCTCGCGGGTCGCCCAGGCGATATGAGGGGTGATGAGGCAGTTCGGCGCGCCGAAGAGGATATTGCCCACACGGGGCGGTTCGATGGAGAGCACGTCTAATGCTGCGCCGGCGAGCTGGCCCGCTTCCAGGGCAGCGCGCAGGGCTGCCTCATCAATCAGGCCGCCGCGGCCCGTGTTGAGCAGGTAAGCCGTCGGCTTCATCAGCGCAAGTAGCTCGGCATTCACTACTTGGTAGTTTTCAGGGCCGAGTGGGGCATGCAGGCTAATGACATCGCTAGTTGAAAAGAGGGCTTTCAGATCGGCAAAAGATACGCCTGGCTGGGCGTCGCGTTCCGGGTGGCGATGCGTGGCAAGAACCCCCATACCAAAAGCCTGGGCGATGCGTGCCACCTGTTGCCCGATGCGGCCGAAGCCATAAATCCCCATCGTTTTGCCGGCTAGTTCAGGGATAGGGCCGAGGGTATAGCAGAAATCCTGGCCTGCACCCCAGCGGCCTTCGATGACGCTATGGTGGTGGGCTTGCACCCGGTTGGTCAGTGCCAGCAGCAGAGCGAAGGTGTGTTGGGCAACCGAGTCGGTGCCATAACCTACGGCATTACAGATGATGATGTTTTGCTGGGCAGCGGCTTCCAGATCGATATTGTTGTAACCACTGGCGGTGACGCAGATGCAGCGTAGCCGCGGCAGGGCAGCCAGGACAGCGGCATCCAGCATGGTTTTGTTGACCAGCAGGACGTCAGCCCCCACCGCTCGTTCAAGTAGGGCATCCGGAGGTGTAAAATCATAAACGGCCACCTCGCCCAGCGACTCGAGCTGTTGCCAGCTCAAGTCGCCAGGGTTGAGGGTGCGCCCGTCGAGGATGACGATTCGCAGGCCTTGGGAGCTGGGTTCGCCCCTCATTAATCATTACATTCTTTCATGACCTCATGGAAGCGGCCGTGCAGGGCAAAGAGCGCCGTTTTGACCTTGCCTTCCCCTGCTTTTTTCTTAATCATTTTATCCAAAGCCTCGGCTTCAGCGGCCAGGAGTTTGATCGAATTGGCCACCTTTTCGTTGCGGAAGCTGGCGGGTATGGGGGCTTGCTGTAAAGCTTTGGCCTTGGCCGCCATTTCGCCCGAACGCTGCATGATGGGCTTGAAGTTGCCTTCTTCAGCCGGGTGAAAAGTCTGCGACATGACGCCATGGAAATCCTGCAGCGCAGCCCAGGCGCTGAGCTCGATGCGCTTCAGCAGGGGGCTTTCCAGCGCTGCGGCGTAGTTGCGCCCTACGGCATCCCAGTCGAGCACATTCCAGATGGCCGCCAGATAGTCGCCGCGTTTATTTTGGTACTTGAGGTAGTAGGCGTGCTCCCATACGTCGATACCCAGGATGGGGATGCCTCGCTCGGGCGAGGCGTCCATGATGGGGTTGTCCTGGTTGGGCGAGCTACACACGGCCAGCTTTTTATCTACAGTGAGGTAGAGCCAGGCCCAACCGGAGCCGAAGCGGGTAGCAGCGGCCTGGTTCAACAGCGTCTTGAGGCTATCCAGGCTGGCAAAGTCGCGTTCGATAGCTTGTTGCAGTGCGCCGCTGGGCTTTTTTGCCGGGGTAGGGGAGAGGATCCCCCAAAAAAGGGTGTGGTTGTAATGCCCACCGCCATTGTTGCGTATGGCAGCGCCGCGCTTCTGCGCGCTCAGCAGCAGGTCTTCCAACGGCCACTCCTCAAAACGCGTGCCCTTAATGCTGTTGTTCAAATTATTGGCGTAGGCCTGATGGTGCTTGGTGTAGTGAATCTCCATCGTCTGAGCATCAATGTAAGGCTCTAGCGCCCCGTAAGCATAGCCCAGCTTGGGCAGGGCAAAAGGTTGAGCTTGTGCCAGCCCACCGAAGAGCAAAAACGCCCCGGCCGCTAGCAATGTCTTGAATTTGTGAATCATGTTATAATGGTTTGATTTATTTTTTTTGTCGTCCCCCCACTTTACCCTTTACCCTTTACCCTTTACCCTTTATCCTTTATCCTTTAACCTTTACCCTTTAACCTTGAATCCCTCCCTAATAACACCTCCCTCCCCCCTCCGGCCGAATGCGATAGAAAAGAGTACGATCAGCCCCCGTCCTTCGAGTGACAAAAATAAAAAAAACTCCTTACCTTGAGGGCCCTGAAAGGGGCAGATTTACTACACCAGGCGGTAAAGAATGCCAGCAGGTGCATTTTAGGAAAAAACAAACACAACGCCATGAATAAAACTGCCATTATCACCGGAAGCACCAGCGGGATCGGATTGGGCCTAGCCGAAGCTTTTGCCGCCGCCGGCTACCAGTTGATGCTCAACGGGCTGGAGGAAAACGGCCTGGAAATAGCCCAAAGCCTGGCCCGCCGCTGCGGTATCGCCACTTTATTTTCGCCGGCTGATATGCTGGTGCCAGAGCAGATTCGAGCCATGGTTGCCGAAGCCGAAGGCCATTTTGGGCAGGTAGATGTGCTCATCAACAACGCGGGGATCCAGCACGTGGCACCCATCGACGAATTTCCGGAAGCGCAGTGGGACCGCATCCTCGGCGTCAACCTCAGCGCAGCTTTTCACGCCAGCAAGGCCGTTTGGCCGGGTATGAAACAACGGGGCTTCGGGCGCATCATCAATATCGCTTCGGTGCATGGGCTGCGTGCTTCGGAGTACAAGGCTGCCTACATCGCCGCCAAGCATGGCATCGTCGGGCTGACCAAAGTGCTGGCCCTGGAAGGCGCTCCCTTGGGTATCACTTGCAATGCCATCTGCCCGGGTTATGTGCGCACTCCTTTGGTGGATGCCCAGATTGCCAGCCAGGCCAAAGCCCATCAGCTCAGCCCCGAGGAGGTGGTGGAGAAAGTAATGTTGAAAAAACAAGCCGTCAAGGATTTTATCAGTATCGAATTGCTGGCCGAACTGGCGCTGCTGCTGGCCAGCGAGGCGGCTCATACCCTCACCGGTGCCGCCTTGCCGGTAGATGGAGGGTGGTCGGCACAGTAGCAGTGAAAGCAGGAATACCTGTGCGAAAAACAAAGGATATCAGGAATGCCATGCCGCGATGGAGCGGAGGATAAGGGCGCAGGGGCATAAGAGCGACAGTTTTTATGGCAGAGGAATTTTTTGCTGAAAGAGGGAGATTGAGGGGGGCAGGTTGGCGGAAAAAATGTTATATTTGCATTAAACCATTCACGACATGAGTGAGAATACCACCTACCGGGAAGCTCCCGTCAAAAAGAAGCCGCCCAGAAAGATGTCCATCCATACCTTCCTGCGCAAGTACAGCGAGGGCGGGCCGGGCGTCAAGTACGAGTATAATAAGGGCGTAATCGAAAAGTCGGACGCTATGAAAATGAGCGAACATTACATTGTCATCAACCTTCAGGATAGATTTGCTACACTACCCATCGCCAAAACTAGGGCAAAACTCCAATGCGAAATAGAGGTATGGACTTCTGAAGAGCAATGGCGCAAACCCGACTTGTCGCTTATTACCCTTGAGCAAACTCGCGCCGCAGCAAAAGGCTATGCCCCCATCCCGGAGTTTATTATTGAGATCATTTCTATTAACGACAAAATCAACCTCGTCAAAAACAAGGTGTATGAATACTTCCAGGCGGGCGTGAAAGTGCTCTGGCTCGTATTTCCCGAGCAGCAAGTGATCGAAGTCTACCGCACGCCCGAAGACCTGGTCGTGTGCAGCGGCGACAAAGTGTGCAGCGCAGAGCCCGTGGTAGAAGGTTTTGTGATGAAGGCAGAGGAAGTATTCAAAGAAGTCTAGCCCCATTTTATGAAGAAAAACCACCTGTTCGCAGCGTGCCTGCTCGCGCTGGCGCCTGCCCTTTACGCCCAGGAACCCCTTATCCTGGAAGAACAACCGCAGACGCCAGCTCCTCCAGAGACAGAAAAACCGGTGCCTCCCGGCTACGCCTACAACGACTACGGCTACCTCGTCACCGCCCAACAGGCGTATTGGAGCAAGCTGGGCAGCCATTACTCCAATAAATATTATCAGAACGGAAAAAGCGGCATGAAGGCCCAGGACGGAACCGTGCTCCTCCCCGCCGAATACGACGACCTGCATTTTCAATACTGCGGCTTCATGGTCGCTTCGAAGGAAGGTAAATTCGGCGTGATCAACGAAGCGAACCAGATCGTCATTCCCTTTTCCTACAAAAGGCTCGAATTGCTGTACAAACCGCAGGCTTTCCAGGTCCCCCGCGGCGTGCCGCTGGAAGACCTTCGCCTCCTGGCCGTCCTCGAAAACGGGCACGCCGGACTAATCAACGGCAAGGGCGAAGTGATCTTCCCCTTTCGCGAAAACCGCTACGTCGAAGTGGTCTATTTCTACCCCGGGGTGCGCACCACGCAGGGGTATGTGACCTCCGATCCCCCCGCCTACCAGATTGCCATGGCCCAGACCGGGCTGATCTACCACATGCCCCGGGAGATGGGCGTGGTGGCGATGGACGGCCAGGTCGTCCTGCCTTTTGAATATGCAACGATGGACGTCTATTACTGGGCTGGAGACCTCCTCGCACAGCACCCCGAATGGCTGCAGGTGGGCGACGCAGACGGCAAAGTGGGCGTTTTCGATCTGCGCCGCCGCGAATGGATGATCGAACCCAAATTTTACGGAGGCATCGGGCCCCTGTATGTCATGAATCCCGATGAAAAACGCTTCGGTCCCTTACTTTTCGGCACCCAGGCCGAAACCGGCCCGGACGAGGACGGTGTGACCCACATCAGGGCCGGTGTGATCGACAGCGCGGGGCGCACGGTGCTGCCTTTCGAATACATGGGGTTCGGTCTTTCCTTCCTCCACCAGGGCAAATTCCATATCTGGGCCCAGAAAACGAGCAAATGGGGCGTAGTCGACATCGACAACAAGGTGGTGACGCCCTTTGAGCACCCGAAGGTCATACAGCGGTTCGACATGGCCCGGGGGCCGCATTTTTCCCTCAAGGATTCTACCGATCAGTACTTCGGCCTCCTTTCCCTGGAGGGCAAAATGGCCATCCCGTTCAGGTACAAATGGCTGGGCGACCACAACGGCCGCGTGGTCATTTTCGTGAATGAGGGGATGAAATGCGGCCTGGTCGACGACCAGGGCCGTGAGGTTTTGCCCGGCATTTACACCGATATCCAGCTGCTCAGGCACGGTTTTTTCTACATCAATGCAGAAAGCAAGCTGGGCATCGTCGATCCTTCGGGAAAGATGTTGGTGCAACCGGCTTACCGCGGCGCCTACATGGAAAATACCTTGCCAGCTTTCTCCGGCGCTTTTAAAGCCAAGGGCATTCCTGAAGCCGAGGTGGTCACCGTGCTGACGCGCGAGAATGGGGCGGCCTTTGTTTTTTTGAAGAATGGGAAAATGGTGGGGCTAGATTGAGGTGACACCTCGGATGTGGCTGAAAACCAGGAAGAAAGGAGGTGACACCTCGGATGTACTTGAAAACCAGGAAGAAAGGAGGTGACACCTCGATATGTATTTGATAATCAACAAGAAAGAACTATGCGTCTTATCAGGGTAACTTTTCTCCTCCTGCTCCTCGCAGCCACCACCCATGCCCAATACCGCGTGGAAACCGACCCCGAAACCGGCAAAATGGGCTATGTCGATCAGGTCGACGGCAGTATTGTCATACCCTTTGAATACGACGAAATCGACATCGGCTGGCAAAACAGTGCCATGGGGTATACCGGGGTTGGGAAAAACAAGCTTTGGGGCCTGTACAAGCTGGAGGGCGGACTGGTCCTGCCGATTCAATACGAATATGTGCGCGCCATCCATGCAGATTTGCTGGCAGCCCGCGCGCCGGAAAACGATACCCTGCTGTATTTTTTCAACGGGAAGGGAGAAGCCCTGTTTCAGGCAGCGGGACAGACGGCCGAGCCCGGATTCAACGAAAACACCGTGGTGATCATCCGGCCGGATATGTCCCGGGTTTTTCTCGACCTGAAAGGCGAGGATCCTTTCCAGGGCCGATTTGAAAACGGCAGGTGGACCGACGGCAAAACCGTCGTCTGCGCTACGATCGACAACCGGGGCAACCCCAGCCAGGCGGGCTTGTTCACCTGGGAAGGAGATACCTTGCTGCCGCCGGTTTATTTTAACATCCAGGCTCATCCCGGGGGCAGGTTTCTCGTGCAAACCACCGACTATCAGATGGGCATGACCGATGAGCAAGGTCGTTTTCTCATTCCCTTGGGCCCTGCCAGACTTTCCAAAATGGGCAATCAGCCGCAAGACGTCATTCTCGCGCAGGAAGGAAGTCCGCTGAACGGCAAAGTGTATGACCCCAACGGGCGATTGCTGCTCGATAGCTGTGTTACAGGCAACGTTGTTTTTAAAGGCGGGATCGGCAAAATGGCAAACCAGCACTTCTACAGGTACTTTACCGCCTCCCGTGCGGCCCAATTATCAACCGGCCTTTTCCACCTCGACGGTCGCCCCATTTTGCCCATGCAATACAAAGAAATCCAATACGCCTCCGACGACCACCCGCTGATCGTTCACGACGGCGCCGCTTTTATCATCATGGGCTGGGATGGCAAGCCGGCCTATCCGGGACGGTTCAAACGACTGGAATATACCGCAAACCCCGGCATTCTTTACGGCCAACCGGAAAACGGCGAACGGGGAGGCTTCATCCACATCGGAGATCCGGCGGGCGACCGTTTTAATTTTCAGAAGATTATACTGCTTCCCTACTCGAGTTATTTTGCCGTCAAGGAAGAGGGGGCGTACTACCTGCACGACGCTGCCGGACGCCGGGTCAACAATCAGGGCTATGCGTTTATGGAACAACCGGAGCGAAAGCACTACACCGCCTGGAGGGGACAAATGAAGTCCGGCCGCTTGGTAGCGTATGGATCATCCGCCCAACGCGGCGACGACCAGCCCTGGGTGGGTTTCGACGAAAAAGGCAAAGCCCATGATTTTGCCCCGCTTAAACCCAAAGAGGAAGAAGTAGTAGCGATGGAAGAGGTTGTTTGGATGGATACTCCAGTGCCGCCGCCGCCTGTGGAAGAAACTTCCCGCCAGGAAGAGGATATCTACGACTTTCCGGACCAGCCCGCGGAATACTCGGGAGGGGAGTCGGAGAAAATAAAGTTTATGGTATCCGAGTTGAAATACCCGGCGCTTGCCAAAGAATACGCCATTCAGGGCATGGTGGTCGTCAAATTTGTGGTGGAAAAGGACGGCAGCCTCACCAACATTCAAATTGTCAAGGATATCGGCGGGGGCTGCGGAAAGGAGGTCGTTCGCATCATTGAGCGCATGCCTAGGTGGAAGCCCGCGAAGAAAAACGGCTTGCCGGTGCGGTCGTGGCAGACTTTTCCGTTCAGGTTCAAGCTGGAGTGATTGAAATCGAGCTTACGAGGTGACACCTCCCAAATGCCTGAAAAAAAAATAAACCCACATGCACTATTACTTCCTCCTTTTTGCACTTTTCGCCTGCCTGTCTGCCCAAGCCCAGGTCGACGACCCGGTTATTGAAATCGACCATGTAGCGGAAGCCGGTTACCGCTGCATTCGTTTTCTGGATGAAAAAGGGTATTACACCCTGCACGCCGGACGCAACAACCGCGGCTACCTGCGCGGCGTGGGCAAGGCCGATGGGCAGGTGCTCATCGATACGGTGCTCCTGGGGTTCGAGCCCATGGTCAACAAAAGAGAGATTGGTCAAAACGAACGGGGGCAGTGGATCGTGGAGTACGACACCCTGCCCTTCCTGATCTTTGAAGACGCCCTTTCGGGCAAAAAAGGCTTGTGGCATCGGCAGGCAGGACAGCTCCGCGAAGCGGCGTTCGACCGGTTCGACGGTGTTTCACCCACTACCTTTATTCAGGAAAAAGGAGATACCGCTTATCTGTGTCACATCGACGGCCGCCAACTGGCCGGCCCTTATTACCGCATCAGCCAGTGGCAGGTGGATGGCTATCTGGTGGTCAGGCCCAACTGGCAAGATGAGTACATTCTGGTGGACCTGGAGGGGCGTTTCATCCGCCAACTAGAAGGTGAACCCCGCCGGCTGGCCGATGGGCTGTACGTGATGGGCCGGTACGGCGATAAGCGATCGGGCTATGGCCAGCTAAAGGAGTACGGGCTCTTTGACCGCGACCTGAACCCCATCACCGGGCTCATTTTCGACATGGAGCCCCACGCTATGGACGGGCTCAACACCCAACAAAAGATACAGGTGTTGGACCGGGAGCATCCGGCAGGCTATGGACCTTGGATCGGGTATATGCGGGAAAGGCCAGGGGGAGCGTTCACGCTGTTTGATGGGGAGGGGAAGACGTTTGAGATTAAAGCAGATTAGTTTTAAGCGTTTATCGTTTACGTAAACGATAAACGCTCAACGATAAACGAAAACCAATAATTATGACAAAACCCACAATATACCTGCTCATCGGATGGCTTTTCTCCTTCAGCTTCACCGCCTGCGGCCAGGAGCAGCCGGTAAGGGCAGGGGCTGAGCCTGAACCCGGTAATCCCGAGTATCACCGCAGCATTCTGGATTATTATAAAAAAGACTCGTCCTGGTACATGATCGAACACCTTCCTACCCGCAAGGTAGGGATCGAGCATGTGGAACGAGGCATTGTCATCCCGCCGGCTTATGATGAAGCTTGGGAGCTGGGCGGCAACCGGTGGTTTGTGATGGGACGGGGCATTCAAAAAGCCATTTTCGATACCCTTGGCAACCAGCTGACGCCGTTTGAAAACAACTACGAAGTGATTGCCTCCCTGAAGTACAACCCGGATATGGCCGTTATCCACCAAAATCGCCAGGTATTACTGCTCAACCCAGCCGACCAGAAGCCAGTGACCGGGGAGCGTTACGCCCGGATTGTTGAACTGGGCAACGGCTTCCTGGGCTTTGTCCAGGCAGAGACAGCTCTTTATGCACTCGGAGCGCCGGATGGCAGACGCTTGACCGAATTTGTGTATCAGGTAATTGAACGTTCTCAGGAGTCGCACGAAAAAACGGCGCAAAAGCTGGGTACGCTGCGAGCGGGACACCGCGTGGCGGCCTTTGCCTGGCTCGAACAGGGTTTTATTTGCCTGGATAACGAGGGAAGGGAGGTGGAGTGTGTGGAGAGATAACTGTATTTCAAATAAATCAAGCCAAAAAATGATTATCAGATACTTGCTGTTCCTTGGGGCGCTCTTCGCCGCCGCCCTGCTCCCCGCCCAAACCCTGATCCCGTACCAGGGCTACAAAGACCTTTTTGGCTATGCGACCGAAGACGGTCAGGTGGTGATCGAGCCGAAGTGCAAAGGCATTTTTGAAATTCTCCCCGAAGACCGTTTTTATACAGTCTTGCGCCATAACGGTCCGCTGCAGGCGCTAACCAGGAGGGGGGAACTGATACCGCTGGAGAACCGGCACGATGTGGTCACGGAAGTCGAAAATCTGCGGCCTTATGCCCGGCAGATCGACACCCTCCGGCAGCTCGTGGCGATCAAGAAAGGCGGAACCATGCTGACCTTGCGCAATACCCGGACCGGCGCGCAGACGGAATGGTATAACCCCACCCGCAACAACAATTTCGACTGGCTGCAGGTCAGGTACTCGTCGAGGCGGGAGGAGCGGGACCCGCTGCAATTTACCGAAGGGGCGCTGCCGGTATGGACTTCGCCCACGACCCTCAATTTCATCGATACCGATATGAAGCTGCTTTTCGACCGCGATTTCGGCGCCGGCATCGTCGCCGATGCGGAGTATTTCATCGTGGCGGAGGGGCGTGAAAAACTGGCCATCGCCGACCGGAAGGGCGTGGTGCGTACGCCCTTCGCCTGGGGTTTGCTTCAACCCGGGGGCAAGACGGGGTATTTTATCGCCATCGGCCCCACCTATACGAACAACAGTGGCGGCCACCGCTACGGCCTGATCAACGCTGACGGAAAACTGGTGCTGGATACCATTTACCGAAGCACCATCCAGCCCTTCGGCGACATGGTGATCGTGGAAATAGACCAGCGCTTCGGACTGATGGACTACCAGGGCAAAACGGTGCTGCCCATTTCGGCGCAACATATCTATCCCGTTGCGGAGGATCGCTATGCCCTCATTTCCGATCAGTATCCGACCACGAAAGCGCCACGGGCCTGGCTGATGGACCGTAAGGGCCAGCGCATGCTTTCAGATTATGCATCCCGTATCCTGCCCTACGACAAGCGCGATTTTCCGCATTTCGTTTTTGAATATCCCGACAAGCAGGTGATCCGCGACGCCGCCCTGCAGGTGATCGCTACCTTGCAAGGCAATGATGAATCCCAGATCGTGGAGACCGGGCCCTGGGTGATCCAGCGTAGAAACAACCAGGCAGGCGCCTGGAAGTACGGGCTGTACGATGTGGATGGGCAGGCATTGACCGCGGAGCTTTTCGACGAAATGATCCGGGTGTATCCCCGGGTTTATCAGGTCAAATCCGGCGGCCGGTATGGGGTTGTTAATGAAAAAGGAGAGGAGATCGTGCCTGGGCGGCATGCGTCCATCCGCGGGTCGTTCAATTATCTTGACACCCTATTTCGCTGCCAGCAGGATGACGGCAGCTGGATTACGTACAACCTGAGGGGCGAACTACTACCCGAAATAGCCACCGGCCCAAAGCCCTTGCCGCCCTTACCCGATGGCTTCACCGCCATCCGGCAGGAATACGAAACCGGGCTGGTGGTGGTGAAAGACGGGCTCAAGGCCTGCGGCGTGCTCAACGACCGTGGCGAATGGGTGCTGCCGGCCAAAAAAGGCGTGAGCTACCTTCCCCTGACCTGGTACCTGGTGCTGGAAATACCCGAAGCGATGGCGCCAAGACTTTGGAAAAGTTATCCCTTCCCCGAAAAATTGAAACTGCACCGGGTCAACCAGGGCAAGGAGGCGCCGCTGGAGGTGGACTATGTACAATACAGGTCTTTCCAGGAAAAAGCCACCAACACCAACGTCCAAAAAAAGCATCCCAAGCTGCCCGACCGAAAGCTGATTACCGCATACATAGACGAAAAGGGCAACCTTCTAACGCCCTACAACGTATTGGACGGCCCCCAGTATTTGAAATCGCGAAACCTGCTTACCGTCACTGATTTCAGCGACAAGGCGGCCTGGCGGCAGCTGGTCGTGGACGATCGCGGGAAAACGCTGTATGAACTGGATACCCTCATCTGTTCATTGCCTCCGCATAAAGACGGGGGCGTTGAATGGGAGCTCGATCACCTGATCGTGCAAAAACCTTACGCTGAGCCGGTTCCGTTAACAGAGCGCTATGCCTTGCGCATCAAAAGCGGCCTCCTCGACACCCTGTGGCGGCTGCAAATCCCCATCGAGTACTTCAATCTGAAAGTGGTGATCATGGACCGCCTCTTTGCCGCCACGGATTCCACCCACGCCGGCCTGCTATACGACTGGCAGGGGAATCTGCTGCACGATTTTGGCCGTAGGCCCAATCAGAACTACAGCCAGAACAACCCCTTGTTCTGGCAGGTAACGGCCGGTCAGCATGTCATCGTCTCCGACGCCCACACCACCGTCTTGCTCGATGAGCAAAACCACGTGCTCCAGGTGTATGACCTGGCGTATAATGGCATGGATGCCGATAAGCGCTTTTTCATTCTAAAAGACCAGGAGGAGCGCCGGATTTGGGCGCGGGTGGAGGATGGGATGGTTTTTAGATTCCAGGTTTCGCCGCCGCGGTAGTAGCAGAGCGGCATAATCAGCGGCAGCAGCTATTTGCTTGCCAACTGGCCTTGCTTTCAATGATCAGCGCTGCTTTTATATGGAGCAGCTATCCCGCATCATTCCGAAAGTCGTAGCTTTGGGCCGCTGACAGATGGCGGTTAACAGCCAGCTTCGAGCTTCAAGCATCCACTATTTAGCTCGAAACCAACTCGCCGCCCCTGTCAATCCACTGACTTGACGCACCACACAACCTCTCAGCCATGAAAAAAACAACTTGCCTCCTGCTGCTGACCCTCTTCAGCCTGCCTGCCTGGAGTCAACCCTACAAAAATCCAGGCTTGCCGATTGAAGAGCGGGTACAGGATTTGCTCGCCCGGATGACGCCCGAGGAGAAGTTCTGGCAGTTGTTCATGATCCCCGGCGAGCTGGGGGTCGATAGCAGCAAGTACCAAACCGGCATCTTTGGCTTCCAGGTGAGCGCAGCCGGGCAAGAAGGCCATGCTGCCGGGCAGATGCTCCGCTACGAGAGTGGCAGCTCGGCGCGTGAAGCGGCGGAGAAAATCAACGCCATGCAGCGGTTCTTCCGCGAAGAAAGCCGGCTGGGCATCCCCATCATCCCCTTCGACGAGGCCTTGCACGGCTTGGTGCGCTCGGGTGCCACGGCCTTCCCGCAGGCCATCGGCTTAGCCGCTACCTGGAATACGGCCCTGATGCACGAGGTGGCCGGCGCCATCGCGATGGAGTGCCAGGCCCGTGGCATCCGGCAGGTCTTGTCGCCAGTGGTCAACATCGCTACCGATGTGCGCTGGGGGCGGACGGAGGAGACCTACGGCGAAGACCCCTTCCTCGCTGCGGAGATGGGCGTGGCCTTCGTCTCGGCATTCGAGCAGCGCGGCATCATCACCACGCCCAAGCACTTCGTGGCCAACGTGGGCGATGGCGGCCGCGATAGCTACCCCATCCACGCCAACGAACGCTACCTGCGGGAAATCCACCTGCCGCCGTTTGAAGCCTGCTTCCGGCGTGGCGGCGCCCGCTCGGTGAT
This sequence comes from uncultured Phaeodactylibacter sp., assembly GCA_964432875.1. Lineage (GTDB taxonomy): Bacteria > Bacteroidota > Bacteroidia > Chitinophagales > Saprospiraceae > JACJYE01. Next base: position 4,064 of record CAYSPJ010000061.1, on the reverse strand, counting down.
GACCTCCTACAACTCCTACGACGGCAGGCCCTGCACCGCCAACGATTGGCTGCTCAACCAACTCCTCAAAAAGGAGTGGGGCTTCCGGGGCTTCGTCATCTCCGACGCCGGCGCCACGGGTGGCGCCAACGTGCTGCACTTCACCGCCCGCGATTATCCCGACGCCACGGCCCAGTCCATCACGGCCGGGCTGGATGTCATTTTCCAAACCGACTACGATCATCAGACGCTATTTTCACCGCCTTTCTACGATGGCAGCATCTCACCCGCTGTGATTGACGAAGCGGCCGCTCGGGTGCTGCGCCTGAAGTTTGAGCTCGGCCTTTTTGAGAACCCCTACGTGGACCCCGCAACGGCCGCGGCTTGGAATGGCCATCCGGCGCAGCGCGAACTGGCTAAAAAGGCGGCGCTGGAATCCATCGTCTTGCTCAAAAACGAAAGCGGCGGCTTGCCTTTAGCCCCGGCCGTCCGCTCCATCGCCCTCATCGGCCCGGATGCGGCTGAAGCCCGCCTGGGCGGGTACAGCGGCCCCGGCAACGAGAAGGTGAGCATCCTGGAAGGCCTGCGGCAAAGAGTCGGGGCCGCCGTGACCGTGCATTATGCCGAGGGCTGCCGCCGCGACGATATCCGCTATGTGACCGTACCTGCCGATGCCTTGTCTTGCGAGTGGGAGGGCCGCCTCCAGCCCGGCCTGCAGGGCGAGTACTTCAACAACGTGGCCTGGGAAGGCGATCCCGCGCTGGTGCGCCGCGACCCGCAGCTGCAGTTCCAATGGACGCTGTTCTCCCCCGATCCCGAAAAGCTGAGCTACGACTTCTATTCCGTCCGCTGGACGGGCAAGATTACCGCGCCGCACACCGGCCGTTTCCAAATCGGCGTGGACGGCAACGACGGTTATCGCCTGTACGTAGACGGCAAGCTGCTGATAGACAACTGGACTAAACGCACGAGACAAGCTCGGCTGGCCGATTTCGATTTTGAGCAAGGCCGGGCTTATGCGCTGCGGATCGAATTTTACGAACCTACCGGAAACGCCTGGTTCCGCCTGGTATGGGATGTGGGCGTGGAGAACCGGCAAAGCGAGGCCATCGCGGAAGCCGTCCGACTTGCCGCCCAAAGCGACTTGGCTGTGGTGGCCGTCGGTATCGAGGAGGGCGAGTTTCTCGACCGGGCTGATTTGCGCCTGCCGGGGCGGCAGGAAGAGCTGATCGAAAAGGTGGCAGCTATTGGTACGCCCGTGGTAGTCGTATTGGCCGGCGGCAGCGCAGTGACCATGCAGCGCTGGATGGACAAAGTGCAGGGCATACTCGCCGTATGGTATCCTGGCGAGATGGGCGGCCATGCGGTAGCAGAGGTGCTATTTGGCGACTACAACCCCGCCGGGCGCCTGCCCATCACTTTTCCATTGATGGAAGGGCAGTTGCCTTTGGTGTACAACCACAAGCCCACTGGCCGCGGCGACGATTACATCCACCATACTGGCAAGCCGCTGTTCCCCTTCGGCTTTGGGCTGAGCTACACCCGCTTCCGCTACGATGGCATCCGCTTGGGCGCTGCGGAAATTGCCCCTGGCGATTCTACCTACGTATCCGTACAGGTGTCCAACGCTGGTGCCTTAGCCGGTGATGAGGTGGTGCAGCTCTACCTGCGCGACGAGCTGGCTTCAGTAGCCCGCCCGGTGATGGAGCTCAAAGGGTTTCAGCGCATCCACTTGCTGCCCGGCGAAACCCGAGAAGTGCGCTTTGCCATCCATCCGGAAATGCTATCTATGTTGGACCTCAACCTGCAAAAAGTAATTGAACCCGGTGATTTCCGCATCATGATCGGCGCTTCGTCGCAGGATATCCGGCAGCGGGCGGTGCTGAGGGTGCGGTGAGCAACGGCCTGTCAGGCAGTTGGGAATGCGGGTAGAACCCGCCGAATAGAAAGCGCGAGATGTGAATCTCGAGCCAGCAGGGGCATTTTATGGCAAAGAATACCAAGTGCCCTTTCCCACTCCATTTTGCCTTAACTGCACTACACCTGCGTCTTGTAATAATGCTCTGCCAGCCGCCAGCTGGCACTTGCACCTCCTGCCCCTCCACCATGACACTGGCCGTGCCTTCCAGCACAAACATTAGCTCGTCGAGTTCTTTGTGGAAATGCGGGGGCGGCCCCATGACCTTGGGTGCTACGGCGCACTCCACACAGGAGTACACACCGCCCGTCATGTGCGAGCGCACCCATACTTTGATGTCCATGCGGCCATTGTGCGACAGCGGTGGTGCGGGCGGCAATAAGAAAGGTTCGAGTGGCGTATAGCAATCGGATGCGGGAGCAGCGTTGGCAATGTTTGGCAGGATGCCAAGTGCAGCAAACAGCCCAGCGGACAGCATGAATTCTCTTCTTTCCATGTGATGAGGTTTTGGTTTGAAATGCTGCAAAAATCGCAGTCGTTTTTGGGTGGGTACTGGTAAAAAATGGACATTTTAGTTGATACTTAATCACGATAAATACGGATTTTTTGCCTGGTAAAAAGAATCATTGCCCATCTTTTCGCCCCGAAAGGCATGGGCGAGCCTCTCTTCCCGTCCATCTTCGGGGCGCTGGCGAATGCGCTGTACAAGGCGACGGGCAAGCGGGTATATCGGGAGCCTTCCCTGGGTGGGAAGGCGGTGCTGGGCAAAAAGGAATACCTAAACGAGCGACATCAAACCGCACAGAACTTGACATTCATTCACTATACTATCATGAATAATGACAGAAAAGAGGCATGGTGCCCGTCCAATCTAGCACGATAACAAAAAGCAAGGGCAACAACCGAAATGCTGCTAACCTAAAAACCCTATGGTACCTACACAAGTGGACCATTGGCTTATTATTGCTAAATTTGTGCCCATGGGAAAGCAAAAACATCCCCTGGGCGACCGTCTCCTATCCCGCCCATTCAATACGTCCCGTCTTTTAGACGGATGTGCAGCGCGCTGATCCACGCCGGAGGCCCGAATAGGACCTTTGACGGGTACGTTGCACCCGGCGCTCTGTCGGGCTTTTCTGCGAGAACCAACCGCCCCTGGGCTGGAGGGGGCACCTCGCCAAAGCCGCCACACACCATTTTTCAACCGCTGACGCGCTGGCGGCTGGGCTAATATTCTGTTGACAATGATTTCTTTGAAAAAAAACATTGCCTTCCATTACAAATGCGAAAGATTTAGCGTAAACTTGCGTCTATTAAAGAGTTGGCAGGGATAATGCCAAGCGAAAAGCTGAAACCGAAGGGCAATCAAAACAAGAGCCGTACACCTGATCGGCAGACCTTCCTCGGATAGAGATCATCGCCCAATGGATAGTAAGCGGAGTAGCCTAAGCATAATCGCTGCCAGCGGGTGGGCTATCCTGAAACCACTCGAAAAAGAAGTAGGGTTCACTCATTTTTGAAAAGACATGCAGTGCTTCATTTCTTTTATGCTTTTGGGGTTACTCTTCAATGCGACAAGCGGTTACTCACAATGTACATCAACCAGGGTGTTCAATGATTATTTGTCAGTAGAGCTGAATAGCAATAGTTCAAAATTGACAATATCTGGGTTGGCTTGCGACCCTTGCCAAGTTGCGGAAGGGCAAATGAGCATTTGCCTATGTAGGCAAGCTTGCAATATCCATCTCCCTGATCAGGGGGCATTTGAAGGGGGCTATGCGACGTGTATAAACAACTGTGCGATTCAATTCCCCATCGATTTGATCGCCTACGACGAATGTATAACCCAGTGTGCAGAATTGCTTTTCCAGGGCTACGACGCATGTATAAACAACTGTGGAAATTATTCTACGACGAGGCAGGCGACTTCTTACGCCTTTGTCGCGGTTCTTTGGTATACAGAGGGTTTTGTCCCCTCTGCCGAAGGAGATCCGGATGAAATCTTTCAGAGCGGGGTAGTGAATGGCGCTCCTCCTGCAACAATAACAATTAATTTAGTCAACACTCCATCTGAAAGCTACAGTTATTGTTACTTTACGGAGCTTTTAGTATCCTACGACGATGGGAGCTGCTGTCGTTTTAGAAACTTTGACTGCTTTGCTATCGG
>CAYSPJ010000060.1:28440-29894 GCA_964432875.1 uncultured Phaeodactylibacter sp. | reverse complement strand
TTGCCCATAAAAAAATTACCTTAGCCAGCTATTCAGCTATCCAAACGTTCTTATCTTTAGAGAACTAAAATAGCCGCCCCAATGCGCCCTAACTAAAACACTGGTATGAATCAACAACTTCCCTTTATCGAGGTCCCTGCCGAACACCAAAGCTCCTGGGAAGGCTGGGGCGCCATCAATCAGGAATTGTCGCGGGCCATCGGGCGCATCTCCAAGCCCAGGGTCATCGTGGCGATCGAATGCTACCACGGCACTCTTGATGAAGTCAACTTCCAGGAGCTGAAACAGCGCCTGCAGCCCCAGGCCAGCTGCAAAACTTCTTACCTCTTTCAGGAAAGCGAAACCCTGTACGAACTGGTGTCCTCCAGGATGGCTGATGGCGAGCGCTCCGGGAAATTCACGGGCCTGGCGATTCAGGATTATTTTGACCCGCAGAAACTCCTCGCCATCCACCAGAGCATCGAATCGATCGCCGAGGGCCTCGTGCTGATTTACGGCATCGGTGCCAGCACCATCTGCCAGGCCGACCTCCTGGTGTATGCTGATATGTCACACTGGGAGATACAACAACGGTTGCGCCGCCAGGATACCGGCAATATCGGCTTGAACAACCCCCGCGCCTCCTTCGAGCGGAAGTATGAAATTGCTTTCTTCAACGATTGGCAAGTATGTAACCAGCTCAAACGTAGCCTGATCCGGCAATGCGATTACTTCCTGGAGACCAATAACTGGGCCAAGCCCAAACTAGCTACTGGCACCATCGTGCGCCGGGGGCTGCAGCTAGCTACAGAACGCCCCATAAAAATGGCCCCTTTCTTCGACCCCGAGCTATGGGAGACACTGGAGCTGCCCAACCGCCCAGCGCACAAGCAAGCCCCGATGGAGTTGTCTTTCAGCTGTGTGCCCGAAGAAGATAACCTCTTGTTCAGCTTCGGCACCACCCTCTTTGAGGTGCCGCTGCTCAACCTCATCTTCTACCAGCCAGAAAGCTTCCTCGGCACGGCCGTCGTAAAACAGTTTGGTGACTACCTTCCAATCCGCTTCAACTTCATCGATACGAGCGACAACCAGGATACCGATTTTCAACTCAACCCCTTAACCGAGGAAATCACCGATGGGCTCGGCTGCCGCTACCGGCAAGCAACGGGCTATTATCTGCTGCAGGCCAAGCCCGGCGCAAGCTTTCAAATGGCCGAGCCCGAACAACATCCCCAAGCTTCTAAAGTCAAAGAGCTAGGCCTAAAACAACATGATTTCATCCAGGTGCCCAACGGTATCCCCTATCGGGCCGGTAAGAAGCTGACCGCCGTACAAATCAACACCGCCCCCCAGATTTTCTCTGTCCGGCTACCACTGCTGCTGGCCGAAGAAAGGCTGGCAGACCTCTCGCCGGGCAAAATGCGGCCAGTACAGGCCGCCCAGGGCAACCCGCCTGAGGAAATCCTGAGCCAAGA
>CAYSPJ010000060.1:0-28340 GCA_964432875.1 uncultured Phaeodactylibacter sp. | reverse complement strand
CTGCTGCGCGCCAGGGTGCAGTGAGCGTGAGGATGGCCCTACTGCCGATTGTCAGCCGCCAGCTGATTTCCCGCGCGGATCTGCTCCACAATCGGCATATTGCGGCTGATCAGGGCCTGGCGCTGCTGTACGCAAGCAAAAGTGCGGCCGGCATCTGCCGGGGTGTTCAGGGTATAGTCCAGGAGTTTTTCGAGCGTAGTGGCCGCCACGTGCATGCGGGTATCAGAGGAAGCATAGTAAATGAGCACCTCGCCATTGCTGCGGGCTACCCAGCCATTGCTAAAGACTACATTCGACACATCCCCCAATCTTTCGATGCCGTGGGGGGCAATGAAGTGCCCGCCGGGCTGATGGGTCACGCGCCAGGGCTCGTGCAAGTCGCAGAGGAAACAGTACAGCACGTAACGCAAGCCGGCCGCCGTACGGCGTACGCCATGAGCCAGGTGGAGCCAGCCGTATTCCGTTTTTAGCGGTGCCGGCCCCAAACCGTTCTTCACCTCCTTCACGGTATGATACTGTTTGGCATCGATGATTCGTTCGTGCTCGATACGGGCATTTTCTATGTCTGGGCATAAGCCCCAGCCGATACCGCCTTCGCCGACCGCATCCAGGAAGCCGTCCATGGGGCGCGTGTAGAAAGCATATTGGCCCTCTACAAATTCCGGATGTAGAACGCAGTTGCGCTGCTGAGGCGAGCGGGTAATCAAATCAGGCAGGCGCTCCCAGTGCACCAGGTCTTTCGTGCGGGCAATACCGTTTTGGGCAATGGCCGCCGAAGTATCGTAGGGCTGGCTGCGGTCTTTGCGTTCGGTGCAAAACAGGCCGTATATCCAGCCATCCTCGTGTTGCACCAGGCGGATGTCGTACACATTCATGTCCGGGTCATCCGTTTCGGGCATGGTGATTGGGTAATCCCAAAAACGGAAATTGTCGATGCCGTTTTCGCTTTCGGCCACGGCAAAAAAAGACTTCACGTCATGGCTTTCGATACGGGGTACGAGCACGATTTTCCCATTCCACTCCATCGCGCCGGCATTAAAGACGGTGTTGATGCCCAGGCGCTCCAGCAAGTGGGGGTTGCTTTCGTGATTGAGGTCGTAACGCCAGAATACAGGCGTATGCTCCCAGGTCAGCACAGGGTGCTGATAGCGGTAATAGATGCCATTATTGGTTTCCAAGCGGGTATTCCGCCGGCTTAGAAAGCTATCCTGTTGCTGCAGCAAACGGCGTACTTCCTGCTCAAAGGTGGTCCTATCCATATTTATTATCCTGCTTTATTGAATAAACCTTTATTGGGCTGTGCCCCCATGGTGAATTCCAACTTGCCTCCTGCTACCAAATCGGCATGGGTAAACTGGGGCTGTTCCAGCAGTTGCCCATTCAGAGTGACCGACTGGATGTAGGGCTGGCCGTGATTTTCCACCCTTACTTCAAAGGCATTGCCCTCGCCAAGAGGAATGACGACCTCCTCCATCATCGGGAAGCCCAGCACGTAGACTCCATCGCCCGGATTGACCGGGTAGAAGCCCATGGCGCTGAAGACGTACCAGGCAGACATCTGCCCGCAATCCTCATTGCCGCACAAGCCATCGGGCAAGGCCGTGTACTGAGATTCCATGATGTGGCGTACCCGCTCCTGAGTTTTCCAGTGGGCACCAGCATAGGCATAGAGATAAGCAATGTGGTGGCTGGGCTCATTGCCATGAGCGTATTGCCCAATCAAGCCAGAAATATCGGCCGATGCATTATCGCCAGTGATTTCAGAAGCGACGCTGAAGAGGGAGTCCAGCTTGGCGATAAAGGGCTCGTTCCCACCGTGCAGTTCAATCAGCCCAGGCACATCGTGGGGTACAAACCAGCTGTGCTGCCAGGCGTTGCCTTCAGTGTACTCCGCTATGTCAAAATTGTGGTCGGAGTAGTATGGATCAAAGGGGGTTTTCCATGCTCCATCACTGTATTTCGCGCGCATGAAACCCGTCGCCGGGTCGAATAAGGGGCGATAGCTCTGCGCCCGCTGCATGAAGGTTTCATAATCCTCCATTTTGCCCAGGGCCTTAGCCATCTGGGCGATGCACCAATCGTCATAAGCATACTCCAGGGTCTTGGTTACCGATTGGCCGTGTTTGTCGTAGGGGATGTAACCGTACTCACGGTACAGATCCGTACCACGGATATCCTGCATCGCGCTGGCCTTCATCGCTTCAAAAGCCAAGGCTACATCATAATCGCGGAAGCCTTTAAAGTAGGCGTCGGTAATGACTGGGATAGCGTGGTAGCCCGTCATCGTATTCGTTTCATTGCCCAACAAAGACCATACTGGCAGCAGGCCATATTCCTGGTAATGCGCCAGGAAAGAGCGAATGAAATCATTGATCTTATCCGGCTGGGTGATGGTATATAAAGGATGTGCGGCCCGGAAGGTATCCCAGAGCGAAAAAATGTCGTAGCGGGTATAGCCTTGCGCCTGATGGATCTGCCCGTCACAACCTTTGTACTGTCCATTGGGGTCGGAAAACACTACTGGAGCCAGGCAACTATGGTAGAGGGCGGTATAGAATATCTTTTTCAGGTTTTCGTCTTGCGTTTTGATTTGTATTTTGGATAGCTCCTGCTCCCAGTTTTCTTCGGCTTCGGCTTTTACTTGATCGAAAGTTTTCTCAGCCACCGTCTTTAGGGCAGCGCGGGCACCCGTTTCATCGGCGGAAGAAATACCGGTTTTGATGACCAGTTCGGTCATTTCTGGCGGGAAAGTAAAAAGTAGCCGCAGCGCCCGGCCGCTAACATTAATATCGGTAAGCAAGGCGGTAGAATCAGCCACGCTGACGCTAGTAGCCGCTTGGGAGAATTCCATGGCATAATGCACCCGCTGGTCTTTCGCCCAACCAGTAGAGTAGCGGTAGCCCGTGAATTGCTGGAGTTGCTCCTGCATGCGGATGGCCGTTTCGGTCGGCTTATCCCAGTTGATGGCGAAACCCAGGTCGAGCAGCACGTATTTCTGCACCCCTTCCGGGAAGGTGTAGCGCTGTACCCCGGCATGGCGGGAAGCAGTGAGCTCCACCTGAATGCCGTTGTCAAGCTGCACCATGTAATAACCCGGCGATGCCGCTTCATTATCATGGCTGAATTTTGCCGCATAAGGGGTCGCTTTGTAATCGACAACCGGCTGGCTCATGTCAACCGCCGCCAGGGTGGGCATCATGGAGATATCGCACAGATCGCCGATACCCGTGCCGCTGAGGTGGGTATGGCTAAAGCCGACGATGGTGTCGTTGATATAGTTGTAGCCCGCACACCAGTCCCAGCCTTGGGTGCCGTTGTCGGGGCTGAGCTGCACCGCGCCAAAGGGCACGGTGGCCCCAGGATAGACATGGCCATGCGCGGCGGTGCCGATGAAAGGGTCAACGTATTGCAACAGGCTCTCAACCTTTGCCCCATCCTGGCAGGCAGGCAGGCAAAATACGGCCAAGACAAAAGCTAGATAGCGTAATGCGCTCATGTTATAGGTTTGATGATGATGAATCTTGAAGCAGCTGGCTAATTGACTTGGGCCGATGCCCCCGATGCCAAAAGCCTAATAAAAGCCTATCTATTTGATTGCAAAAAGAGTGATGGTAAGGCTTGGCGAAAGCCCAAAAACCAGCGTTTACCCACGAAAGGCCCCTAGGCTCTCGAGGGGGTTTGTGCTGCACGTAGGCCGCTATCGGACTATGAAGACAGACACTAATGAAGTGAGAGCGCCCCAAGTACATTGGGGCGCTCCACTAGTGAAAGTATATGAAACTTTATCTAAAACAGGAGATCACTACTGCTTGTCCCACCACATAGGCACTTTCAGCATTTGACCAAAATCATTGGGCAAGCCCTGGCGCGACAGCGCCTTGTCCAGCTCATCAGGATTGCTGGCCCGCTCACCTTCGAAGTAAGCCAAACGGCGGGGGATTTGCCCGCTGGTTACATTACCCGGGAAGTTGACCGGCGTAAGCTCCGGGAAGCCCGTACGGCGCCAGTTGGCATAAGCTTCGTATTCATTCATGAAGGTAGCCGCCCAGTACTGTTCGCCAATCATGCGAAGCGAGCCGTCAAAGGGATTGGCCGCCAGATAGGCATCAATCTCAGCATCAGAGATGTTTAGGCTAGCATCGAAAAGCGTCCATTGCTTCATCGCAGCTCGTACACCAGCGTTGTAGTGATCGGCAGCGCTGCCGCTATGCCAGCCGCGCACGGCAGCTTCGGCCAAGAGCAGTTCCACTTCCGAGTAGTTCTGGAAAATCATCGGCGAGTTGGTGCGCACGATTTTTAGATTGACGTTGCTAAACTGCCCCATATCCACATCATCGGTAGGGTCTAAGCCCAGGAAATCTTTAATAGTGGTGGCCGTATAGCCGTTGGGCAAGCCTTTCTGCTCGGTGCCATTGGGCACAAAGCTGAGGATGTCCAGGCGGGGGTCGTTGCGGGTGGCCATCCAGTCAATGAAGGTCTTGCTCATTTTCTGGTTGTTGTCTGCTTCCCACACTTCGCCGATGCCATTGCGGTTGATGCCTTCCGGGCCATCGGTATGAGGCACCTTAGCCGTGTCGTTCAAACCGGTCATCACGCCGCCAGCAATAGCTTTCCGCACCCAAGCCTCTGCCGAAGCCGCATCCACCTTAGTTAGGCGCATGCCCAGGCGCAGCATCAGAGAGTAGCCGTATTTCTTCCATTGGCTCACGTCGCCGCCATAAATAAAGTCGGCAGAACCATAAGTAACGCCAGCTGGGTCAAATTGAGCGCAAGCCTCCTCCAACTCTTTCAACATGTCAAAATAGACATCCGACTGCGGATCGTACTTGGGCTGGCCAATACCTTCCAGAAAGCCCAGGCCAGCTTCAGAGTAGGGGATATCGCCGTAAAGGTCGGTCAGGCGGTGGAAAATAGCCACGCGCCAGATGCGGGCTGCCGCCAGCTTGTTGACCAATTCCGGCTTGCCTTCCAAACTGCGGATCAAATCGACGACTTCGCGTACCTGCTGCTCGTAAGCGCGCTCCATCAGCGCACCAGAGTACTGAGCGTTGTAGAGGTACTTATCACCCGACCAGTAGGTAGGCAGCGCAGCCAGGTGTTGAATCATCGTGGAAGAATAAATCATTACCGCCCGCCAGTTCTCATAGCGCTCGCCCGAGGCGCGCAACTGTACGAAGGAAAACTGAAAGTCTGGGTTGATTTCATTGGCGGCTAAGGGGTTTTTGTTGAGATCCCCAAAATCGCCGCAGGATTGCAGGGCCAAGGCCAGCACGGCAACCGAAAGCGAAAGTCTTTTAAAGATGCTTTTCATCGTTTATTTTCTTTTTAAAATGAAAGAACCAGCATCGGGGATAAGGCATCGCTAGTTATTTACTGCTGTTTGCCTTATCCCCATGCCAAGATCAATTAAAAACCAAACCTCAAATCGACGCCAAAGCTGCGCGTTTGCGGTACACCGAACATCTCCAAGCCCTGGGCGTTGCCATTGGAATAGGTAGATTCCGGGTCGATGTTATCCACTTGGCTGTACAAGAGCAAAAGGTTACGGCCAACCAGGCTGATGCTGGCGCTATTGAACGGCGTTTTGCTTACAAAAGCGCTCGGCAGGCGGTAGCCCAGGGTGAACTGGCGCAGCTTGATAAAACTGGCATCCTGTACAAACTCTTCGCTGATGTTGAACACCCGCCCCCAGTAGTCCTGTACGTTCTGCGGCTCCAGTTTGGTCGTATTGCCGTCGGGCAAGCGGATTTCACCCGTCTCGCGGCCTTCCAGTGTGTTTTGGTGCAAGCCGCGCAAATAAGCGAAGGCATTGGTAGCAGCATAAATATCGCCACCAAATTTACCATCGATCAGGAAGCTGAAGCTGAAGTTTTTGAAAGAGAAGGTATTGTTAACCCCCATAGTAAAGGGGTGGACACCTTGCCCCAGCAAATCGAAATCGCCGCGCATCGGCAGGCCATCGTCGTCTAGCATGATATTGCCGTTGTCGTCACGAGCATAACGGAAGCCCATGATGCTGCTGTAGGGTTTTCCTTCGATTTGATAGATATAAGCGCTACGGGTGCGGCTCTCATCCTGGAATAGTTGCTCTTCATCCTGCTCCGGCGTCAACAGGCGCACCACTTCGCTATCGTTGTAGGCCATGTTGAAGGAGAGGTCCCAATTGAATTTATTGGTTTTCACCGGCACGATATTCAAGAGCAATTCCACGCCTGAGTTACGCAGCTCGCCAACGTTGACTACCCGGGTACCAAACCCGGAAGTGCCAGAAACCCCAGCCCGCAAGATATCATTCTCGGTTTTGCGGTTGTAGTAAGAGAAGTCAACCCCAAAGCGGTTTTTAAACATGCGGAAATCCATACCGACTTCAAATTCGGTATTCGTCAGCGGCACCAGTGCCGAGTTCGGGATCTGGCCAGAAGTGATGCCCCCAAGCGGTTGGCCTAAATGTCCTTGGCCATACAGGCCATAATCCAGCAGCAATTGATAAGGATCGGTATCGCCACCTACCTGTGCCCAGGAAGCCCTTAATTTAGCAAAATCAACCGAGCGAGGCAGTTCGAAAGCATCGGAAAGCACGAAGCTCATGCCCACCGAGGGATAGAGCAGCCCATTGTCGTTTTCCGGTAGCGTGGACCACCAGTCTTGGCGGGCCGTAGCTGTCAAATAAAGGAAGTTGTTATAAGAAATCTCCGCCGAGCCAAACAGCGAGTTGATCTGCCGCTTGCTGATGCCATAACCAATGCTACGGTTGCGCGTGTTGGTGATCTCCTCCAGGAAGGGGATGCTGAACTGCTGGCCCGAAGCGCTCAGGAATTCGCTGTTCTGCTTCATCTGGTTGCCGCCCACAAATACATTCAGGCCGATAGCGCCAACTTGCTTGGTGGCGCCAACCATGACGTCCATGTTGGTCTCGATGAAGTCAAATGAGCGTTCTACATCGATCTGCCCCAGCGGTGCATAGGCAGTGCCATAAGGCGTCATGCTAGTGCGGCGCTCGTTGTAAGTATCCATACCCATACGCCCCTGCACGAACAGCCAATCGGTAAGCTCGTAGCGCAGGGTCAGGTTGCCCAGCAAACGGTCCTTTTCGTTATTGGCCCGGAAGCGGTAAGCTGCCCAGTAAGGGTTGGTGACGAAAACGTTGTCATTGAATTGCAGCTCCCGACCATCTTCACCGCTGCCATTGCCATTCGGGCCTTTGAGCGTTTCGATGTTGACGTTGGCAGGCATCGACCAAGCTGTGTAGTTGGCGTTGCCCGGCGAATCTGATAAGCGTGGGCGGTTGCGCACGTCTTCCTTGATATACGAGCCGCTCAGCGTAGCCGACAAGCGGTTGAGGAAACGGGCGTTGATCTTGCCCGTGAAAGTGTTGCGATCCAAACCGGAATTAGGGATAATCCCCTCGTTTTGCAGATTGGTCACCCCGATGCGGAAGTTGTAGTTCTCGTCGCCACCGCTAAGGCCCAGAGAGTTCGTCCAGGTAGAGCCCGTGCGGTAGAAGCGGTCCAGGTTGCCGCCAATGTCTGAGTAAGGGCGAGCTACACCATCAAACTGCACGACGTTGGAACCATCCAGCTTGGCACCCCATGCGTACAAGCCAAAAGCTTGGGCATCAGCGGCATTTGCTGGCTTAATGCCCCGGTCTCCAGAGCCATAGACATTCTGGAAGTCGTAGGTGTTGATCACATTTTCAAAGGTGTAGTTGCTGCTCACCTCTACGCCGATACCCTTGCGCTTGGCACCAGACTTAGTGGTGACCAGGATGACCCCGTTGGCCGCACGTGCCCCATAAAGCGCAGCAGCCGTATTGCCTTTCAGCACGGTCATCGTCTCAATGTCATCTGGGTTGAGGCTGGAGACGCCATCACCCCAGTCTTGCCCGCCCCACATCCCGGCATTACCGAGGTTGGAGTTGTCAATCGGGATGCCATCCACCACGTACAGCGGCTGGTTGTTGCCCGTCAGTGAGCTGTTGCCCCGGATGACGACACGGCTGGAGCCGCCTGCACCAGTAGCCACGTTGCTCACGTTCACCCCGGCTACTTTACCTGCCAGAGCGTTGGCTACGTTGATTTCCCGGGCCTGGACGAAATCGTCGCCACTTACCTCCGTAACGGAATACCCCAGCGCTTTCTTTTCACGCTGGATACCCAAAGCCGTAACGACTACTTCGCCCAACTGGACCCCTTCGCCCATTGTGACGTCTATCGTGCTCTGGCTGCCCACTGCGATAGTGGCAGACTCGTACCCGACCAGAGAAAACTGCAGGCTGGCGCCTTCGCGCACCGTCAGGCTGTATTTCCCATCGAGATCCGTGATGGTACCGTTGCTGGTACCTACTTCTAATACGTTGACCCCGATCAGGGTTTCGCCTCCTTGATCTTTAACGGTACCCTGTACTGTTCGTTGAGCCAGGGCGGCCGTAGAGAGAAAGAGGACTAGCGATGTAAAGAGTAAAAGTCGCTTTTTCATAGTTTGGACCGAATTTTGTATGTGGTGATAATAAACTGTGCCAAAGTTACAGAAACTTTTTTCAGACTCGCATCATAAACCAGCAAAAACATGCAAAAAAGTTGACTATGCCGTTTTTTATTGCCAGTTGATACCCTCGACAGAAAACCACAGCTGGTTTCAATAAAAACCCAGACACCGTTGTTTTTTTTTAATAATACGTGATTATTCAAAATTAAACCCTATCTTTTGCGCTTGAATTTCCAATGCGGGTTTACATATAAATCTTGCAAAAACCGGCAATTTTACCCGAATGCTCAAAGAAGAAAGGCATCAATTCATCCTTACTGAAGTAACCCAGCACAATAAAGTGCGCTCGGTTGAACTGTGCAAGCTGCTCAAGGTTTCAGAAGACACTATACGCCGCGACCTCAAGGAGCTGGCCGAGCAAGGCTTGTTGCGCAAAGTGCACGGTGGCGCCGTAGGCAATTCCCTCATCCCCGCCGAATACCGCGAGCAAAATATCTACCATAGCCACCAGAAAAAACTGGCCTCTGAAAAAGCCCTGGCATTGATCCAGCCCCGGCAGTTGCTCCTCATCGACGGCAGCGCTGCCAACCTCGAACTGGTCCGCATGCTGCCAGAAGGCTTGCAAATCACAGTCTTCACCAACTCTATCCCCATTGCTCACGAACTGTGTAGCCACCCCGAAGTAGAGCTCTATATTTTCGGCGGAAAAGTGTTGAAAAAAGCAGGCATCGCCGTAGGCATCGACGTGCTGCATTTCCTCTCTGAACTACGCGCTGACCTCTGCTTCCTCGGCGCCCGCAGCCTCCACGCCACGCTGGGCATCACTGCAGCCAATCGCGAGGAGGCCCAGGTCAAGCGCAAGCTGCTGGAGGTCTCCACCCAAGTAGCGGCAATCGTGACCTCCGATAAAATCGGTACCATCCAGCCTTTCCGCGTGGCTGATCCCGAGCAAATCCACTTCCTCATCACCGACCTGGCACCTTCCGACCCTTCTCTCACCCCCTTTCGGATGAAAGGGGTCAGCGTGCTTTGAACAGCGGAAAACGGGCACCTTGAAAATAGCGGCGCACTTGCTTTGAAGACTGGGCCTATATTCGGAGATTTACAAAATCATAAAATCGACTTCAAGATGAAAGCTCCTGCTCTGCCATTATTACCCCGCTTAGGCGCCGCCCTTGGGGCGGCCTTGATCCTGATCAGCTTGGGCATTCAAGCCCAGCCCAGCCTGCCCTACTGCTTTTCTGACAATATGGTGTTGCAGCGCAGGCAGCCCATCCTGCTTTGGGGTTGGGCACCTCCAGAGGCTGAGGTCACGGTGACCCTGGCAGGGCAGAGCACACGCGCTGTAGCCAACCGTCAGGGTCGCTGGAAAGCAGCGCTTCCAGCCATGGAAGCCGGAGGGCCTTACCAATTGAGCATTGCTGACGAAGAGTACACCACCACCTTCCAGAATGTCCTCATTGGCGAAGTCTGGCTGTGCTCCGGCCAATCCAACATGGAATGGCCCCTGCGCCTGGCCGATAATGCCGCGGCAGAGGCCGCCCAAGCTGATTATCCCAATATCCGCCTGCTCACCGTGCCGCGGCGCATGGCCAATCTGCCGCAGCAAAATATCCTGACCAGCACTTGGGAAGTTTGCAACCCGCAGTCCGCCAACAATTTTTCTGCCGTTGCTTTTTTCTTCGCCCGGGAGCTCTGGGAAAAACACCAGGTGCCCATCGGATTGATTCATGCCAGCTGGGGTGGTACGGTGGTAGAAACCTGGACGAGCGCCCAGGCCTTCGAGCAGGACTCCTTGCTGGGCCCGCTAGCCAGCAGCCTACCCGCAATCAACCTCCAGGCCATGATGGATAGCGCAGCAGGAGCTTTTCATAACTGGGAGGCTGCTATGGACAGCCTGGACCGCGGGCTGGCCGAGGAATGGTACCGGGATGGCTACGAATGGCGGCATTGGCAGCCCATGAAGCTGCCGCAAAGCTGGGAGTCTGCCGGATTGCATGGGCTGGATGGCGCAGTTTGGTTCAAACACCGCTTTGAACTCAGCGCAGAAGAGGCCGCTCAACCCGTACGCATTGAATTAGGCGCGATAGACGATAGCGACTTCACCTTCCTCAACGGCACCTTCCTGGGTAAAACCATCAACCAATACAACCGCTTGCGCTCCTATCCCGTGCCGCTGGATTTCCTCCGGGCAGGGGAAAACACCATTACCGTGCGGGTAAAAGATACTGGCGGCGAAGGCGGGCTCTGGGGGCCGGCTGAAAGCATGAAGGTTATCACCGCAAAGCGGGACATCTCGCTCACCGGCCAATGGGCTTATGCTGTCGGCACCTCTGCTTTACCGCCCCAACCGTCGGGCATGGGCCCCAATAGCTTGCCCTCCCTCCTATTCAACGGCATGATCAGCCCGCTTATCCCTTATGGGGTGCGCGGCGCTATTTGGTACCAGGGGGAAAGCAATGCCAGCGAGGCTCATCTCTACCGCAGCCGCTTCCGCCAGCTCATCCGCGACTGGCGCGCCCAGTGGGGGCAGGGCGATTTCCCTTTCCTCTTCGTCCAACTCGCCAATTTCCGCTCCACCCCAGAACAACCCGGCCAAAGCGATTGGGCCGAATTGCGCGAAGCACAGGCCATGGCGCTAGCCGAACCCAATACCGCCATGGCCACCGCCATCGATATTGGCCAGGCCAATGACATCCACCCCCGCAACAAACAGGAAGTGGGCCGCCGCCTGGCACTGGCTGCCCGTGCCCTGGCTTTTGGCGAAAACCTGCTGTTTAGCGGTCCGACCTACACTTCCTCCTCCTTTCACGGCAACAAGCTACACCTAAGCTTTGAGCAAACTGGGCAGGGCTTGATTAGCCGCCATGGCCGAAAAAACCTGCGCGGCTTCGCCCTGGCTGGCGCCGACGGCAAATACCACTGGGCTACAGCGCGCATCCTCGATAAAGACACCATTGAATTATATAGCGATAAGGTCACTGCCCCCAAATACGCCCGCTATGCCTGGGCTGATAACCCCGGCGAATTAGACCTCTACAACGAAGCCGGGCTGCCAGCGCTGCCTTTCCGTACGGATGAACAACCCTAAACCCGCTTCGCTCAAATCTTGGGCAGCCCCAATGCAGCGGTTGCCAGATTGAAAGATTCCGGGCGGATGTAGAGGATGTAGCCATAAGCCTCTTTACCCGAGGACACCCCGCTGGAGGCATAGACATTGACCCCTGCCTCGTAGATGGTCTTGTGGATTTCCGCTAAGGCCCCTATCTTATCCGAGCCTTGGACCAATAAAGCATGATGGGGCCCATCGACATGCAACTCAATGTGTTTAGCCATATCGGTGAAGTCTTCCTCATCTGCCGGAAAGAGGGTCAACTGTGTGCTATTGGGGCCCACGGGGATGGCGGTGAAGGCCAGAAGGTTGATGCCCAACTCGGATAGCCGCTCCAGCAAACGATAGGACTCCCCCGGCTCATCTTTGACGGTCGTATAGAAGTACGACACCGTTCGGACTTGGGTAGCCATAATTGATGGTTTTTGTTGGTTTAGTAAACTCAGGCTGTTATATGTGGCGTTCAAACATAAAAGCGCTTTGCTTTTCGTAGCGGGACATCCCGCACGCTCAGCCCGTTTTTGCTACCTATAAATATACCACCTTTCACGGCAACATGCAAGTTTATTTTGAGCACGCCCAGCATAACCTGGCGCTCCCCCTTACTGCTTCACCACTTTCTGCCACAAGTACGCCCCCGCTGTCCCCGCCTTGAGCCAATACAAGCCAGCTGGCTGAAGGGAAATATCCAACTCCCTCAGCTCATTAGTATGCCCTTGTACTTGCAGCACCAGTTGCCCTAAGCTGTTGTACAACGCCCAATCGCATGGCTGCCGATTGTCAGCCTTCAAACTGATCATCAACCAGCCATTGCTAGGGTTGGGGAAAACCTCCAGGCTCAGGCTGGCTGGATGTACATCCGCTACATCCGTGATGAGCGCTTGCACTTCCCGGCAGATGCTGCCACTGCCACAGATGCTAGAGGATTGCAGGCAAACCGTGTAAGCGCCTGGAGCAGGAAAAGTATGCACTGGATTAGCCACGTTAGCAGTAGCGCCATCGCCGAAATCCCATAGCCAGTCCGTGGGGTTATTAGAGGATAAATCCTCAAAAGCAACGACGAGATTGCTGTTGGGCATAAAGGTAAAATCTGCTTGGGGCGCGGGGCAATTCACGGCTATCGTCTCGCAGACCTGATTGCTGCCGCAGATGCTGTTTACAGTCAGGCATACTTCATAGCTGCCAGGGGCGGCGTAGAGGTGCTGCGGGTTGACATCAGTGGACGTATTGCCATCCCCAAAATCCCACGACCAAGACTGGGCATCTATCGAGGAATTATCCAGGAAGGTGGCAAAGAGCTCATCCGCCGTAACAGTAAAGCCCGGTTGGGGTGGTGTACAACGAACCTGCACGAGCTGGCAGCGCTGCGTGTTGCCACAAGGGCTGGATACCGACAAACAGACCAGATAGTTGCCCGGCAAAAAGTAAGTATGAACCGGATTTTGCTCGGTAGACATGCCCCCGTCGCCAAATAGCCATAACCAAGAATTGGGGCCATTCGTGGAGATATCGTTGAACTGGATCATCAGCTCATTGGGTACCACTTCGAAATTAGCTTGTGGCGCGCTGCAATTCACCAGTACGGTTTGGCAAAATTGGGTAGAGCCGCAGTTGTTGCTCACCACCAGGCAGACCTGATAACTGCCTGGCAGGTTATAGGTATGCACGGGGCTGGGTTCGTTGGAAATATTGCCATCGCCAAAATTCCACATATACTGGGTAGCGGCTGGTGCCAGGTTGGCAAAAGCCACCTGCAACTGGCCCGGCGTAAAGGTGAATCCCGCTACTGGCGGCAGGCAATTGAGCGTGATCGTCTGGCATTGGGTCGTTTGACCGCAGATGCTGCTGGCCGTCAGACAGGCCGTGTAGCTGCCGGGGGTGGCATAGCTGTGCTGTGGGTTGGCCACCGTAGAAGTATTGCCGTCGCCAAAGTCCCACAACCAGGAGGATGGGTTGTTGACCGCATTTTCATCAAACTGCACGGCCAGTTGGTTAGCCAGGAAGCTGAAAGCCGCCTCAGGTGGAGCACAGGCTACCTCTACTGTTTGGCAAACCATACTGTTGCCGCAAACGCTGCTCACGCTCAGGCAGATTTGGTAAGAGCCCGGAAGGGCATAAGTGTGCTGCGGATTGGCCAGGGAAGACGTATTCCCATCGCCAAAGTCCCACTGCCAGGAGGATGGGTTGTTCGCTGAGTTGTCGGTGAAAGATAAAACCAACTCATTGGGCTGGAGGCTGAAGGCGGCCTGAGGGGCAGCACAGATGACATCTACGGTTTGACAAACCTGGGTTGAGCCGCATACGCTGCCGGCGGTGAGGCATACCTGGTAAGTGCCCGGGCTAGCATAGGCATGCTGAGGGTTGGGCAAACTAGAGCCTGCCCCATCGCCAAAGTCCCATTGCCAAGTGGTAGGGCCGTTTGAAGATTGATCGGCAAAAGCTACCGCCAATTCATTGGCATTTAAAGCAAAAGCAGCCTGCGGGGCGGCACAACTGACCGTGACCGGACGGCAAACCTGGCTATTGCCACAGGCATTGATCGCCAACAAGCAGATAATGTAGTTGCCCGGTGCCGCAAAGGTATGCTGCGGGTCCTGCTGGCTGCTGCCGTTGCCGTCACCAAAAACCCAGGACCACTGGCTGGGTTCGTTCTGGCTAGTATCGACCAGGCTTACCGTCAAGCCGTCCGTTTGCAGTAGAAAACCAGCTTCAGGCTCGACACAGATGATTTCTATCTGACGGCAAATCGTATCCATACCGCAAACGGTATTGATAGCCAGGCATACTTCATAAAACCCCGGGGCGCTGTAGGTATGTTGCGGGCTTTGCTGCATAGAAGTGACGCCGTCGCCAAAGCTCCAATCCCGGGAAAGGGCGGGGATTGGAGTAATGTCCGTAAATGTAGCCGTCAGCAAATTGCTTTCCACGGCAAAGTCAGCCTCAGGAGGGGCACAGCTCACGCTGATGAGCTGGCAATACTGGGCAGATTCGCCACAAGCGTTTTGTACTTCGAGGCAGACTTCATAATCGCCAGGCTGAGCGAAGACATGGCTAGGCGCCGGCCCTTCGGCACTGCCCCCATCGCCAAAATCCCACTGCCAGGCGATGGCATTGCTGCCGGTGCTATCGCTGAAACTGAGGTCTAGCCCCATGGCTTCAAAGCCGAAGCCAGGCTGCAGGGCTGCACAAGCTATTGTCACGGCCTGGCAGATCTGCGTCATGCCACAGATACTGGACACCTGCAGGCATACTTCATAATCTCCCGCTGCCGGGAAAACATACTGAAAAGTTGGTGTGGTAAAGGTATCGACCCCCTCTACTACCCACAACCACTCCGTGGGGTTATTGGTGGATGTATCAATAAAATCCACGGTGAGCTCTTCATTGGTATAGGTAAAGCCAGCTTGCGGAGGCATACAGGTGATGATAAACTCCCGGCATAGGGTATCGCCTATGCCACAGGGGCTGCTCGTTGCCAAGCAGACCTCATAAGCGCCGGGGGCGGCAAACACATGTACAGGGTTTTGCTCATTGGAAAGCATGCCATCGCCAAAATCCCAGGACCACTCAGCGGGCGTATTGTCTGAGGCATCTTGAAAAGCGACTTCGAGCTCGTCCGGAAATGCAAAAAACTGGGAAACCGGCGGGGGGCAAGACACTGCTATCTCCTCGCAATAACTGGCCGCTCCGCAAGCCCCATTTACCGACAAGCAGACTTCATAAGAACCGGTAGCAGGGAATTGGTGCAGCGGGCTCTGCTGCGTGGAAGTGGTGCCATCGCCAAAATCCCACGACCATTGATTGGCACCAGCAGCAGAGAAATCGACAAACTGTACCTCCAGGCCGGCCGCTTGGTAATCAAAAATCGCAAAGGGGCTGCCACAGCTGACCTGGATAAACTGACAAATGGTGGCACCTTCACAGTCGTTGCTGATTTCCAGGCAGACGAAGTAAGTGCCCGGCAGGCTATAGCCGTGATTGGGGTTTTGAGCTGTAGAAGTATTGCCATCGCCAAAGTCCCATAGCCAGGAAATAGCCGCCCCTGCTGAAAGATCTTCAAAGGCGACATCCAAGCCATTGGGGTTAAACTGGAAGAAAGGAGTCAAAGCCCCGCACTGTACGTTGACGATACGGCAAACCTGCGAGCCACCGCAGGTGCTCGTTACCGTCAGGCAAACCAGGTACTGCCCGCTGGAGGCATAGGTGTGCACCACCTCCTGCCCCATAGCCGTATTGCCATCGCCAAAATCCCACTGCCACTGGCTAATGCCTGCATCGCCGCTACCAGTAAAAATGGCTTCGAGATTTTGCAGGTTTTGTTGGAAAGTAACAAAAGGCAGGCAATAATCACCTTCTTGCAGCAGCAACAGCGTATCAATAGGTGGATCGACGAGCAGGTCGGTATTGCCGCTGGGCCAGTGTATGACCAGGCTATCAATACTGCTGGCCGACCCCAGGCCGAAATGGGCCGTCATGGAGTTCATCACCCCGTGGCTCTCCCCGCTACGCACTTCCCGGATCTGCTTGCCCCAACTGCCGTAGAGCTCAACCCTGGCACCGATACCATTGGGATTGGTATTGGAGCCCGTCAAATGCACCTTAAAATAACGGTTGCTGTTCCCATTATTGAGGAACAAGCGGTCGGCTTCATTGCTCACTTGGTTGAAGCCAAAACCAAAACCACCATACACATCCAGGAAGCCATCATTATTCAAATCACCCACTACCGCACTATGGATATTGGCGCCGCCCAGATTGAAGGGGTTGTTGACCCGGCTGAAGGTGCTGTTGCCATTATTGCGCATCAGCGCATGGCTGCCACTGATGGTGGTAAAGAGCAGGTCCACGAAGCCGTCGTTGTCGAAATCGGCAAACTTGGCTTGCAGGCCGGTGCCGATCCCTTGAAAGGCGGTCACCATGCCGCTGGGCCCACTGATGTCGGTAAAAGCACCATTGCCATTATTCCGCAGGAGGAAGTTAGCCGATTCGTGGTTGATGATGAAACAGTCCAGGTCGCCGTCGTTATCGATATCGGCAAAGTCGGCGGCCCAAGATTGAGACAAAGGCTGGAGATTCGCCATTGGGGCAGACTCCATATAGTTGTTGTTGCCGTTGTTGCGAAACAGGAGGTTGAGACGGCGGGGGTCGAGCGGGTCATCCACGCCCAGGCGGTTTTTGGAAATATAGAGGTCGATATGCCCATCGTTGTTATAGTCTATCCAGACCGAGCCATGGTTGCCGGAATTGTCGGAGGGCAAGGTCGAAATAGGGAGGATCAAGCTGTAGTCCGGGCTAAAGCCTCCATTGCCATCGTTGCGGAAAGGCACGCTCAAACCATCTTCGTGGCAAGCGAAAAGATCAAGGTGCCCGTCGTTATTGATATCGACAAAATTGACGCCCTGCAAGAAAATAGCCGGGTTGTCAATCACCGAGACATCGTAGGCGGTGCCACCAGCATTAGCTTTCAGGAGGTATAAACCAGTGTACTGCCCTCCGGCCAGGATATCGTTATAACCGTTCCGGTCCACATCTGCAATGCAGATACTCCATTTCACGCCCCCCAAATCAGCGACAAACTGGCTGATGAAGGCCGTCGTATCTGGTTGCTGGTACTCGATATAGAGAAACTGGCGGTCGTCCAGGCGGATGATGTCGTCCAGCCCGTCGCCGTTCATATCGGCAATGGCCATCGGAGAGCCGCTGCGGATCGTATTGTTTTGTAGCAAAGCGCTGGCATCGCTGAAACTGATCTGGCAAAAAGCCAGCGCAGGCAGGAGGATTAAGATAGATAGTAGCGTTTTTCTCATGTGATGTTGTTTGTACCACCCCACCGGAGCACATCCGGATATGGTGTGTGGGATTACTGTTTGGTTTTACAAGCCGTTTTCAGGCATGAAAATTACGCTTTTTGTGGAATTTGAAAAGCCTTCCCACCGAAAAATCACAATAATCACCACAAATATCGCTGCTGAAGCTGCTGGCATTTATTTGCCCCCTCTCCCTACTGCTGCCATGCCTCCTACACTTAAAAAGCCTCTAGCATGCCCGCCTTAGGCAACCCCATTCAGTAATTATCTTGATTTTTTCAGCCAATGATTTCCAAAGCCCCGCAAAAGGCGTATATTTGCGAAGTTTTTCTCCAAAGTAAATACAGAAAGCTTTGCTTCTCAGTATTTTACGCTAAAAGAGGAATGCTACAGATGCTCATTTTTTAACCTTCTAAAAGTACGTTAGTGTTATGCAAGGAAAAGGAGTAGTGAGGTTCTTCCTTGTGGTAATGACGCTGGTAACGCTCGTGCAGTACTTCTTCATCCTTCCTACCCGCAAGGTAGAAAAGGCTGCAGATGCATTCGCCCGCGCAGCTACACAGAACATGCCAGAAGACGTCCAGAACGCCGCGTTTAAGCTAAAACGGGCTGATTATCTGGATTCGATGTCCTCGGAGGTAGTATTTAAACTGCCTTTGCTTAAGTCTTACACCTACCAGGAGCTGAAATCACAGCAACTGGCGCTCGGCCTGGACCTCAAGGGGGGCATGAGCGTGGTATTGCAAGTCGATCTGCGAGAGTTCCTCCGGGCTCTGGCCAATGATAGCAAAGACCCCACTTTTTTAGAAGCGATAGACCGAGCATCTACAGCGCAAAAGACCACTCAGGAAAATTTTATCTCTCTATTTTACACCGCCTGGCGCGAGTCTGCCGGCGATAAGAAGCTGGCCCCGATTTTTTCTCGCAACGAGGCCCTGCGCGAGCAGATCAACTACGAAACGCCAGATGGCGAAGTGGTGCGCATCATCCGCAGCAAAGCAGACGAAACCGTTGACCTGACCTTTAAGCTGCTCAAAGAGCGCATTGACAAGATGGGCGTCACCCAGCCCAATGTATCGCTCGATCCAACCCGCGACCTGATCGTCGTGGAATTGCCCGGCATTGACAACCCCGAGCGCGCCCGCAGCTTCCTCCAAGCGGCGGCCAAACTGGAGTTCTGGAATGTTTTCCGCATCTCCGACCCCGGCGTACAGGATGGCTTTGTACAGGCCAACCAGCGCCTGGCTACCGTGATGGGCAGCAAACAAGACGAACAAAGGGAAATCATCCGTGTCGATACGACTTTTGCCGTGGATTCAATCGGCAATATCGACAGCACCAGCATCGCACGCTTGGACACCGTCTTCAGCCAACCCTCCTCTACCGGCGGGCCGCTCTTTGATGTCCTCACCCTCAATACGACCGGGTCAAGAGGCATGGCCGTGCTCGGCACGGCAAAAAAGAACCAGCGCCGCTATATCGACAGCCTGCTGGCTCGCTCTGAAGTCCGCGAATTTTTCCCCCGCGACATGATCTTCCGCTGGTCTAAAGACCCAATGAAGAACTTTGAAACGGGCAAGGTGATGGATGACTACGAGCTGTTCGGCCTGAAAATGGGCCGCGACGGCAAGCCGGCGCTCACCGGCGACCACGTAGTGGACGCCAGCGCCAACCCCGACCCGCAAACCAACCAGGTTGCCGTCTCGCTGAAAATGGACAATACTGGCACCAAAATATGGGGCCAGTTGACCACCGAAGCCGCTCAGGACAACAACCGCGAAGTGGCTATCTTGCTCGACAATGAAGTGGTCTCAGCCCCTAGCGTAAGGACGCCCATCCTGACGGGAGATTCCCAAATCACGGGCAGCTTCAACATCCAGGAAGGGAAGGACTTAGCCAATATCCTGCAAATCGGCAAGCTGCCTACGGAAACGCAAATTATCCAGGAATCCTTGGTTGGACCTTCTCTGGGTAAAGACAACATCGACAAGAGCGCCCTGGCTTTAGGCATCGGCTTCCTGATCGTACTGTTCTTTATGGTTTTCTATTACGGCGGCGGCGGTATCGTCTCTATCTTAGCCCTGGTGCTCAACATCTTTTTCATCTTTGGCGCCCTGGCTTCCTACGGCACCGTCCTCACCCTGCCGGGTGTTGCCGGTATCGTCCTGACCATCGGTATGGCCGTGGATGCCAACGTGATTATCTTTGAACGTATCCGGGAGGAATTGCGCGACGGCAAGTCTTTGCTGATGTCCATCAGCGATGGTTTTAAGAATTCTTATTCTGCCATCATCGATGCCAACGTGACGACCTTGCTCACCGCCTTTGTCCTGGCTTACTTTGGCCTGGGCCCCATCCGCGGCTTCGCCGTCGTTTTGATCATCGGCGTATTGGCCTCGCTCTTTACTGCAGTATTGGTGGGCAGGCTCATCATCGAATGGTGGGCTAGCGGCAAAGGCCGCAATATCAGCTTCTCCAACAAGATGACCGAAAACACCCTGGCTAATCTGAATGTGGACTGGCTGGGTAAGCGCCGCTTTGCTTATATGATATCGGGTACCTTGTTGCTGATTTCCCTGGTCTCTTTCGCCGTACGCGGATTTGAGTTCGGCGTGGATTTCAAGGGCGGGTATTCCTACAACGTCACCTTTACACCAGAGCAGGCTGTCGAGATCGCCGAGTTGCGTTCTGCCCTGAAAGATGCCTTTGACGGCAGGCAGCCTATCGTCAAAGTAGTGGACACGGAGAACACCTTCAATATCGTCACGGATTATCTGGTGGAAGACATCGGCACCGATGCTGCCGACCGCGTCATGACCAAGCTATTCGAAGGCATCAACACCGCCGTCGGCGGCCAGCTTGATCTCGAGCAGTTCAAAGCGCCTGATGGCGAGGGCACCCACGTCATTAGTTCTACCAAAGTAGGCCCGACCATCGCCGACGATATTAAGGACAGTGCCTTCTACGCTGCTATCTTTGCCCTCTTGCTGATCTTCCTCTACATCTTCATCCGCTTTAGCAAGTGGCAGTTCAGTGCGGGTGCCGTAGCAGCTTTGTTCCACGATACGATTATCACCCTGGGGATGTTCTCCCTGCTGCATGGCGTGCTGCCTTTCTCCCTGGAAATCGACCAGGCCCTGGTAGCCGCTATCCTGACGGTAATCGGTTACTCCATCAACGATACCGTGGTCGTGTTCGACCGTATCCGGGAGTACCTGAACAACTACACCAATAAGTCGAAGGCAGAGGTGATCAACCAGGCGATCAACAGCACCCTGAGCCGGACAGTGATTACCTCATTGACCACCTTCTTCGTGGTGTTTGTCCTCTTGATTTTTGGCGGTGCCAGCATCAAAGGTTTTGCCTTTGCACTGATGGTGGGCATCGCGGTGGGTACTTACTCTTCTATCTTCGTCGCTACGCCAATCATGGCTGACCTGACCGGGGAAGACCTGAAAAAGAAGACGGTACAAAAGGATACTAAAGGTTTTTCAAAAGCGACTGCACAATAAGCGCAAACGCTGCTGATCAAGTTTTTTGATAACGAAAGCAAGCCCCCTTTCAGCCAGCGCGTTGGAGGGGGCTTGCTCTTTTAAACTCATCTAAAAAATGCCAAGCAAACAACTCATCTCTTCCGGCACCCCCTGGGAAAAAAAAGTGGGCTATTCCCGCGCCGTACGCGTCGGCGCGCATGTTTTTGTCTCCGGCACAGTAGCTGCTGATGAAACCGGGCAAATCGTCGGCACCGGCGATGCCTACGTCCAGACGCGGTACATCTTTGATAAAATCGGCAAAGCCCTGGAGCAAGCCGGCGCTTCCCTCCAGGATATCGTGCGTACCCGCATCTTCGTCACCGATATCTCCAGCCAATGGGAGGCCGTCGCCCGCGCCCATGGAGAGCTTTTCCAGGACATCCGCCCCGCCTCCACTATGGTGGAAGTCAGCCGCCTGATTGGCACGGAGATGCTGGTGGAAATCGAGGCTGATGCTTTCCTCGCAAGCGAATAGACGCGCAGGTATATAAGCCAAGCAGCGCCAGCCCTGCTGCGCACCCTTGCGCTTGATCTGCCTAGATTTGCTGCGCCCCCCTCCCTTCAGATGCGCAAAACAAAAAATTCAACTCCGGCGTTTCTACTACTGAATATCGCTTTAGTAAGGAGCACCCTGTCTCTGCTTTCTTCGCTTTGAAATCAAAAAAGCTATGCTGCGTAAACTGACCATCTTTCTCATACTAGCCAGCCTCATCGGCGCCTGTAATTACACCCAAAAAGTACGCGACGGGCGTACTGCCTTCGACGTAAAGCAATATGCAGTGGCCGCCAATATGCTCGAAAAAGACTACGACAAAGCCAAGAGCCGGGTCGAGAAAGGCCGCCTCGCTTTTCTCATCGGAGAGTCCTATAAAAAGCAGAATAAGAGCGATTTATCCATACGCTGGTACGGCATCGCCTACGACAACCAATACGGGGTGGACGCCCTCAAAGAGTACGCTTACGCCTTGAAGCAGGCCGAGCGCTACCCGGAAGCTATGCAGGCCTTCAAAGACCTGGGTATCGAAATCGGCAGCCCTTATGAATACCGCCGCGAAATCAGCGCCTGTGAGATCGCCCTGGGATGGAGCAAGCTGCCCCCAGAATATGAAATAGAGCTCATGCCCTTCAATTCCAGCGCTTCAGACTATGCCCCGACCTTCTATCACAACAACCAATTGGTCTTTACCTCCGACCGCCCAGCCAGCACCGGCAAGGATACTTACAATTGGACGGGCAAGGCGTTCTCTGACCTCTTCATCGTTGACCTGGGCTCGGAACGGGTACAGGGCTTCGACGAACAACTTAATACTGAAGACAACGAAGGCACGGCGGCTTTTAGCCAGGATTTTAGCGAGCTGTTCTTCACCCGCTGCTATGGCGACAAGCGCGAGGACGCCTACTGCAAAATCCTCTTCAGCCAGGCCGAAGGCGATAGCTGGTCGCCCCCTCGCCCGCTAAATTTCCTGCGCGAAGGCATCAACTATCTGCACCCTAGCCTGAGCGCCGACGGCAATACGCTCTACTTCGCCTCCGACGACCCCGACGGATGGGGTGGATGGGATATCTACGGCACCGACCGGCAAGACGATGGCCAGTGGGGCAAGCCCTATCTCCTCAGCCGGGTCATCAATACCCAGGCTAATGAAAAATTCCCTTTCATCGACGCGGATACCCTCTACTTTGCCTCCGACGGCCATACCGGCATGGGAGGACTCGACCTCTTCCGCACCTTCAAAATGGCCGACGGCGGCTGGGCACCAGCCCAAAACCTCCGCTCACCTATCAATTCGGGTGGCGACGACTTTGGCTTAATCATTGACTACCACAGCCCCCGCGAAGAAGGCGTGCTCCAAGTGGGCTACTTTACTTCTACCCGCCAGGAGGGGCTCGGCGGAGATGATATCTACCGTTTCCGCAAAATCATCCCCCCGCCTTTACCGCCGGAAGAAGTGGCTAAAGAACCCAAACCCGAAGACTACAAACTCATCCTGGAAGGCTATGTGGTGGAAAAAATCCTCGACAACCCGCTTGATCCCAACAGCAAAGTATTGGGCCGCAAACCCTTGCCTGGATCCGTAGTAGCCATCCAATTTGCCCGCACCAAAGAGACCGCTACCGTAGGCGAAGACGGCATGTTCCGCCTCGAATTACAAGAACAGATGGATTATGCCTTCCTGGCTTCCCAACCAGGTTATCTAAACAATGATGCGACCTTCTCTACCAAAGGCATCGGCCGCGACCCGGCCAATCCGGTACAGGTCTTCGAAATTGAAATCGTGCTCGACAAAATCTTCTTCGATAAAGAAATCCGCCTCGAAAACATTTATTACGACTTCGACAAGTGGGATATCCGCGAAGATGCTAAACCCACCCTCAATGTCCTGGCCCGCAACTTGCAACTCAATCCCGACATCCGCATCCAGCTCGGCTCCCATACCGACTGCCGGGGTACCACCCGCTACAACGAAGACCTTTCCCGCAAACGCGCCCAGTCGGCCGTAGACTACCTCATCTTGCTGGGCATCGACCCCAGCCGCCTCGAAGCCCGAGGCTACGGTGAAAGCCTACCTGAAGCCGACTGCATCTGCAACCGCTGTACCGAAGACGAACACCAGCAAAACCGCCGCACGACGTTTAAGATTTTAGAATAGAAAGCCTTTGATAAGGCTCTGGCATGAGATTTTACGCCTTAAAGGCAATGATATTCCTCGCCATGCCTTCAAACACAAAATGATGGAAGGGTACCACGGCATACCAGTACAAGCGCCCCAGCAGCCCGCGAGGGCGGAAGGTGGCGGTCTGCTGCAAGAAATGCGCTCCATCTTTTTGGATGATATGGAACTCCAGCCAAGCCTCACCGGGCAGCCTCATCTCGGCGTAAAGCAAGAGGCGCTGGTTAGGGCGGTCGGCAGCCAGTACCCGCCAGAAATCGAGGGTATCGCCAGTATGGATCGCATGGGGGTTGGTGCGGCCACGCCGCAAGCCGACCCCACCCGACAGCTTGTCGATGAAACCGCGCAGGCGCCAGAGCCAGTCCCCGTAATACCAGCCGCGTTGGCCGCCGATGGCCCAGATGTTGTCCAGCACCCGCTCCACATCGCCCTCGATGGGCTTCAGCCGCTGGTCGATAAAACAGCCGTTGGAAGGGATGTGGATGTGTTCAAGCAATGAATTGTCTTCATAGCTCGAAATCAGGGCATCTTTCCAGCTTGAAACGACGTTGTTTTGCTCAATCTTTTGGAAGGCTAGTTCCACCGCCTGGCGATAGGTGATGGGTTTGATCCCCAGCATCTTTTCCAGCTTATCATCTTTGGCCACAACTTCCACTTTCATACTGTTGACCAGATGCACCGCGAGCTGGTAGGAGGTTGAGGTGACGAAGTAAAGCCAATAGGACGAAATGCGCGGGCTCATGACCGGCACAGTGAAGATATACCTTTTCAACCCGCGCACGGCAGCAAATTGAAGCAGCATTTCCTTATAGGACAACACATCGGGCCCGCCAATATCGTAAGAGCCTCCAAAGGTTTCTTCCCGGAGCAGCACGCCCGCCAGGTACTCCAGCACATTGCGGATGGCAATGGGCTGGCTCCGGGTATTGAGCCATTTTGGCGTGACCATGACCGGCAATTTCTCTACCAGGTCGCGGACGATTTCAAAAGAGGCGCTGCCCGAGCCGACGATGATGCCCGCTTTGATGGCCGTAAGCGGTATGTTGCTTTGGCCCAGGATTTCCTCCACCTGCTTTCGCGAAGCCAGATGCTGCGAAAGTACAACTTCGTTGGTTATCCCGCCCAGGTAGATGATCTGACGGGCTTGGGTCTGCTGCACCAGCCCGAGAAAATTGTGGGCCGAGGTAGCTTCCAGTTGCTCAAAGTCGCTGCTCTTCGAACTCATCGAATGGATGAGGTAGTAAGCGGCGCTGATGTCTTTGAGGGCATCGGAGAAGGGGACCTCCTTCAGGAAATCTGCTTCAAAGACTGAGACGCGAGGGTGCAGGTAAACCCCTTCAGCAGGGAAGCGCTGTTTGTCACGCACACAACAGATGACTTCGTACCCCAAATCTAAAAGTACGGGCAAAAGCCGCTTGCCGATATAGCCCGTTGCGCCAGTCAGTAATATTTTCATGCTCATATAAATGATCCAACGGTGTTGATATAAAGAGGAAAGCGATTTGAGGGCAGTTTTGTTTATTTTTAACTATTCAGCATGATTTACACTACCAGTTTCCAATACTGCGGAAAGATCACCTTGATAACTATCCACAAAAATGGGCTACCTTCGCCTTTGAACAATCCAGTATGACCATGAAGAAGAGCCTACGCTGCCGCCTTGCTTTGATAATCTCCCCGATACTGCTCCTTCCGTTCGCCCTACTAGGGCAATCCCTGGAAGTCGCTTTTTCCACGCCCCCGGGTTTTTACACTACCCCCATCCAGCTCGAAATAAGCGCTGACGATCCGGCGGCCAACATCTACTACACCACCGATGGGGCTATTCCGACTACAGCGGCATTGCCTTATGCTGGAGCGATTGCCCTGGCAGAGCGCACTGGCCAACCCAATGTTTTTTCGCTTATCCCCACCAACAATATTGCCCCAGGGCATCCCTACCGGGAAGAATGGCTCCCGCCTCAAGGCGAAGTGTTCAAAATCCATGTGATCCGGGCACGGGCGATACGGCCAGATGGGGCAGCGGGGCCCATCGCCACGGCGAGCTACATCGTCGATGCGGCAGGTCACGAGCGCTACAGCATGCCGCTGATTTCACTGGTCAGCGATCCGGACAGCTTGTTCGGTTTTGAAAAAGGTATCTATGTGCCGGGCATCACCGGGGGCAATTACTATGAGCGGGGGCGTGAATGGGAAAGAGCCCTGCACATCAGCCTTTTTGAGGCCGATGGCACTTTGGCTTTCGCCCAGGATGCCGGCGTACGCACCCATGGCGGCACCAGCCGAAACCGCCCGCGCAAGTCGCTGCGGCTCTACGCTCGCTCAGATTATGGCAACAGCTGGTTTGACTATCCGCTCTTCCCCGATAAGCCCGTGAGCCGCCATAAAACCTTCCTGCTCCGAAATTCGGGCAATGACTGGAGCGAAGCCATCTTCCGCGATGCCTACATTCAAGCCCTCATCAAGGAAAATAGCAGCCTGGACATCCAGTACTCCCGTCCTGCTGTGGTCTTCATCAACGGCGAATATTGGGGCATCCATAATATCCGCGATCGCTTTGACGACCGCTACCTGCAGGCTCACTACGGCCTAGACCCAGATCGGATAACAATACTCGAAAATAATGCCATCCTCGATGACGGCAACCCCGAAGGCATCCAGAGCTATCTGGATATGTATGCCTTCATCACCCAAAACAGCATGGCCGATGAGGCTAATTTTGCCGCCGCTGCGCTGCTGATGGACATGGACAATTATATCGATTATCAGGCGCTGCACATTTTTTCCCGCAATACCGACTGGCCTGGCAATAACCTCGCCTACTGGCGGCACCTGGATGGCGTGCCCAGCCCTGACAGCTCCTATCCCGCCGACGGCCGCTGGCGCTGGATGGCCTTCGATCTGGATTTTGGCTTCAGCCTGGATTTCGACTATGTGTTGAATAGCGGGGCAGCATTTGGCCCCAATACCGCTTTCCACCAAACCCTGGCTTTTGCCCTGGCCTCAAACGGCCCGACCTGGCCCAACCCCGCCTGGAGCACGGCCCTCTTCCGCAGCCTCTTTCAAAATGATGGCTTCCGCCAAAGCTTCATTTCCCGCTATGCCGATCACCTCAACACCAGTTTTAGCCGTAACAGGGCGGTCCGGCTGCTAGATTCGCTGGAGCAGTTGTACCGTCCGGAAATGGGGGAGCATATCGCCCGCTGGAACCAGCCCTCTCTGCAGCACTGGAATACGGAAATCAACCGCATGCGCACCTTTGCCCAACTGCGCGCCGATTTACAGCGCATCCAGCTCAACAACTACTTTGCGCTGGATGGCATCGCGCCGCTTACTATCGATCTAAATGACGCGAGCGCCGGAAGGGTCAAGGTCAACAGTATCTTGCTCCATGCCGCTACGGCTGGCGTGGAGGCCCCGATATACCCTTGGGAGGGCCAATACTTCCGGGGCGTACCCGTCACCCTGATTGCTGTGCCTGAAGCAGGTTATGCCTTCAGCCATTGGAGCGGCGCGGTGGATTCGAATGCCGACACGGCGACTTTGTGGCTGGGCGCCGAAAATTTCGTCATCGCCCACTTTACCCCCGACGATGTTTTCCCTGGCGATGAGATGAACCCGCCCGCCCACCGCATCGCCGAGGCGGATTACTTCTGGGGCGCCTGGGATAGCACCGCTCCGGAAGGGGCTTTCCCTGCCAATATGATTTTCCAGCAAAGCAATGTAGATGACCCAGGCCTGCTCACCGAAATGACGGCACCCTACTACATCCCCTACATTGATGAAAACAACAACGAGTACCACCAGGACGATCAGGACAAGATCGGCTTCCCTTATTCGCTCACCGGAAGGACGCGCATCGAAGCACTTGGTGAAGCGGGCATCGCTTTTATCAATACCGGCCGTGGCCGCGACCTGGGGACGGCTGTGCTAGCACTGGATACCCGAGGGGCCGAGGACCTGCATATCTCCTGGAAGGCCGAAACCCTCATCGCCAATAGCCGCACTTATCACCTCCGGCTCCAGTATCGGATTGGTATTCAAGGCTCATGGCAAAATCTTTTGAATGCGGATGGGAATATCGTCGAATATCAACGCAGCCCGGCACCTGCTGGTGAAACCCTATTCAACAGCATCCCCTTCCCCGCCGATGCTTACGACCAGCCCTACGTTCAATTGCGCTGGAAATACTACTATACCGGCATCCGCCTCGACCCGGCATCCGGGGCCCGCGACAAGCTCCGGCTAGACGATATTTTCGTTTGGCAAGAAACGCCCTCCTCCACGTACCCCTCTCATGCCAGGGCTATTGGTGCAAGCTTGTATCCGAATTATCCCAACCCCTTCCAAGGCACTACGGTCATCCCCTTTGAAATTGACGCCCCCGCCAGGATAAGGCTAGATGTCTTCGACCTGCAAGGCCGCCCACTGACGACCTTGCTAAACCAATATCTGGAGGCGGGCCGGTACGAACGGGTTTTCCACTGCCCGCAGTGCCCCCCAGGCATTTATGCCTATCGGCTATCTACGCCAGGACAGGTGCTGAGCGGGAAGATGGCCGTGAAGTGACCTTTGCTTGCTTTCTAGCTGCGCAACTAGCACCCTGCACAAACGGTACGTTTCGCCGCAAACCAGCTGCGCTCCTACTGCCCACTGCCCACTGAGCTGAGCCGTGGCAGCGTGCCCCGCACGCTGACATCCCGCTAAATGCGGATGAGCATTTAGCGGGGCC
>CAYSPJ010000059.1:0-29959 GCA_964432875.1 uncultured Phaeodactylibacter sp. | reverse complement strand
GCTCATGGATTGGCCGCCCGGCCAATCCGTGAGCATCCGTGCAATCCGTGGCAACCACCTCTTGGCGCGCCCGGAGGGCGTAACAAGCCCACTCCATTGAGCAGCGCGTGGACGCCAAACCCGGGGCTTGGCTTCAGGAGCATGAAGTTGAGGCTCCGTGGCGCGGACTTGGCTTTGATTTTAGAACGGGGGCTTGGCTTCAGGAGCATGAAGTTGAGGCCTTTCTTTGAAGCTTGGCTTCAGACCTTTGCTCTTTGTTGCGCCAGCAGTTTTTTTAACCGCAAAACACAAAACCGTGAAATTTAAAATGCAAAATCACCCCGTGGTGCAGCCCGCTATGTGCCACTTTTATATTTTACATTTGGTATTTTGCATTTTGCGGCCTATTCTCCCTACCTTTACCCGAACCATTAACCTTTATCCTTGAACCAAACCTTCATCATCACCGGTGCCACCAGCGGCATGGGGCGCGCCATCGCCGAGCGCTTTGCCCGCGAAGGCGCCCGTTTGGTACTGAGCGGACGCGATGAGCAACGCGGTAGAGCCGTCCTTGCGGACATCCAGGAGCAGGGTGGTGCAGCTGTTTTCCTGCCGGGCGACATCAGCCAGCCCGAGGCCAATCGCCAACTGGTGGAATGCGCGCTGCACACCTATGGCCGCCTCGACGGTATCGTCACTAATGCCGGGCATCTGGGGCTGGGCGCGGTGGCAGACATCCCGCCGGACGAATGGCACTATGCCTTCGCTGCCAATCTGCACGCCGTCTATTATCTCAGCCACTATGCCATCCCCTATCTGCGCGAACAGGGCCGGGGCGTCATCATCGCTACGGCTTCCATCGCCGCCTTCAAGTCCTTCCCCAAGCATCCCGCCTATTGCGCGGCCAAGGCTGGCTTGGTCGCCCTGGTGCGGCAAATGGCCCTGGACTACGGCCCAGCCATCCGCGTCAACGCGATCTGCCCCGGGCCGGTGGATACGCCCCTGATCTGGGATTCTGCCCGCGCCTTCCCCGACCCGGCCCAGGCGGTGGAAAACGCCGCTCAAGCCACCGCCCTGAAACGCTTGGGCAAACCGGAAGACATCGCCGCCCTGGCCTTCTTCCTCGCCTCCGAGGAGGCTTCCTGGATCACGGGGACGGCCATCACGATTGATGGCGGGGTGATGGCCAGCCGGTAGTGGAGATGATTGGGGATGAGGCGCCGCTTCCGCCAGGATTCTTAAGTGCCATAGCTGCAGGCTTGGCGTACACAAAGTGCTGGGCGCTTTTGAACAGCTTCTCATTGATTACGCCCTGGGGGAATGCGTAGCTTAGACCCAGCAGCCCCGCCCAGGCAAAGCGCAGGCAGAGATGCACGATGAGGAAAATCTTGAAGATGTTGATGACGTATGAGAGGTAGAGCAATACGAGCAGAGCCCCGACATAGTTTAAGCCATAGTCCTGGATGAGGCGTACTCCAAGCTCGTAAATCTGCGCCGGGAAGGCGAAGATGAACGCCAGGGCGATACCCGAGATGATGACCTCGGGCTCCCAGCTGTTTTTTTGCATGTCGTCAAGCCAGGCGGGGGCTTGATTTTGGGTTTCGGGTTTTGGCAGTTCCATCAGCAGCGTTTATTTTCACTAAGATGACCGAGGCAAAGAACGCCTTTTGAAATTGAATGAGCAAAGTTTTCTCCAGCTAGAATAGGGCAGCACGGCAGATTTTTGCGACCTTTGCCTGTTTCGAGCACAAAAAACACGCCGCCATGCCCATGTCCAGCAGCCTTGCTTACCAAGTCGAATACGAAGTGCGCGCCTACGAAATCGATAGCCACAAGCGCATGGCAGTCCCTTCTCTTGCCCGGCTCATGCAGGAAGCAGCGATGCAAAACGTCATCGCGCTGGGCTTATCCGTTTGGGATTTGGAGCCACAGGGCATCTCCTGGGTGCTGATGCGCAAGCAGCTCCGCATACAACGCCTGCCAGTGTTAGGAGAGCGGATCCGCATCGAGACTTACCCCGCCGGCTTTGAGCGTTTCTTTACTTACCGCGACTATCGGGTTTTTGATGCCGAAGGGCGGCTACTGGCTCATTCGGCTTCTACCTGGCTGCTGATGGATACCCGCACCCGCCGGCTGGCCCCCATCCCTGATTTTATCCTGCAATTGGCCGGGGAGATGCCAGCCCCAGAGCGCTGCTTGCCCCGGCCTGAAGGCAAGCTGCCTCCTTTCAGGCAAGCCGATTACAGCCTCCGCTTTGAAGTGAATTGGCATGATCTGGATTTCAACGAACACCTCAATAACACCTTATATATAAAGTGGATGCTGGACGCCCTGCCCCTCGAGGTCTTACAAAAAGGGCTTTTTCAGCAGATGGAAATCTTCTACCGGGCCGAAGGGCAATGGCAGGATGAGGTATGGGCTGAAGTGCAGGTGCTTGGCGCAGGGGCTTTCCTGCACCGCTTGCTGCGCAAACGCGATGCTAAAGAGCTGGCAATTGCCAAGACCGAATGGAAGCTTCCGTAAACCTGCACAATTTTTTTTTGGGTGGGTTTCTAAGATATAATTTGGTTACAGGGCAGATCAGGCAATAATGATTTGAAAATGCCTGTGCCTACTGGAAGCCTTATCGGTAGAGTGTTGCCGGAGCTAAAAAAAATAAAATAATTTTTAAAACCTGTTTTTCTATTCAGACAAAAAAGCATACCTTTGCAATCGCTTTTGAAGCACGGGGGTAATCGGCCCCCGGAAAAGCATTAGTTTTTAAGATAAAACCGTAATAATCAGTCAATATGCCTACGATAAATCAACTCGTGCGCAAAGGCAGAGTAAAAGTAGAGACGAAGAGCAAGTCGCGTGCATTGGATAGCTGCCCGCAGAAGCGTGGCGTATGCACCCGTGTATACACGACGACGCCCAAGAAGCCTAACTCGGCCTTGCGCAAGGTTGCTAAAGTCCGCCTGACTAATGGCCTTGAGGTGATTGCCTATATTCCGGGCGAAGGCCACAACCTGCAGGAGCACTCCATCGTTTTGGTGCGCGGCGGCAGGATCAAAGACTTGCCTGGTGTACGCTACACTATCGTGCGTGGCGCATTGGACACCGCCGGGGTAGAAGGCCGCCTTCAGTCACGTTCGCGCTATGGCGCAAAACGGCCGAAGAAGTAATAGCGCGGAAATTATGTTTCAATCTATTTGCGAAACCTCTAATTGAATATAGAGTAATGAGAAAAAGAAAGCCTAAATTAAGGATTATTCAGCCGGACCCAAGATACGGCGACCCCATGGTGACCCAGTTCGTCAACAACTTGATGTGGGAAGGGAAGAAGAGCACGGCCTTCAAAGTGTTTTATGAAGCGATGGATATCGTGAAGGACCGCAGCAAGGCTGATGAGCACGCCATCTGGAAGAAGGCGCTCAACAACGTAATGCCGCAAGTAGAGGTACGCAGCCGCCGTATTGGTGGTGCTACTTTCCAAATCCCGACGGAAATCCGCGCCAAGCGCAAAGTCTCTATCGGTATGAAGTGGCTGATCCGTTTTTCACGCCAGCGCAGTGGTAAAGGCATAGCAGAAAAGTTAGCCTCAGAGGTTATGGCAGCCAGCAAGGGCGAAGGCGCAGCAGTAAAGCGGAAGGAAGATACGCACAAAATGGCGGAATCTAACCGCGCTTTCGCTCACTTCCGCGTGTAAATTGAGCCGGAGGGTTCAAATCATTTTTTAAGCATAAAATTCCTTTTGAGGAGTAATCATGGCAAATAAAGACCTGAAGTTAACCAGAAATATAGGTATTGCCGCTCACATTGACGCTGGCAAGACCACTACCACTGAGCGCGTCCTCTACTATACCGGTATCAGCCACAAGATCGGCGAGGTACACGATGGCGCCGCTACGATGGACTGGATGGAACAGGAGCAAGAGCGTGGTATCACCATCACCTCTGCTGCAACTAAAACCAGCTGGAGCTGGAAAGACCAGGAATACACCGTCAATATCATCGATACTCCAGGCCACGTTGACTTCACCGTCGAAGTAAACCGTTCTTTGCGCGTGTTGGACGGCCTGGTCTTCCTTTTCTGCGCCGTGAGCGGCGTAGAGCCTCAGTCAGAGACCAACTGGCGCCTGGCTGATAACTATAAGGTGCCTCGCATTGGCTTCGTCAATAAGATGGACCGCTCGGGAGCAGACTTCTTCAGCGTGGTAAACGATGTGCGCGAAAAACTGGGCACCAACGCGATCCCCCTGCAGGTACCCATCGGTTCGGAGGAGACTTTCCGCGGCGTGGTGGACCTTATCTCGGGCGAAGCCCGCATCTGGAATGAGCACGACATGGGCATGACCTATGAAGTCATCCCCGTGCCGGAAGATTTGGAAGAGACCGTGGCAGAATGGCGCGAGAAGCTTCTGGAACAAGTTGCTGACTACGACGATAGCCTGCTGGAAAAATTCTTTGAAGACCCCGAATCTATCTCGGTAGAGGAAATGCGCACGGCTATCCGCAAGGCCGTCATCGACCGCAAGTTCGTCCCGATGATGTGCGGCTCGTCTTTCAAGAACAAGGGCGTACAGGCCGTATTGGATGCCGTATGTGCTTTCTTGCCCTCTCCAATGGATGTAGATGCCATCACCGGGACCAACCCGGATACAGATAAAGAAGAAACGCGCCGCCCATCTTTGGACGAGCCTTTCGCCGCCTTGGCCTTCAAGATCGCTACCGACCCTTATGTAGGCCGCCTGGCTTTCATGCGCGTCTATTCTGGCGCTTTGAATGCCGGCTCTTACGTACTCAACTCCCGCTCAGGCAACAAGGAGCGCATCTCCCGCATCTATGAGATGCATGCCAACAAGCAAAATCCAGTCGATCGCATCGAGGCGGGTGATATTGCTGCTGCAGTCGGTTTCAAAGACATCCGTACGGGCGATACGCTCTGTGCCCTGGATCGGCCCATCGTG
Source organism: uncultured Phaeodactylibacter sp. (assembly GCA_964432875.1). Classification (GTDB taxonomy): domain Bacteria; phylum Bacteroidota; class Bacteroidia; order Chitinophagales; family Saprospiraceae; genus JACJYE01. The sequence goes on along the minus strand of CAYSPJ010000059.1, from coordinate 25,031 downwards.
CTGGAGAGCATGGTGTTCCCCGAGCCGGTAATCGGTATCGCTGTAGAGCCGAAATCTCAGAAGGACCTCGATAGGCTCGGCATGTCTTTGGCCAAATTGGCAGAAGAAGACCCCACCTTCCGCGTCAAGTACGACGAGGACACTAACCAGACTATCATCAGCGGCATGGGCGAGCTCCACCTGGAGATTATCGTTGACCGCCTGCGCCGTGAATTCAAAGTAGAGTGCAACCAGGGCATGCCCCAGGTCAACTATAAGGAAGCGCTCACCAATACGGTGAAGCACCGCGAACGCCTCAAGAAGCAGACCGGTGGTGCTGGTTTGTTCGCCGATATGGAATTCGAACTCGGCCCGGCCGACCAGGAATTCCTGGAATCTGACGACTTTAAGAGCGGCAAGACCAAGCTCCAGTTTATCTGGGGTATCGTCGGCGGCGCCATCGACAAAAACTACATGAAGCCCATCACGGATGGATTCAAAGCAATGATGGAAAACGGCATCCTGGCAGGTTATAGCATCGACGCGATGAAAGTGCGCGTATTCGATGGCTCTATGCACGCCGTGGACTCCAAGCCGATCGCCTTCGAGCTTTGCGCCAAGGACGGTTTCCGCGCTGCTGCGCCCAAAACCAACCCCGTGTTGATGGAGCCTATCATGAAATTGGAAGTAGTGACGCCAGAAGAATACGTCGGCCCGGTCATCGGCGACCTCAACCGCCGCCGAGGCATGCCGAAAGGGCAAGACACTAGAGGTGGAGCGATTATCGTCTCCGCTGAGGTGCCGCTCTCCGAAATGTTTGGATATGTCACCTCTTTGCGTACCATCACCTCCGGCCGTGCCAGCTCTACGATGGAGTTTTCACACTTCGCCCCGGCCCCGGCTAGTGTTGCCAAGGATGTGATTGAAAAAGCAAAAGGTGCAGTAAAAGTATAAGGCGAAGGTTGAGCGGCGGCCGGCAGTACCGGTTGGGCCCTCACGAATCGCAAATTGTCAATAACGTTTTTTAACAACAGGCATGAATCAGAAGATTAGAATCAAACTCCGTTCTTACGACCATAACTTGGTGGACAAGTCCACTGAAAAAATCGTTAAGACGGTGAGGAACAGTGGCGCTGTAGTGACTGGCCCGATTCCGCTGCCCACCGAGAAAAAAATCTTTACCGTGCTCCGTTCGCCGCACGTCAACAAGAAATCTCGTGAGCAGTTCCAGTTGCGTACCCACAAACGCCTCATCGAAATTTACACTCCCACCCAGAAGACGGTAGATGCCCTGTCTAAGCTGGAACTGCCGAGTGGAGTTGACATTCAGGTTAAACTGACGTAAACCAATCATTACATACAAGGTATTAGGCGTCAGATACTAGGCAACTTGTCTTTGCTACCCTTAGTTTCTCCCTTTGGGGGGAGAACCGAGCGCAGTGCTCAGGGGTGCCCAAGTCTGCTACCTAATACCGGTATTAAAATTTTTTGTGCTGATGAACGGTATAATCGGTAAAAAGGTTGGAATGACCAGCATGTACGACGCCCGCGGGCGCAACGTAGCTTGCACTGTAATCGAAGCTGGCCCCTGTGTGGTTACACAGGTAAAGACGGCGGAAGGAGCAGACGGCTACAACGCACTCCAGCTGGGCTACGGCGAAGCAAAGGTCAAAAACACATCCAAAGCTCTCCAAGGGCATTTCGACAAAGCAAAGACTGGGCCCAAGCGCAAGCTGGTAGAATTCCGAGGTTTCAACCTCGTTGAAAAGGCAGTCGGCGATATCGTCAAAATTGAAGAAATCTTCAAGGAAGGCGATAAAGTCAGTGCGGTAGGCACCACCAAAGGAAAAGGTTTCCAGGGTGTGGTAAAACGCCACGGCTTCGCCGGGGTGAATGACGCCACGCACGGCCAGCATAACCGCCAGCGTGCCCCGGGTTCTATTGGTGCATCTTCTTTCCCTTCCAAGGTATTCAAGGGGATGCGCATGGCCGGCCGCACTGGTGGCGACCGCGTCAAGGTCAAGAACCTGGAAGTGCTCAAGGTTTTCCCGGATGAGAACCTCATCCTTATTAAAGGAGCGATTCCCGGCCACAAGGGGGCTTATGTGATTATCGAAAAGTAAATCTTAGTGCGTCCGTGTCGCCCTTATCTTATCCGGCGACATAAAAACACACCAGACAATGAAACTCGAAGTTTTAAATATTCAGGGCCAGAAGACAGGCAGGGCAATTGACCTGCCGGATGACATATTTGGCATAGAGCCAAACGAGCATGTCGTTTACCTGGCAGTCAAGCAGTTTTTGGCCAACCAGCGCCAAGGTACGCACAAAGCTAAGGAGCGGAGTGAGCTATCGGGTTCTACCCGCAAGCTCAAGCGCCAAAAAGGCACGGGTACCGCTCGCGCTGGCGATATTAAAAGCCCCTTGTTCCGTGGCGGCGGCCGGGTCTTCGGCCCGCGGCCTCGCGACTACGGTATCAAGCTGAACAAGAAGGTGGCTCGCCTGGCGCGCAAATCAGCGCTTTCGACCAAAGCAGCAGCTGGCAGCATCCTGATCGTGGAGGATTTCGCTTTCGAAGCCCCCAAGACTCAGGAGTTCACTAAAATCCTTGGCGCGCTCAACATCAACGACAAGAAGTCGGTGTTTGTGACGGCTGATTACGAAAAGGAGCTTTTCCTCTCCAGCCGCAACCTACAGCACTCCAAGGTGGTACGCGCCACCGATTTGAACACTTATGAAATCCTCAATGCAGGTGCCCTGGTGCTGTCGGAGAGGTCGGTTGAAAAGATCAGAGAAACATTTGCAAACTAAAGAAGCGCACCCTTATCGGGTGATCAGCTTCGATAACAATACAGACAACCATGGCAAAGACGATTCTCATCAAGCCGCTGATTACTGAAAAAGCAGAAACGCTGAGCACCAAAGGGGGCCAGTACAGCTTCGTCGTCAACAAAGGCGCCAACAAGATCGAGATCAAGAAAGAGGTGGAACGCATGTACCAGGTAACGGTCGAATCGGTCAATACCTTGGTGATGCCGGGCAAGCAAAAGAACCGCTCCACTCGTTCTGGTATGCTCCGCGGGAGGAAGCCTTCGTTCAAAAAAGCGATCGTCACCCTCTCGGCAGGGGAAGAGATAGATTTCTTTGGAGATATTTAATAACGGGCCTCAGGGGAAAAGCTGGGATATCTCCACCAGCAATTAGCTCTGAGGATAAAAACACGAATCAATGCCTGTAAGGAAATTCAACCCGGTAACACCCGGTACGCGATTCAGGGTTGGTAATACTTTTGCCGAGCTTACGACAGATAAGCCGGAGAAGAGCCTTTTGGCACCCTTGAAGAAAAGCGGTGGCCGCAACAACGAAGGGCACCGTACGGTACGCCAGCGTGGCGGTGGCCACAAGCGCCGCTACCGCATCATCGACTTCCGCCGCGACAAGGACGGGATGCCGGCTACGGTTAAAACCATCGAGTACGACCCGAACCGTACTGCCTACATCGCCCTGGTAGAATATCAGGATGGTGAAAAGCGCTACATCCTCGCTCCCGATGGCCTTAAAGTTGGTGCCGAGATATTGTCTGGTGATAATGCGACCCCCCATGTGGGCCATACGATGTTCTTGCGTGACATCCCCCTTGGGGCTGCTATCCATGCGGTGGAATTGTACCCTGGCCGTGGCGCCTCGATGGCCCGCAGCGCTGGTACTTCCATGACCTTGATGAACCGCGAAGGCCGGTATGTAGTGGTGAAGCTGCCCTCTGGGGAAGTGCGCCGCATCCTTTCTACTTGCAAAGCTACAATCGGCACGGTTTCCAATCCGGACCACGGCTTGCAGGTGGTCGGCAAAGCAGGCCGCAACCGCTGGCTGGGCAAGCGCCCCCGCGTACGAGGCGTAGCGATGAACCCCGTTGACCACCCCATGGGCGGTGGCGAAGGCAAAGCTTCCGGTGGGCACCCGCGCTCGCGCAACGGCCAAATGGCCAAGGGCGCTAAAACGCGCAAGCCGAAGAAGCAATCGGATAAGCTTATCATTTCCAGAAGAAAAACCGGCAAGAAGCGCTAAGCGGCTGCCACTTTATAAAATGAGTTAGCAAACATGGCAAGATCAATCAAAAAAGGGCCCTACGTTTTCCATAAGCTGATGGACAAAGTAGAAAAGTCCAAGGACTCAAACCGGAAGTCGGTCATCAAGACCTGGTCGCGCGCTTCCATGATTATTCCCGATATGGTTGGCGAAACCATAGCCGTGCATAATGGGAAGACTTTTGTCCCGGTATTTGTTACGGAAAACATGGTAGGCCACAAGCTGGGTGAATTTGCGCCGACGCGCAACTTCAGAGGCCACTCGGGCAACCGCAAGAAGTAATCTCCCAGCCGCTGCGCTCATGCGCTGGGCAAAGGGGTAAAACAATTGCCGAAGGAATGCTTTGGCGCACAATCAATAACTAATACCGAAGGCCCGCCTTTGGTAGCAACAAACACAGGCAACTGAAAATTCTTGAATAATGGAAGCAGTAGCTAGGCTCAGAAATGTCCCGATGTCAGCGCGCAAGATGCGCCTGGTCGTCGATCTTATCCGCGGTAAAAAAGTCGAAGCAGCGCTGGACATTCTGCGGTTCACCAAAAAAGAGGCTGCCGTTTGGCTGGAGAAGCTGCTCGTGGCTGCCATCGCCAACTGGGAAGTCAAAACCGGCGGCATGGAAAATGCTGATGATTATGACCTCTACGTGAAAACCATCTTTTCTGATGAAGGTGCTGTATTGAAGCGTTTCCGCCCGGCGCCCCATGGTAGGGCGCACCGCATCCGCAAGCGCACCAACCACGTGACGCTCATCGTCGAAAACCGCGTGCCTTACCGCACCGATGCCGTGATGCAAGACGTGGCAGAAGTAGAAGAGGTAGGTGGTGAAGGCCTGGCAGAAGAATAGAATAACTTATAATTTGTAACACCATAGATATGGGTCAGAAGACAAATCCAATAGGCAATCGTTTAGGTATCATCAGAGGGTGGGATTCCAACTGGTTTGGTGGTAAAGACTTTGCGGAGAAGGTTGTGGAAGATGAAAATATCCGCAGCTACCTCAATGCTCGCATCGCCAAAGGGGGCATCGCTCGCATCGTCATCGAACGTACCTTAAAGCGCATCACGATTACTATCCATACCTCGCGCCCCGGTATCATCATCGGGAAGGGTGGTTCGGAAGTGGACCGTATCCGCGAGGAGCTCAAGAAGCTGACGAGCAAGGATATCCAAATCAACATCATCGAAATCCGCAAGCCTGAGCTTGATGCCAATATCGTTGCCGAGTCGATCGCCAAGCAGCTCGAAGCGCGCATCAACTATCGCCGGGCAATCAAGATGGCCATCCAGTCTACTATGCGTACCGGGGCTGAAGGCATCAAGGTCCGTATTTCGGGCCGCCTCAGCGGTTCTGATATGGCGCGCCGTGAAGAATATAAGGAAGGCCGTACCCCGCTGCATACTTTCCGGGCAGATATTGACTATGCCCTGAAGGAAGCACAGACGGTCTATGGCAAAATCGGCGTAAAGGTTTGGATTTGCAAAGGCGAAGTACTGGGCAAGCGCGACCTGTCTCCGAACATCGGCATGAAAGAAGTCCAAAAAGGCGGCGGCTTCGGTGGCGAAAGGGGTGAAAGGAGCGAAAGAGGCGGCGGTGATCGCCGTGGCGGCGACCGTCGTGGCGGTGGCGGCGAAAGAGGTGAAAGAGGCGACCGCCGCGGTGGCGGTGGTGGCGGCGGCGACCGTCGGCGTGGCGGTGGCGGTGGTGCTGCCGGCGGCGGTGGAAGAAATCAGCGCCGTAGCTAGCAAATTAAAATAAAATGCCGTACCTTTGCCAAACTTTTGGAAAAGGGGCTGAAAACGGCTCTATTTTTGACTACAGAAGTACTAAATTTACATAGCAATGTTACAGCCAAAAAGGACAAAATACCGGAAGCAGCAAAAGGGCAGAAACAAAGGCCTTGCCTACAAAGGTAGTAGCATCGACTTTGGTGCCTTCGGCTTGAAGTCTCTCACAGCCGGGCGGCTGACGAACCGCCAGATAGAAGCTGCTCGTATTGCCATGACGCGCTACATGAAACGCGAAGGCAAAGTATGGATCCGGATATTCCCTGATAAGCCGATTACGGCTAAGCCACAGGAAGTGCGTATGGGTAAAGGTAAAGGTGCCCTGGATCATTGGGTGGCAGTGGTTAAGCCAGGCTGCGTGATGTTTGAAATCGATGGCGTACCCCGGGCTACTGCAGAGGAGGCCCTGCGCCTGGCAGCTCAAAAACTGCCGGTGCTCACCAGGTTCGTCATGCGCCATGACTATGCAGAATAACCATTTGATCGTTTTTTAACCTATATATACAATGGCAAGCAAGAAATTTTTGGAACTTCAGGATTATTCTGAAGCCGACCTGGAAAGCGAGCTGCAAACTACGGAAGTACAATACCAAAAGCTGAGGTTCGACCATGCGATCAAGGGCTTGGATAACCCCTTGGTGTTGCGGGAAGTGCGGCGCGATATCGCCCGCCTGAAGTCGGAAATCCGCCGCCGTGAGTTGGCTACGCTATCAGCAGAAGAACTGGCAAGCCGGTCCAAAATCAGATCCAGGAGGCGCCGGAAATAGCAAAAATTTAACGTTAGGTTTCAATAACCGAACACAATTATGACAGAAGAAAGAAATCTCAGAAAGCAGCGCGTTGGCGTGGTTACGAGCAACAAGATGGATAAGACCATCGCCGTTTCGGTTGAGCGAAAGCTTCGGCACCCGATATACGGGAAGTTCATCAAGCGAAGCAATAAGTTCATGGCTCATGACGAAAAAAACGAGTGCAATATCGGCGATGTCGTGCGCATCATGGAAACCCGCCCATTGAGCAAGCTCAAGCGTTGGAGGCTCGTTGAGATTGTCGAGCGGGCGAAGTAAATTACTGTTGTGTTTGAAGGCCATTGGGCAGCCAGCCTGCTCCTAGCCGCAAACCAAAACAACCTTAAACTTTAGAATAATGATCCAGCAAGAGTCCAGGCTAAGGGTTGCGGACAATAGCGGAGCGAAAGAAGTGCTCTGTATCCGCGTTTTGGGAGGTTCAAAGCGCCGCTATGCCTCCATTGGCGACAAGATCGTGGTCACCGTCAAGGATGCTAGCCCCGGTGGTATCAAAAAAGGCAGCGTATCAAAAGCGGTTGTCGTGCGCACGAAAAAAGAAATCCGCCGCCGCGATGGGTCTTACATCCGCTTTGATGACAACGCGGTCGTATTGCTCAACAACGCTGACGAGCCGAGAGGAACTCGTATTTTCGGGCCAGTCGCCCGCGAACTTCGCGAACGCGATTACATGCGTATCGTATCTTTGGCGCCCGAGGTGCTTTAAGAGGGATAGCTTATCGTTCACGCCATTACTCGAAGCGATTTAATTCGACATATAATGAAAAAGAAAGCTAATATTCAGAAGCGGTTCACTCCTAAGCTGAAGATCAAGAAAGGAGATAAAGTCGTTGTGATCTCCGGGTCTTATAAAGACCGTGACAAGGTGCGCGAAGTGCTGGAAGTATTGCCCGACCGCAACCGGGCAATCGTCGACCAGGTCAACATGGCCAAGAAGCATACCAAGGCCACACAAGACAACCCGGGCGGGATCAACGAGGTGCCGCTGCCCATCCACATCTCTAACCTCATGCTGGTGGACCCGAAAACCGGTGAGCCTACCCGTGTGGGCCGCAAGCAGGCGGAAGATGGCAAGATTGTACGTTATTCTAAAAAATCCGGCGAAATCATTAAGTAATGAGTTATCTACCCAGACTTAAGAAGAAATACCACGAAGAGGTAGCACCAGCACTGATGGAGCAGTTCCAGTACAAGACAGTGATGCAAGTGCCCCGTTTGGTGAAAATCTGTATCAACCAGGGCGTAGGCGAAGCTACCCAGGATAAGAAACTGGTGGAGAATGCCATCGAGGAGATATCCATCGTCGCTGGCCAGCGTGCCGTACCTACTAAGGCCAAGAAGTCCGTTTCGAACTTCAAGCTGCGGGAAGGCATGCCGATCGGTGCCCGCGTCACGCTGCGCGATATACGCATGTATGAGTTCCTGGACCGCCTGGTCACGGTAGCTCTTCCTCGGGTGCGCGACTTTCGCGGCATCAACGACAAGAGCTTTGACGGCCGTGGCAATTACTCCATGGGCATCACTGAGCAGATTGTTTTCCCGGAGATTGACATCGACAAGGTTTCCCGCATCACGGGCATGGATATCACTTTCGTGACCACTGCCAAGACCGATGCCGAGGCGCTCGCGCTCTTGAAAATGCTGGGCTTGCCTTTCAAGAACCAACAACGCACCAACTAGGAATTATTAACCGCAATATACCTGAACGTAATGGCAAAGAAATCCGTAATTGCTCGGGAGAGAAAGAGGGAAAAGATGGTCGCCAAGTATGCGGCCAAGCGCAAGCAGCTCAAGGAAGAAGGGCGCTGGGAAGAACTAGACAAGCTGCCGCTGAATTCCAACCCGATCCGCTTGCACAACCGGTGTAAGCTCACTGGCCGCCCTAAAGGCTACATGAGGCATTTTGGCCTGTGCCGGGTGAAGTTCCGCGAAATGGCTTTGGACGGCAAAATACCAGGGATAACAAAGGCTAGCTGGTAAACGTAAATCAGAAACTTGTTTTGGGGGCTTTGCCGCCTCCAACGCCTTATAACAACTTTAAGAAAATGGCAGTTACAGATCCTATAGCAGATTATCTGACGCGAATCCGCAATGCGCAGCAAGCGGGGCACCGGGTAGTGGAAATCCCTTCTTCCAAACTGAAGAAGCACATCACGGAAATCCTCTACAACCAAGGCTACATACTGAAGTACAAGTTTGAGGAAAGCGATGGCCACGGCCAGGCAGTCATCAAAATCGCGCTGAAGTACGACCCTTTGAGCAAGCGCCCCGTCATCCGCGAGTTGGGACGGATCAGCAAGCCAGGCTTGCGCCAGTATGCTAAAGCAGGGGAAATCCCCCGCATCATCAATGGGCTAGGCATTTGCATCGTCTCTACCTCTCGTGGGGTAATGACCGATAAGCAGGCTAGAGAGCACAATGTGGGCGGCGAGCTGCTTTGCTATGTTTATTAATCGCTTTTGTAAGCTCGAAAACTCGTTTTAACATGTCAAGGATAGGAAAATCCCCGATTGAGCTGCCCCAAGGAGTAGCAATCGAAATAAGCAAAGGGAACCTGGTCACTGTAAAAGGGCCCAAAGGCGAACTGTCTCAGCAAATCGACCCGGACCTGGAGGTCAAGCTGGAAGACGGCGTGCTAACCCTGCAGCGGCCAACAGAGCAGCAGCGCCATCGTGCTATGCACGGCTTGTACCGCTCATTGATCAACAATATGGTGGTCGGCGTGACTAACGGCTTCGTCAAAGAACTGGAGCTGGTGGGGGTCGGTTATCGCGTGACGAACACAGGGCGCTTGCTCGAATTGACCCTGGGTTATTCTCACCCGATTATGTTTGCTTTGCCGGATGAGATAGCGGTCACTACCGCTATGGAAAAGGGTAAGCTCCCCTACATCCGCTTGGAAGCGATCGACAAGCAACTGCTGGGGCAAATCGCTGCTAAAATCCGCTCCTTCCGCAAGCCAGAGCCTTACAAAGGCAAAGGGGTGCGCTACGTGGGCGAAGTCGTGCGCAAGAAAGCAGGCAAAACCTCGGGCAAATAAAGCTATGTGGCTTTGGTTAAGGCTTTCAAGCCTTAACCAGAGCACAGGATATAAATTTAAAGTCATACATATTTCGCACCTTGGGTTTGGGCCACCACCCCTACACTAAGGTAAAACCGGAAAGACAATGAAATTTAGCAAAGAAGGAAGAAGGCATAGGATACACTTGCGGGTGCGCAAGAAGATCAAAGGCACGGTCGATCGCCCTCGCCTGAGCGTATACCGCAGCAACCGCTCTATCTATTGCCAGGTGATTGATGACCTCCAAGGGCATACCTTGATTTCAGCTTCATCTGCTGAAGCGAGCATCCCTAAAGATGTCACCCGCATCGAACAAGCAAAGGCAGTCGGCAAGCTGTTGGCTGAACGCGCAAAAGAGGAGAATATCGAAACCGTGGTTTTTGACCGTGGCGGCTATTTGTATCACGGGCGGGTTAAAGCCCTGGCTGAAGGCGCTCGTGAAGGAGGCCTCAATTTCTAAAAAAATACAATACAACACTGAGTAATAATGGCTAATAAAAGCACCACCACCACCAGCAGGGTGAAGCCTGCTGAAACCGAACTGAAGGAAAAACTGGTTAACCTCAACCGGGTGGCCAAAGTGACTAAGGGCGGGCGCACGTTCAGCTTCGCTGCCATCGTCGTGGTTGGAGACGGCCAAGGTGCGGTGGGCCACGGCCTGGGCAAAGCACGCGACGTATCGGAGGCGATTGCCAAAGCAGTGGATGACGCTAAGAAGAACCTCATCCGCATACCCCTGCACAAGGGCACCATACCGCACGAGCAGAAAGGCAAATTCGGCGCTGGCCGGGTGCTGATCAAGCCGGCTTCTGATGGTACCGGCGTAATTGCCGGCGGTGCGATGCGCGCCGTACTGGATATCGCGGGCATACACAACGTTTTGGCAAAGTCTATGGGGTCTTCCAACCCGCACAACGTCGTTAAAGCTACCATTGATGCCCTCTCCAAGCTGAGGACCCCGATAGAGGTATCCCGGCAGCGCAATATTTCAATGGAAAAACTGTTTAACGGATAACCTAAGCGGGCAGCAACCTGCTTTACAAACCTGAAAAGTGATGGGCAAGGTAAAGATAACCCAAGTCAAAAGTGTCATTGACCGCCCCAAGAGGCAGAAAGATACAATCATAGCCCTGGGCATCAGAAAGATGAACCAGACGGTCATACACGAGGCAACCCCCCAGATTCTGGGCATGGTCGCTAAAATCCGCCACCTGGTGGATGTCGAAGAAATGAACTAATTTTCAGGCTGAATAAATTAAATTCGTAATAATGGAATTGCATAACTTAAAGCCTGCATCCGGTTCGGTCAAGAAGCGCAAGCGCATTGCCCGGGGTATCGGCTCTGGCCATGGGCGCACCGCAACCCGGGGCCATAAAGGTGATAAATCGCGCTCTGGCCACAAGGAAAAGCGCAACTTCGAAGGTGGGCAGATGCCTATCCAGATGCGCTTGCCCAAAGTCGGCTTCAAAAACCCCAACCGGGTCGCTTATGTGCCGATTAACCTGTCCAGGCTGCAACTGATTTCAGAAAAGTACCAGCTCGATACCGTAAACCTCGAAGCTTTGATCGCTAATGGCATCATTAGCAAAAATGACAAGGTCAAGGTGCTGGGTAATGGCGAACTGAAAACGAAGCTTGATGTGCAAGCACATGCGTTTTCTGAGGCTGCCAAAGCAGCAATCGAAAAGCAAGGCGGTACGGCAGCCTTGGCATAGCAGAGCCATAGGAATGATGAACACGGGCAGTAATGCCCACAATTGAAGGGAAGAGCAGGTCCCTCTTTTCTAGTGAAAAGAAGCCTGGTTTGCCTGAAAGGCATCAAATTCATTGTAGATGAAAAAGCTTATTACTACACTTCAGAATATCTGGAAGATCAAGGAACTGCGCAACCGCATCTTGTTCACCTTGGGGATGTTGTTCGTATTCCGCGCGGGCTCTTTCGTGGTGCTGCCAGGGGTTATCCCTTCAGTGCTGAAAGCTTCCAGTGGTGGTGACGGTGCGCCAACTGACCTGTTGGGCTTGATCAACATCTTCACTGGTGGGGCGTTCAACAACGCGGCAATCTTTGCCCTCGGCATCATGCCTTACATCACCGCCTCCATTATCATCCAGCTCTTGGGGTTTGCCGTGCCATACTTCCAGCGCCTGCAGCAGAAAGAGGGTGAATCAGGCCGTAAAAAGCTCAATCAGATCACCCGCTTGCTTACTGTGGCTATTACCTTGGTACAAGGCGGCGGCTACCTGACCTACATCAACAGCATGGGCGCGGTTGACCCACAAATCCCACTGGGTATCTTCTGGGTTTCCAATATCATCATCTTGTGTACGGGTACGATTTTCGCCATGTGGCTCGGCGAGCGCATCACCGACCGCGGTATTGGCAATGGTGTATCGCTCTTGATCACGGTCGGCATCATCGCCACCCTGCCGCAGTCATTGATCTTCGAATTCCAGGCGCAGTTGTCCAATAGCGGTTTGATTATTTTCGTCATCGAAATGGCCGCTTTGTATGCAGTGGTGATGGCTACCATACTCATTGTGCAAGGGGTGCGTAAAATACCCATCCAGTTTGCTAAGCGCATGGTTGGCCGCGGTGCCAACGCCATGCCGGCTGCTGGTGTGCGCGATTATATCCCGCTGAAAGTCAACGCTGCGGGGGTTATGCCTATCATCTTTGCACAGGCATTGATGTTCCTGCCTGCCACTCTGGCACAGTTCGTAGCTGGCGACGGCGGTGACCTGGCGGCGAACCCTATCCTGCGAGCGTTGAACGATTTCACCTCCGCACCCTACAATATCATCTACTTCCTTTTGGTGGTACTGTTTACCTACGTTTATACTGCACTGCTCGTCAACCCACAGCAGTACGCCGAATACCTGAAGCGCCAAAATGCTTTCATCCCTGGCATCAAGCCCGGCAAACCGACGGCAGATTTCATCGATGCGGTAACGACGCGCATTACTTTGCCCGGCTCTATTTTCCTGGGTTTCATTTCCATCTTGCCGGCTTTTGCCGTCGCTTTTGGGGTCAACATCGCCTTTGCCATGTTCTTTGGCGGCACTTCCTTGCTCATCCTCGTTGCGGTGGTCTTGGATACCCTGCAGCAGATTGAAAGCCATTTGCTCATGCGCCGTTATGATGGGCTGGTCAAATCGGGAAGGCTCCAGGGGCGTAGCCGGGTTCAGGGCATCGGTGCCAATATGTAATTACCTTAGCCTTACCGCCTCAATTTTAATACGGCGGAAGAGCTTTCTATACTAACTGATCGTGCCGCCCCGGGGCCATCCATGCAACGGGGCGGTACGGCATTGAAAGAGGTAGGAGGTGTTTAGCGCTAATTTTTAGCTGCTTTGCCCCGATTATCAGAAAGCAGCGGTATAAAACCATCAGCGAACTTGTACCGTTCTTAGAAAAGATTAACTGGTTGTAGGAATGATTATTTACAAGACCGACGAAGAAATCGAGCGCATCAGAGAAAGCTGCTTGCTGGTATGTAAAGTCCTGGCGCATGTAGCCAGTGTGATTCGTCCGGGCATCAGCGGCTTGCAGATTGATCGGGAAGCAGAAGAGATTATCCGCGATTACGGTGCGGTGCCTTCGTTCAAAGGTTATCAAGGGTTCCCGGCTTCGCTTTGTGTTTCTGTAAATCAAGATGTCGTTCACGGCATCCCGACGGCAAATCAGATATTCAAAGAGGGCGATATCGTTTCAGTGGATTGTGGCGCCTTCTATAAAGGCTTCCATGGAGACTCTGCCTACACTTTCCTGCTGGGAGAAGTCAAAGAGGAAGTTTCTAAGCTGTGTCAAGTCACCAATGCTTCGCTCTACCGAGCCATCGACGTGGCCGTGGTTGGCAATAGGATTGGGGATATTGGCTTCGCGGTTCAAAATTACGTAGAGCGGGAACACGGTTATGGCGTAGTGCGCGATCTGGTCGGGCATGGCTTAGGCAGAGAATTGCATGAAGAGCCGGAGGTGCCAAATTTCGGCAAGCGTGGGCGCGGGCAAATCTTGAAAGATGGCTTAGTCATCGCCATTGAACCGATGGTGAACCTTGGCAGAAAGGAAGTGGTCACCTCACCAGATGGCTGGACGATTTTTTCCAAGGATGGTAAGCCCTCGGCTCATTACGAACACACCATCGCCGTCCGTAAAAACGGTACAGAATTGCTTTCTGACCACACTATCATCGAGGAAGCTATCCGCAAAAATGAGCATGTCCAGGAAGTGGAGCTCAAAACTCAAGCGGCTTAGATATATGTAATTGCTTTAAAAACAGATTGTTAGATGGGCGTGTCTGCTAGCTGTTGTTTTTTGTGCGAAGAAATGAGATTTTTTATGCCCATGAGTTGAAAAATTCATTAGTTTCTTCATATCTTTGCACTCCGAAAATTCGACTATGTCAAAAAAGAACCTGATAAAACAGGATGGTATTATAGAGGAAGCCTTATCAAACGCCATGTTTCGTGTGCGCTTGGAAAATGATCACCAAATCGTGGCGACCATTTCAGGGAAGATGCGCATGAATTACATCCGGATACTTCCGGGCGATAAGGTCTCGGTAGAGATGTCTCCCTACGATTTAAGCCGCGGCCGCATCATCTATCGCTATAAGTAAAGGAATCAGATTGAGATCAACTTTTTATTCGAAAAAACAAGCATAGCCATGAAAGTCCGGACATCCGTAAAGAAGCGCTCAGTCGATTGCAAGATCGTCAAGCGCAAAGGCAAGATATACATTGTCAATAAAAAGACCCCGAAGTTCAAGCAGCGCCAAGGTTAAGCCTTGTGCAGTTGTGATTTAACGACAAAATCAATCAGGTAAAAATGGCTCGTATAGTAGGTGTAGATTTGCCTAGGAACAAGCGCGGCGTCATCAGCTTGACGTACATTTATGGAATTGGGCGCTCTGCTGCTGAGAAAATCCTGGATAGGGCAGGTATCAGCGAAGACGTCAAAGTCCAGGACTGGACCGATGAGAACGTCCGCGAGATTTCCGGCATCATTACCAATGAATTCAAAGTGGAGGGCGAATTGCGTTCAGAAGTACAACTGAACATCAAGCGCCTGATGGATATCGGCTGCTACCGCGGCTTGCGCCATCGCAAGGGCTTGCCTTTGCGCGGCCAGCGTACGCGTACCAACGCCCGTACGCGTAAAGGTAAGCGTAAGACAGTGGCCAACAAGAAGAAGGCAACGAAGTAATTCTGAGTTGTGCTATACGATGGGGCTTATCAGGGCTGCCATCCGCTGTAGCCGCATAAAAATTGCATAAAACCATTCCAACAAATGGCTAAAGGAAAAGTATCAACAAAAAAAGTCAAGAAGAGGAACGTAAAAGTTGAGCCGGAGGGCTTGGTCTTTATCAAGGCTACCTTCAACAACATCATCGTGTCCATGACCAACAAGAAGGGGCAGGTGATCTCCTGGTCTTCAGCCGGCAAAGCAGGTTTCCGCGGCTCTAAGAAGAATACGCCTTATGCCGCTCAGGTAGCAGCCAATGAGGCTTCTCGTATTGCTTATGAAGCGGGGGTGCGTGTTGCGGAGGTTTACGTGAAGGGCCCCGGTTCCGGCCGCGAAGCGGCTATCCGGGCTATTGACGGATCAGGTATTAAAGTAACGCGTATCAAGGACGTGACTCCGGTGCCACACAACGGTTGCCGCCCACCCAAGCGCAGAAGGGTTTAATTAATAGAAAACGAATTATCGAGATGGCGAGATATACAGGCCCAACGACAAAAAAAGCAAGAGCATTCGGCGAGCCGATCTTCGGCTTTGACAAGAGTTTCGAACGCAAGAAATACCCTCCGGGGCAGCATGGCAATACCCGCCGGCGCCGCCAAAAATCGGATTATGCCTTGCAGTTGATGGAAAAGCAAAAGGCCAAATACACCTATGGTGTGCTTGAGCGGCAGTTCCGCAACCTCTTCGAGAAAGCCACCAGCAAATCTGGTGTGACTGGCGAAGTGCTGTTGCAATTGCTGGAAGCCCGCTTGGACAATACGGTCTTCCGTTTAGGCATTGCCCCCACCCGCCGCGCTGCCCGCCAGCTGGTCTCTCACCGCCATATCACGGTCAATGGTATCGTGACGAATGTGCCCTCTTTCCAGCTCCGTCCAGGTGATGTGATTGGGGTGCGCGGCAAGTCCCAGGGCTTGCAAGTGGTCAGGGAGAACGTTGGAGGCAAGTCGGAGGTACGCAAGTTCAACTGGTTGGAATTCAACCCGGACAAGATGCAGGGTACCTTCGTGTCTTACCCCGAACGGGAAAGCATCCCGGAAAAAATCAACGAACAGCTGATCGTTGAATTGTACTCTAAATAAGCAAGCCGCTTTGGCAGCCTAATGCGCGCAGGCTGCCAAAGCGTTTTTATATTAAGGGGCCTTCCCCTCGGCGAAATGACGCTACAGCAGTAATACGACATGGCTTTGACGAAAGCCGCGAGTCGTCAAAAAGTGTGTTAAGGAAGTTATGAGTTACCGGTAATTTATTTCCTTTCAAAGAATATAAGCCAATATATGAGTATCCTAAATTTCCAGAAGCCCGATAAGATTGTAATGCAAAAAGCCAATGACTTCGAAGGGCTTTTTGAATTCAAACCACTCGAGCCGGGTTTCGGTCAGACTGTGGGCAACTCGCTCCGCAGGATCCTGCTTTCCTCTCTGGAAGGCTTTGCTATTTCTGCTGTACGCATAGCAGGGGTAGATCATGAGTTTGCCACCATCCGTGGCGTAGTGGAAGATGTCGTTGAAATCATCCTGAACCTCAAGCAGGTCCGCCTGCGGCAACTGATCAGCGATGAAGACATCAGCAGCGAAAAGATTTATCTGACTATCAATGGTAAGGAAGAGTTCCGCGCTGGTTTCATTGAAGAGCATACCAATGTGTTCAAAGTGATGAACCCGGACCTGTTGATCTGCCAAATGGAACCCTTCGTGACCTTGGAACTGGAGCTGACTATCACCAAAGGCCGCGGCTATGTACCAGCTGATGAGAACCTGCCTAAGGATGCCCCAATCGGTGTTATTCCAGTAGACGCAATCTATACGCCTATCAAAAATGTGTCTTACCGCGTTGAAAATACGCGTGTAGGCCAGCGTATCGATTACGAAAAGCTCACCATAGACGTAAAGACTGACGGCACAATCCACCCGGAAGAGGCCATCAAAGAAGCTTCCCGCATCATGATTCAGCACTTGATGCTGATTACCGATGAAAATATCTCCTTCGAAGATGTGGGCGGGCGTGAAGAAAACATCGTGGATGAGCACATCTTGCACATGCGCAAGCTGCTCAAAACTTCTTTGGAAGACCTCGATTTGTCGGTGCGCGCTTACAACTGCCTCAAGGCAGCGAAGATCAACTCTCTTTCTGAGTTGGTGCGCTATGATACCCACGAACTGCTCAAGTTCCGCAACTTCGGCAAAAAATCGCTGGTCGAAATTGAAGAGCTACTCCAAGACAAGGGCCTGACCTTCGGGATGGACCTGTCAAAGTACAAGCTGGACGAAGAGTAGATCGAACAATAGATGGAAATGCCTGTCGGCGCAATTTGCTGACAGGCATTTCATCCTTAAAGTAGGCAGGGCAGACCGCCCTATTTTTTTAAACCTGCAATAACCGCCTTTCCCATCTAAGAGCCTGCCTGCGGCTCGGCGCCCCGTTTAAGGAGCGCGTTGAAAAGGGGTGTTGCGAAGTAAACATTAATTTTAAAATGAGACACGGTAACAAAGTCAACCACTTGGGGCGTACCGCCTCCCACCGCAAAGCGCTGCTGCGCAACCTGGCTATTGCGCTGATTACCCACAAGCGTATCAACACCACCTTAGCCAAGGCCAAGGCCTTGCGTACTTTCATCGAGCCGCTGGTGACCAAGTCCCGGGAAAACACTACCCACTCGCGCCGCGTAGCCTTCAGCTACCTGCAGAACAAGGATGCAGTTACAGAGTTGTTCAGCACGGTAGCCGCAAAAATCGGCGATCGCCCGGGGGGCTACGTCCGCGTCATCAAGACAGGCTTCCGCCGCAGCGATGCCTCCGAAATGGCGATGATCGAGTTTGTTGACTTCAACGAGATATACCAGGCTGGCACCAAGCAGGAAGAAGGTGGTAGCAAAGCAGGCCGCCGCCGCCGCCGGGGTGGCTCTGGCAAAGGTGCTGCTGCTGCTGGTGCCGCTACGGCTGCCACTGCCGCTGCTGCTACTACAGTTGCTGCCGAAGAGGAAGAATAAGCCCAAACCCTTGGTTTGGTCGAGCAAAAAGGCGCTGCCCGGTATACCGGGCAGCGCCTTTTGCATGAGCCATCTTGAGATGCGGCCAGCAATGAAAACGGCAGAACAGTTGTACAGGGCTCCGGGCACCTGAGCAAAGGGATAGGTTGCGGCAACAGCTTGCCGCTAGGCAAGCCTTTAATATTTTGCAGCGCGATGATAGGCTTTTAGCCAGCGGAGCCGAGGAGGGGGGCTTTCAAATGTACCTTGCCCGGAAGTCGGCGGCTTCCGCTTGATTTGCATCCGCGAATTCATCAGGAATACGCCAGCCAGCATGAGGCCCGCAGCGATGATCGACTGCCCGTTGATCAGCTCGTTGTTGAAGGCCCAGCCCAGGAACATCGCCACTACGGGGTTGACGTAATTGGAGGTGGCCACTTTATCAGGGCTGACGTTTTGCAGCAGGTAAGTAAAGGCGGAAAAAGCAATCAGCGAGCCGAACACGACCAGGATAATCCAGGACAAGCCTGCCTTGAGGCTGAGCGCAGCAAAGCTGAAGGTGCTGTAGTCTCCGTTCAGCAAAGCCAGGAACAACAGTACTGCGCCACCACCGAGCATCTGCATGGCAGCGCTTTGCAGGCGGTTTTGGGGCAGGTCAGCTTTGCTTACCGTGACGGAGCCATAGCTCCAGCTCGTCAGGCTTATCCCAATGACCATCATGCCGATGAGGGTATTGGTATTGGTGACGAAGCGCTGTTGTCCAATCAGGAAAACCATGCCCAAGATGCCCAGGGCGACTCCCATGACTACCTTGCCGCCCGGGCGCTTGCCCTGTAGTAGCCACATCATCGCCACCACCATGAGCGGCTGCAGCGATACAAGGAGGGCGGCTATCCCCGTATCTACGTATTGCTCTGCCCAGACGGTACCCCCTGTACCAACTGAAAGGAAGAGGAAGCCCATGCGCGTAGCCTCCAGCCACTGCCGCCCGGTAGGGTGGGGAGTGCCAGCAAGCCAGGTGATGGCATAGAGCAAGCCGCCCGCAGTTAGAAAGCGGCTGCCGGCCATGAGGAAGGGCGGGATGTCCTGAATGGCAAAGTAGTTGAATAAGTAGGTGCTGCCCCAGATGAAATAGATGGCAGCAAAAGAAACGATAATGAGGAAGCGGGGCGATAGCTGTACTGGCATCGGTATTGAATTAAGAGGCGCAAGTTAGGAGGAATTTCATTGCCGCGCTCGCCTTTTTTCAGTGCCTCAGAATAGAAGGATTATTGTCGTGGTTCCCATCGCAACAAGTCTAATCAAAGAGCGCCGGCACTGCAAAGCAAATGGCCGGCGCAACTTATCATTAAAAATCCATTGGTTAGTGTCGGTAGCTGTTTATCAAGGCATGCCAGCACTTTATCAAAGGCTGTGAAAGGCAAAACCCCTTAGGTGCATAAATCAAAATACATAGAAGATGCCTTCGAATACCAGGCTCACGGGGATATAGTTGCTGTTTAAGCCGATTGTGCAGCTTTGGGGGCGGTGGAATGCCAGGGTGCGATTGGGGAATTTCCACCCCTGGAGCGCCTGCCAGGGCGTGAATTCAACGCTGCCAATGAGCTGGTCCACATCTCCTTCGTCGGCATCGTAAATCTCGAGCGTATGGGGCATGGTGAGCTGCTTGATAATCAGTAGGGTGGGGTAGAGGCAGCCATGAGCGCAACTGGTATTTTCAATTGCCCGCCCCTTGGTGTTGTAGAGCTCCTGTCCCTGGCACAGAATGCGGATATAGACGTCGGCATCATTGACGAGCAGGCCATCCTCTTGATCCCAATCATTGCAGGCATTGAACATGCCAGTGAGCACTACGGTGTCCACCCCGATCCATTTGGGGATGAGCTCTTCTGAACAATCGGTGCCGGTGAAGCCATAATCGCAGCGGCAAGCCCCGTCAATACACTGCCCGTTGGTGCAGTTGATACCAAAGCAAGGGTCGACGAGTTCCTGTTCGTCTTTGCAGCCGGTGCCTGCCATCAGATAGATGGCCAGGCTGCCGGTTAGCAAGAGGAATGTTTTCATTTGGTGGGTATTCATCGCTTAGGGTGTTTAAGGGTAGCTTTTTCCCTTTGGACAACAGGCCAGCAAAAGGGGTTGCAGCCTGGGCCTGATTTTTTTGGTATCTTTCGTGCTAGTTCGGCCAATTATAAAGCCAAACCTGCTAACTATAAATTTTCATAATGAGAATAGGCATAGCGGGCTTAATTTTAGCTTTTATTTGTAAATCTATGCGCCAGTTAATATTCTTGATTTTAGGGATTGGGCACTGCTTGGGCTTGTTTGCACAAAAGGATTTTCATTTTGAGCGCTTTACCACCCGCAGCGGCCTGTCACATAATGAGGTGCGCGTACTGCTGCGCGACAGCCGGGGCTTCCTTTGGGTGGGTACTGCCAACGGGCTGAACCGCTTTGATGGCTATGATTTCAAAGTATTCCTACCCGATGCTCCGGGCACCAACAGCATCAGTGGAGAAGCGATTGCGGCGTTGGCAGAAGGCCCTGACGGACGCATCTGGATTGCGCACAATCGGGGCATAGATATATATGACCCGGCCCGCGATGCGTTTACCTTCGTGCCACCTAAGCCGGACGAGCCCAGCGATTGGTTTTTTGGCAACAACTGCGGCATATTTATCGGGCCACAAGGGCAGGTAGCCGTCGCGATCAATGCCCCTTACTTGCTATTGTTTCCCCCGGGCAGCCTGCAATACGAGCGGTTTACAGCCCCGGATGTGCCAATTGAGCTTCAGCCGAGGGATGCAAGGAAACGCCCTCATAACACGCTTGCGGCGGTCACTTATAAGTCGGAAAACGAAGCCTGGGTTAGCAGTTTCTACGGGCTCTTCAGTTTTCATTTGGAACGCAAGGAGTTTGTTTATCATTCATTGGAAGGTTTCGACTGGGAGTTTGGGCCCGGGCCGGTAAGCTATGACCAGCGACGGGAAAGTTTGTGGTTCACGAACTTTAGCCAAGGCTTGTTTTCCTACGACTTGCGCAATGGTGCCATCCGCAATTGGCCGGCGGTGCCAGTTGGCTTTATCAACAACAGCATAGATGTGGCGCTGCTGCCTGATGGGGCCGTATGGGCGAATTTTCCTGGTATCCTTTATCCCGAGAAAGACAAAATCGTCCTGGCATCGCACGTCCCTGATGATGTTTATTCCTTTCCCCAAGGCAGCATCACTACTTCAATCTGTGATCAAGACAGCATTTTATGGGTGGGTACTACCGCCGGCCTGGTCAAGATGGATCCCCGCCTCCAGGGCTTCCGCCACGTCCTTCTAGAGGAGCATCCCGAATACGACTATGACAATTCGGTTTTTGACATCTTCGAAAACCCGGAGGATGGCAGGTATTACATTACCTCCTTTTACACGGCCATGATTTTCCGTTACGACCCGCAGAGCGGGAAGTCCAAAGACATCACCCGCGAGTTCTATCCGGCCATCGAGAATTCGGTGACGCGCATTTTTCGCGACAGCAAGGGCTTGACCTGGTTATTGGCTAATGGGCGTGTTTATCAGGCTGATTTGGCTGCTCGCCGCTTATTGGCGCTGGAGATGCCCCCTTTGCCCCCGGGCGTAAATGACCGCGCCACCTTTGATATCGAAGAAGATGCCCAGGGCGATTTGTGGATTGGAAAGTGGAGGGCCGGGCTGCTCCATTATAGTCGAAAAAGCGGGGAAATGGTTTACATCAACCCCCCGGCTGGCATGAAGCCGCCCAAGGCAGTCATTTGCCTCTCGGCTGACCGCAAGCGGCAGAAGATCTGGGTCGGCACCCGTGCTGAAGGAGCCTATGGCATCGATATCGCCACGGGTAAATGGACGCATTATGAAAAGCTGCTCATTGATGGGGAGATGATTTCCATTCACGATGTCACTGGCATTGAATCAGATGCGGAAGATAACCTTTGGATCGCTACGCCTAAGGGCTTGGTGCGCCTAAGCCCAAGTGGAGAAACCCGGCTGTTGACTCGGGCCGACGGCCTTGCCAACACTTTGCTGGAAGGGATGAACCAGGATCGAAAAGGCCGGTTGTGGCTGGCCACGGGCAACGGCATTACCAGCGTGGACCCCAAAACTATGGAGATTATCAACTACGATGAACGCCATGGCCTCAAGCTCGACGCTGCCCTTGATGGCTTCGCCACCAACTCTGCCGGAGAGGTTTTTTCTGGCACTAAAAAAGGTTTCATCCGTTTCCATCCTGATAGCATACCCCGCGATGGGCGGCCACCACGGCTGGTACTGACGGCTTTTAAAGTAGCGGGCCAGGAGCGCCGCTTAGATAGCCTGACCGTTGATTTCTGGAAGGAAGTGCGCTTGAAGCATTTCGAAAATTTCTTTTCCATCGAATACGTAGCCTTGAATTTCACGCTCCCAGAGGAGAATACCTACTTCTATAAATTGGATGGATTGGACGAAGATTGGTTGGAAGCAGGGGCACAACGTTCAGCTAATTATACCAAACTGCCACCCGGGCGCTATAAATTTTGTCTAAAAGCGAGGAACAAGGATGGCGTCTGGAGTAGTGCTGAAAAAACGCTCGATATCATCGTACTGCCTCCTTTCTGGCGCACTTGGTGGTTTATCGCACTGACAACAGCTTTGTTGTTGGGTTTAGCTTATGGCACTTATCGCTTGCGCGCCCAACAAATCAGAAGAGCAGAACAAATGAAAGCAGAATTTAACAAAAAACTAGCAGAAGTAGAGATGGCCGCCCTGCGCTCGCAGATGAACCCACATTTCCTATTCAACTGCCTCAATTCCATCAACCGTTTCATCCAGCGCAACGAACCGGATGCGGCTTCGGCTTACTTGGCCAAATTTTCCCGCCTCATCCGCCTGGTGCTAGACAACTCGCGCAGCGAGCTGGTCTCCCTGCGCGATGAACTGGAAGCCCTGCGCTTGTACATCGAGCTGGAAGCCATGCGCTTTGTCGGCCGCTTTACCTACGCTATCGAAATCAACCCCGAATTGGATATCAATGGCATCGAGCTGCCGCCGATGCTACTCCAGCCTTATGTCGAGAACGCCATCTGGCATGGCCTGATGCACAAAGAAAGTGAGGACTGCCGCTTATGGGTCCGTGCCTTTGCCCGCGAAGGCAGGCTGGTGCTAGAGGTTGAGGATAACGGCATCGGCCGGGAGATGGCCAAACAATTGAAGAGCAAATCTGCCACGGTGCACAAATCTCATGGTATGAAAGTGACTGCTGAACGCATCCACCTTATCAATGAGATCTACGATGCTCAAGCCGAGGTGAGCATCGATGACCTGAAAGATGCCCAGGGCCGTGGGCTGGGTACGAAAGTGACCCTTTCCCTGCCTATACACTAATCCACCATAAACTGCTGCTGCCGATGAAAACCATGATTGTTGACGACGAACTTTACTGTACGGAATTACTCTCCGCTCTTTTGGCCAAGCACTGCCCCCAGGTAGAGGTCGTGGCAGAGTTTAACGATCCGCAGAAAGCAGCGGAAGCCATTCGCCAGCAGCCGCCTCAATTGCTCTTCCTGGATATCGAAATGCCCCGCCTCAATGGTTTTGATTTGCTGGAGCGGGTACAGCCGATAAATTTCCAGGTCGTTTTCACTACTGCCTACAACCAGTATGCCTTGCGCGCCATTAAGATAAGCGCCTTGGACTACCTGCTCAAGCCCATCGATGCGGAAGAGCTGATCGCGGCAGTGCGCAAGGCGCGCGAGCGGCAGCAGGTACCGCACTGGAGCCAGTTCGAACTCATGGAACGCACCCGCGCTAATGCCGGGCAGCCGCCAAAAACCATAGCTTTGTCCACCCTGGAAGGCTTGCACTTCGTAGAAGTGGCAGATATCGTTTACTGCCAGAGCGAAGGCAGCTATACCAAGCTGTTTTTCATGAGCGGCGATAACATGATGCTCTCCAAACCGATTAAAGATGTGGGGGAGATGCTGGTGCCCGCCGGCTTCCTCCGGGTCCATCATTCTTACCTGATCAATTTGGACCACATTAAAAAATATCTGCGCGGCGAAGGTGGCGAGGTCATCATGAAAAACGGGCATAGCGTACCCGTGGCGCGCAATAAGAAAGCGGAGTTCCTCGAGCGGATTGCTAAGCTTTAACAACTGCTTAACGTGCAGCTTGCGGCCTGTGGAGCCGTGGAGCAGTCTGATGAGGAAAAACCATTTGCTTATGAAAACCTGCATCATGCTCCTCCTACTGGGGTTCACGCTCAATGGCTTGGCCAGCAACGGCTCCCCAAAACCAGTGCTTACACAGAACCTGCAACAGGGCCACGAAGCCTATGCGGTGAAAGGGCGCAACGGTTTCCTCATCAAACAGAAGTTTTCTTTTGGCGATTATCGCACCACTTCGGTACGCCACGGCGCTTTGCGCAAAATCAGCCATGGCGGCGGCATCCCGGGCTTGTTCTGGGCTGAACAGGTACGGGGCAAGCAGTCGCTGCGCTTCCAACTAGAAGATGGGCAGGGCCGCAACTCCGAAGTGTACTGCCTCACTCAACTGCGCCAAGAGGACTTCACGCTGGGTGATAACCCCAATAACCTGATTAATATCCTGGGCGATCTGACTGGCATCCTGGGCCGGGGTGAAACCAATTTTTCTGCTGCTATCCTGCTCGATGGCGAAGAACAAGCCTGGGAGCTTTTCCTCAACAATTCAGCGGTTGAAGCCAATACTAAGCAAGCCGTAGGCTACCTTCGCCGTGGGGAAGAGGTTTATTATATCATGCCCTTGCGCGAGCTATGGCACAAAGGGCGGGCGCTAAAAGCGCTAGGCATCGTAGGGCTAGAGTTCCAGGACCCAGAGGGCGAAGCCGTAGCAGCGGTCTCTCTGCTCGATCGGGGCGAAATCTTCCTGTCGACCGAATCGCATCCCGATCGCTTCCTTTTTGCCAACGCTTGTTCTGCGCTGCTCCTGCAACAGCATGTGGACTAAAGGCGGCCTGCTGGTCTGCTCAACTTCTCTATTTCCACTCCTTCCACTCCTCCGTTGCGCCCCGCCCGCCGCGATAACTCACAAATGCTTCCTGGATAATGCTTTTTGAGTTCTCGC
>CAYSPJ010000058.1:16451-30164 GCA_964432875.1 uncultured Phaeodactylibacter sp. | reverse complement strand
GCCAACTGCCTTCCCGCTCTCGCTGCGCTCGTCCGGGATGTCCCCCGAGCGACTGCCCACTGCCCACTGCCAACGGCCAACTGCCATCCCGCTCTCGCTGCGCTCGTCCGGGATATCCCCTGAGCGACTGCCAACTGCCAACTGCCAACTGCCAACTGCCTACCGCCAACTGCACTAGCCCCAGCGGCATCATGGGCCAAGCGCCACCGTCAGTGCAATCAGCGAGCGCATAGCCGCCCGTTGATTGTGCCTGGTGCTCGGCAGCTGGCTTGGCGAGTGGCAAACGCCCCCACTACCCGCTGCCGCTGCCCAGTACAAGTCTAATATGCTGCAATCCTAGGTATCTAAATTCGCGCTTAAATACGTGGAGCGATTTATCCACATCATACTTTTTTGTACATTTGGCTGAGATTCCATCACCTTATCACCTAATCATCTTATGGCACAAGTGACGAATTCTAGCACCAAAGCGCAAATCCTGGAAGCCTACGAGACACTGCTGGAGCAGATCAAGCAGGAGCGCAAGGAAAGCACCGTGTTGCGGCAGGAGCTGGAGAAGAAGCAATCCCTATTGGAAAAAGCGAAGAGCGCTGCCCAGGGTGCCGCCACGCTCAACCTGCAGCAGATCCGCAAAGCGCTGAACGATCAACTAGATGAGATAGAGGAAAAACTGGCGGAAGAACAGCAGAAGTACGAGGCCTTGCGCCAGGGTGCCACCCTGCTGCAGCAGGAATTGCAGACCCTGCATCAGATTAAAGCCGAAGCAGAAAGCCTGGAAGCGCTCGTCGCTGCTCATCGCCAGGCCAAGGGCAAGCTGGAACAGGAGATTGCCGATCGGCGCCAGTCCCTGGATGCCGAAATCGAAGAAACCCGCACCCGCTGGGCCCGCGAGCAGGAGGCTTTTGATTACAACCTGAAGCTCAAGCGCCGCAATGAACAGGATGCTTACAACGAGCAGAAGGCTAAACTGGAAAAGGAGCTGGCGGAAAAGAAAATAGTCTTCGAGAAAAACATCGCCGAACGCGAGCAGGCCGTCGCTGCCCAGGAAGAGGAACTCAAGCGCCTGCGCAAAGAGAGCGAAGGCTTTGACGCCCGCCTAAATAGCGCGGTGCAGCAGGCTGAAAAAGCTGTCCAGGAACGGCTGAGCCGCGAATTCGAATACCAGCAAAAGCTCACGACCAAAGACCTGGAAGCAGAGCTGAAACTACGCGACCAGATGATCCAATCGCTGGAAGGCAAAGTGAAAGAACAACAGGAACTGATTGCTGCCCTGTCCACCAAAACTGATCAGGCGGGTCAGCAAGTACGCGATATCGCGCTCAAGGCCATTGATAAATCTGGCGTGGTGGGCGTGCCGATGGAACGCAGCAGGGGGGATAAGGAATAAAAGGCCCCATGAAATTATCCGTCATTATCCCAACCTTAAATGAAGCCCGCTATATCAGCAGGACGCTGGAGCACATCGCCCGGTATGGAGGCGAGCATCTAGCCGAGCTGCTGGTAATCGATGGCGGCAGCCAGGACGATACGGCCCGCTTAGCACAGGAAGCTGGCGCGGAAGTGCTTTTGTCGCCCCAAAAGGGGCGCGGGGCACAATTGGATTATGGTGCCCGGCAGAGCAGCGGCGAAATCCTCTACTTCGTCCACGCAGACACCCTCCCGCCGGATACTTTCGCTGCTGATATCGCACAAACCCTGGCACAGGGCTGGCAGATGGGCAATTTTCAGTACGATTTCGATTCGCCCCGCCTGCTGCTGCGCTGCAACGCTTTCTTCACCCGCTACCGCTGGTTTTTCACCCAAGGAGGTGACCGCACTTTCTTCATCCGCCGGGAGACTTATTTCGAGCTGGGGGGGTACCAGCCTGAATTGCCTATCATGGAGGAATACGACTTCCTGCGCCGCGCCCGGCAGGCAGGTTACGATTTTGCCATGCTGCCCTGCAAGTGCCTGGTCTCGGCCCGCAAATATGAACGCAACAGTTGGCTGCGCGTGCAGTTGGCCAACATGCTGGTCTATAACCTCTGGTCCTGGGGGTTAGCCGAGCCGCAAGCGCTTAAAGCGCTTTATGGACGGCTGTTGGGGTGAGGCCGTCTTTTCTGTGCATAACTCCATGTTTCCCCCAAATCATCCTTTGGGGCTGCGCCGATTAAGCCTCCTCTCCTCAGCACCGCACCTTTGAATATGATGCCGATGGCGCTTGCCCACCAAACACCAACCCTCAATTCCCCGACCGGTCCTCCATTGGGGGGGCGGCAGGGGCGACAAAAGGCTGCGTTTCCAGCGCCTGGAGCATTAGCTCGATGGCTTTGTCGAGCTGGGCATCGCGGCCCTGGGCCAGGGCGGTGTAATCCTCCAGCACCTCGATGTCGGGATCGACGCCGTGGCCTTCGGCGAACCACTGCCCGTCGGGCTGGAACATGCGGAAGGTGGGCACGGAGACGAAGCCGCCGTCTACCAGCTCTGGCGTGCCGGAGATGCCAATCAGCCCGCCCCAGGTGCGGGTGCCGATGAGGGGCCCCAGGCCCGCTTGGCGGAAGTAATCGGGGAAAGCATCACCGCCCGAACCGCTCCAGCCGTTGATGAGCATGGCTTTGGGGCCGAAATGGGACACGGGCGGCCACTGCCAGTCCACCCCATCGCGGGTTTTCCAGAAGGCTAGTGGCGGGCGGTTGAGCAACTCGATGAAGCGGTCGGGTATTTGTCCGCCGTTGTTGAAACGCTCGTCAATAATCAAGGCGTCTTTGGTGTATTGGCCGTAGAACATGCGCACCAGCTCCTCCTGGCCGTCCAAGCCGGTAGAAGGTACATAGATGTAGCCGATGCGGCCACCCGAGCGGGCATCCACGTACTGGCGGTTGGCCTCGATCCAGGCCAGGTTGCGGAGGCGGGTCTCGTCGTCCAGGGTTTTGACCAGGGTCTTTTTCGCCCCCTCGAGCTTGGGCTCGCGGTTGGTAGTCAGCTCCACGGTTTTGCCGGCTAGGCCCCAGAAGGCGGCGTAGGGGCTGGGCAACCCGGAAATCGGTAGGCCATTGACCGCCAGGATGTAATCGCCCTCAGCAATGCCCACGCCCGGCTCGGCCAGGGGAGAGCGCACCTCGGTATCCCAGGGTGCGGCTTTGACGATTTTGCCGATGCGGTAGTGTCCGTCGTGTTTTTCCCAGTTGATGCCCAGGTATCCCACCTTGTCCTGGCGTTCCTCCTCAAACATATCTCCGCCGGAGCGGTAAGCGTGAGAGGCGTCCAGCTCGGCGATCATCTCGCCGATGACGTAGTTGACGTCTGCACGGCTGCAAGCGCGGGTCAGCAGGCTTTGGTAGTGCTCCTTCACTGCGGGCCAATCCAGGCCGTGCATGTTTTTGTCGTAGAAAAAGTCTCTTTGGAAGCGCCAAACGTCGTTGAATAGCTGCTGCCACTCGCGGGCGGGGTCTAGGGTCAGCCGCATTTGGCTGAAGTCCACTTGTTTCTCCATTTTTTGCCCTTCGGCAAGCTCGATGATGGCCATTTGCTGCTCTTTGGACACGAGCAGCTTTTTGCCGTCGGCCGAGAGCTGGAAATCGTTCACCTCTTCGATGATGGCCTTTTCCTCCCTTTCTTTCAAATCGTAGTACTTCAGGCTGGGCTTGGTGCCCTGCTGCCCGCTGGGGGGCTGTTTCAGATAGACGACTTTGCCGCTGGCTGCCGCCAGATGGCCATAGTTGCCAGCCTCGGGGGGCAAGATAACCAGGCGAGAAGCGAGGCCCTCCAAATCGATGTCCACATTGGGCGTTTCAGCTTTCTCTTTTTCGCCGTTTTCCTTTTTCTCTTCCGCCGCTTTGAGGTCCACCTCATCGCTTTCAGGTGCCAGAGGCGAAGCGGTGCCCTTTTGCAGGGTAAACGCGCCGATTCGCTGGCTGTTGGCATAGACAAAACTGTTGTCGAAGCTGCTGTAGGTGGGCTGGAAGGTATTGGGGGTAATGACATAGAGGTACTTGCCGTCTGGGTCGAAGACGGGCTGGCTAAGGTCGTACAAGCCACCAGATAGGGTGTGTAGGCGGCTGTCGCTGAGGCGGTAGAGGCCGATGGCATTCATGCGGTTGTCTTGTTGCAGATCAAAGGCAAGCCAGCGGCTGTCGGGCGACCAGGAGAGGGCGAAATTGACCAGCCCAAAGTGGCTCATGCTCTTTTGCCTGGCGATATTTTTGATTTGTCCGGTAGCTACGTCTGCCAACTGTACGTTCAGCGCCTGATCGATCCAGGCCAGCTTTTTGCTGTCGGGCGACCAGTGCAGGCGGTAGCGGTAGCCGTCTTTGAACGCGGCGATTTTTCGGCGGCTGCCCGACTTCAGGTCGCGCACGTAGAGGTCATACTCGCCGCTTTCGTCGCTCCAGTAAGCGATGGAAAGGCCGTCGGGCGACCAAGCGGGGTAGCGCTCGGCGGTGCCGCTCGCCTGACTGAGGTTGAGGGTAGCGCCCTTTTCTGCCGGGAGGCTGTACAGCTCGCCTCGGGCTTCCGCCACGATGCGCTTCCCGTCGGGGGCAAGGTGGACATGCCGGAGCTGGTCCTTGGTTTCGACCAGTCGGGGCTTGAGCTCCTCAAAGTCTGCCACGATGCGGATGTCCACCCGGCGCAGGCTTTCGTCAGTCAGGTTGAGGAGGTAGAGGTCGCCGCCGGCTTCGAAGACGATGTCCTGAGGTCCGGCGGAGGGGAAGTGCACATCCCAATCCTCGAAATTAGTGACCTGGCGGTGGGTTTTGGCATTCAAATCGTAGCGCCAGAGGTTGTAGCGGCTACCCTTGCCCTGGTCTGAGAGGTAATAGATTTTATCGCCGCACCACATCGGCAGCTCGTCGTTGGAGTCCGTGCGGCTGATGCGCTCGCTGGTGTTATTATTTAAATCGAAGATGAGCAGGTCGGCCGCCATGCCGCCGCGATAGCGCTTCCAGGTGCGGAAGAGGCGGGTCTTGTCGGTAAAGGCGATCTTGGACCCATCCGGCGAGATGCTGCCCATCTCGGCGTGAGCGATGGGCAGGGCTTGGGGTAAGCCGCCTGCGACGGGGAGTTTGTAAAACTGGTTGAAGCGCTGCTTGCCGCTGTACATGGAGGAGGCGAAAAGGAGGTGCTGTCCGTCGGGATACCACTCGATCATCCGCTCGGGCATGCCGTGGAAGGTCAGTTGCACGGGCAGCCCGCCGTTGACGGAGATGCGGTAGAGGTTTTGCGTGCCATCGTAATTGCCAGTGAAGGCGATGCTCTGCCCGTCGGGGGAGAACTTGGCCCAGCTCTCCGGCCCGGGTGGGGAGCTCAGTTTGGTGGCTAGCCCGCCTTCCTTGGGCACGAGCCAAAGGTCATTGGCAAAGGCGAAAACGATGTGCTGCTCTGACACATCGGGGTAGCGCATGATGGGATTGACGGGTTGGGCCAGGGCTTGCGCCACTAGGCAGAGGAGAGAGAAGATAAGGTAATGTCTCATGGCGTCGGATGATTTGGTTAGGAAACAAAGATAAGTAATCCCAAAACAAAAGTAGGTTAGTGCTAGACGAAGAGGAGGATTGGCTATACGAAAGTGGAGTAGGGAGAAGAGCGGGCGTCAGGAAGAATTGGATAGCCCGAGCTTGCGCTGCTTCGCTCTGTGGTCAAGCGGTTTTCGGCAGCACAAGCAGCCGCTACGTGGGCAGTTGACCCGTGCTGACAGTTTCCTTCCGACCACCTTGCGCTCGGCAAGCGTGTGAACAGCCAGAGAGGTTTTTTGAATGGGGAGCGTTTTTTTTATCTTTGCTACTGATGAAAAACAAAACCTAACACCTTATGACCGAGTCTGAAACCACTCAAACACCACCAAGCGCTTTATCAACCACCATCTCCCGCCTATGGCATCCAGCGAGAAAGGCGCTGCCGCACCTCCCCCGCGCGCTGGCCCGGCTATGGCGGCAGCTCGATCTGAAAGTCGCCGACGATTGGCTGACGGTCGCGCTGGGCATTTTGCTACGTTTGGGAGGGATTGTGCTGATCGTCTTTGCGCTGATGGTCACCTGGCGCATTATCAAGTCGGATGGATTCGTCATCGCGCCCGTCGCGGTGCCAGAATTACTGGAGCAGAGCGGCTTCACCGGGCATGTGGTGGCGCTCCACCTGCAGGATGCCATCAAAGCGGTGAAAGAGGAGGCTAGCTCCATCAAGGAAGATGAGTTGGTGCTGGAAGACGGCGAGCAGGAACCCCTGGAGGTCAGCGTGATGGGCTTCCAGATTTCGATCAAGTCCATCGCCTATTATGTCGGGCAAGGGCTGGGCAAGCAGCAGAAGCAAATCTCCGGCGAAATCACCCAATCGGGGGACAAGCTGCGCTACACGATGCGGTTTACCGGCTTCCCCACGGCCCGGTTCGAAAGCCAAATCCATGAAGGCGACCTCGCCGCTGCGATGGACGATCTGCTGCGGCAGGGGGCGCTGAAGCTGCTGGAATACACCGACCCCTACCGCCTGGCCATCATCTACTATAAAGAGCAAAATTACGACGAAGCCCTCAAAGTCATCCGCACGATCATCGCCGAGCGCCCCCATGAGCGGGCTTGGGCCTATATTGCCTGGGGCAGCACCCTGCAAGAGCAGGGCCAGCTAGCCGCCGCCGCCGATAAATTCCGTTCGGCCATCCGGCAGGACAGCGCCAATTGGCTGTCCTATTACCGCCTGGCTACCTTGGCCTTTATGACCGAGGACTTTGCTACTGCCCAGCAATGGCTGGAAGAGGTTGTGCGCGTCAATCCCAGCCATACCGATGCGCTCGTCACCCTGGGCTGGCGATATACCATGGCTGGCCGGACGACAGAGGCGGATACGTCCTTTTACCGCGCCATCCGCTCTGCCGAAAACACCAAGCACTATGCCTCAATTTGGCAGAGCTGGATGGAGTCCAAATTCTTGCAGGAGGGGAATCAGGAGGCTGGCCTGGCGATAGCGGAGATGGCGCTGCAAGCCGCCGAAGAAAACGCCGATGGCTATCTGCTGCGCGGCTATGGCTACATCATCCAAAAGGATACAACGGCGGCTTACGAAGCGCTGGAAAAGGCCTATCAACTAGACCCCGGCAACTTGCGGGCGGCGATTGCTTATGCCAACGCCAACTTCCGCGTCTCGAAAGACTATGAAGCCGTAATTGCCATCGAAGAGGCGGCTTATCACCCCTCCCATTTGCACGAGGGGTATGCCAATTTGCTCAACATCAGCGCCATGTCTTGCAACCAATTGGGGAGGCACGAGCAGGGGATAGCGAAAATCCGGCAGGCTCTCGAGATTGCCCCTTATGCCTCGCATTTATACACCACCCTGGCAGAATGCTATGCCTTTCAGGGTGATGAAGATAAGTTTTACGAGCACTTGGAAACGGCCCTGGCTAAAGGCTTCCGACCCCAGCAGTTGTCCTGGGAGGAGGCGCCCTACCGGCAGCATAAGGATACGCCCCGGATGCGGGCTTTATTGGCGAAGTATGAGCTGCGGGATTGAGAGGGGATTGCAATTTGGCTATAAGTACTCAAAAAGTCGACTTATGGCTGAATCGAACGCTCGATTTAGCCATAAGTGGTTCTAGAAATGTGCTTTTGGCTGGGATGAATTTTCAGGTGCTGCTGCTTATGCCTTCATTGCATTCTCCTGGCGGCCTTCTCGCTTGCCTCAGGCGGTTACGACTCTGCCAGCGCTTCCAACTTTTCGAGCCATCTGTTGAAATGCATGCACTCCTTGCGGATGCAAGCCAATCCAATATATTCAGCGATCTGTACACCATCGGCTACTTTGTTATAGAATGGAGCTACTCGGTTAATCCTTTTTGAGGGTGCGTTTTGTGGGCTGTCGTCAATATGCTCGGGCGTGGGGTAGCTTTGCCGGATGCTTTGGAAAGCGCCTGCTGAGATTTCCTGCTCCTCGCTAAGCCATTCTTCCAGCATATCTGGGGATGAAAATAACAGCGCTTCGAATTCATGCAGCTGAAAATACGGCATGAAACGCCTTTCGCCAGAAACATGTCTTTCGATGTCTGCTTTGACAGCTGCTTCGATCGCGATCGCTTTTTCGTGAGGAGGCTTGTCTTTATTTTCCAAATACCCAGGAAAACGTCGATTCATGCCATATATATCAATCAGAGTAGTCACGTAGGCTCCTTGATCCTCCTTCATCCATCGTACGACGAAGTCGCGCAATTTGTCATAATTGCTGCCTTTCCCCAATATTCGAGGAGTAAGCGCCAAGTTTTTCGGCAGGAGATAAGGAGTAAGTACATCGCGCACAAATGCCCTTTCCGTTTCTCCTTCACAGATGACATTTACTCTAATCATGGTTGACCTCCGATGACGTTCTTTTCCCACAGTTCGCCCAGCGAGTATTCATGCAGCCAGTTGTGAAGACGATCTGCTTCTAATCGCTGCAAGCTAGTCTGTTTGTCGCGGTGCTCGACGACGAGGATGTCTTCGGGTACAAACGCAGAGACCAAAGCTACCGACTGGGTAGAGACAACCAATTGAGTCAAAGACGAGGCTTTTTTAATCAAGCCAGCCAATACTTCTATCGCAGCGGGATGCAGTCCCAGTTCCGGTTCGTCCAGCAGCATCAAAGCAGGCCGGTTGGGTTGCAGCAACATGGCAACGAGACAGATAAACCGCAAAGAGCCGTCTGATAGCGCTGAAGCGCTGAAGATGTAATCAGCATCGCGCCCCTGCCACTCTAGCCGGATAGTTTCCGGGTTGAAAGGGTCTGGCCGCAACAGGAAGTCTTGGAACATCGGCACCACCATCTGGACAGTTCTGACAATGCGTGCATAGTGCTTGGGGTGCTCCTCGCGCATACGGTATAAAAAAGCAGCTAAGTTAGCGGCATCTTCACGCAAAAAAAGATTGTCGTTAATCTGCCCCGTTTTTTTTACTGCCGCGCTGGCGCTGGTATCATGGAAGTGGTAAACCCGCCAATCTTTGATCGAGCTATAGATTGCATGAGGGGTTTCGCGCAACGGTGCGGCTAGAGGCATACCGGACTCAGCAGTCCCGGAAGAGATGTTGCTCCAAGTAGGAGTGGCATATGGCTTTGCTTCGAAAATACCAGTCTTTTCCAATTTGATGTACAAGTCGTCAACTTCAGAAGCAGTCAAACGGAGGCGATAGAGGTGGGGGGAGAAATCGAGTTCCAAATCCAAGTCCGGCGTCACCTTGCTTCCATAATACAGCAATTTTTCTGCTCCACCTGCTTCGCGCACGGTGACTTGAAGGCGGCGCTCGGCGATCCGCCGTAAAAAACTGAACACGGAGATAAAGTTGCTCTTGCCAGCACCGTTGGCGCCAATCAGGATATTCAGGCTTCTTAGCTTCACCTCCGCTGTCGCGATAGACTTGTAGCCTTTGATGACGATTTTTTCCAAACGTGGTGCCATGACACAATGAATTTCATGCAAATGTAGCGTTTTTCTAGAATTGTATGGCGATTCTCGTGCGGTTTGAGCTAGACCAACCTCTGGGACAGACACTAAATAAACGCGCCCCCTTATTTGCACAACTCCATCAAAGGCTGTATTTTAGGCCGCTGATTCCCCGCAATCAAGCAAAAACGGCCAAAGCTCATGTCCATCATCCTGCTCATCGGCGCTTTCGAAGCCATCTTCCTCCTGCTCCTGCTGGCCAGCAAGCCGCAGAAGCGGCCCTCCGATAGGTATCTGGGGTTGCTGTTCGCCCTGTATGCGCTCACTATTGGGGGGGCTTATCTGGAGTTGTACAACTACGAGCAGGGCTACTCCTTGCCGGCTTTTTTAAACCTGAGCTGGCTGCTCCTCCTCTTGCACGGCCCTGCCTTGTGGCTGTACATCCAAGCGCTCACTGTGCCGCAGTTCCGCTTTCGAGCTATCCATTTGCTGCATCTGCTGCCCTTTGTGATTTTTTTTATCTTGCATGGGGCCACATTTATGTTCCTGCCAGCCGCTGAAAAAATTGTACTGGTGCAAAGCGAAGCCTTCCGGGAAGGGCTGATGTACCCGATTTCTGTGCTGGCCATCGGCATTTCGACCTTGTCTTACAATATTTGGGCTTTGCTGCTCATCCGCCGCCACCGGCAGCGCTTGATGCAATCGCATTCGCGGCTGGAGGGCCTCGACCTGGAGTGGCTGAAAATCCTGACCATCGCCTCGCTCTGCCTTTACGTAGTCAATGTCTTGCTGTTCAACCTAAACAACCTCTTCTTCTTTGCCAGCTATATCGAATTGACGCTGATCGCCTATATCTTCGCGGCAGTGTATGTCTTCGTGCTCGGGTACTTTGGCTTGCGGCAAGCTAACGTATTCACCAATCACGCCCAGGAAGCGCCGGACTCTGAAACTCCCGCGTTATCCCCTGCGGCGGCGGCAAAAGGCCCTGAGGCTGAGTTCCTGCAAAAATTGCTGGGCTTCATGGAGCAAGGCCAGCCTTACCTCGACCCTGATATCACGCTCGGTAAGCTGAGCAGCCAGCTCAAAGTGCGGCCCGAACAACTCTCCGAGACGATCAACGCCCAGCTCGGGCAAAATTTCTTCGACTTCGTCAACCGCTACCGTATTGAGGAATTCAAAATCCAGTGCCTGAAAGGCGCTAACCGCCACCTCTCCATCCTGGGCCTAGCTTACGAATGCGGCTTCAACTCCAAGGCTGCCTTTTACCGGGCCTTCAAAAAATTCGAGAAAAGCTCGCCCAACGAGTACCTGAAGCGCGTCTCGGCTTAAAGTGAGACTGCCCGCCTGGTAAAGTGAGGCCCCTAGCCAGGAAAGTGAGACGACTGGGAGGGGGGAGGGGTGTACCTTTGTTGCAGTTAACAAAATCGCACAAAATGAAACCACAACACCACGCCAACTTTGGCCCGATACGCTCCGAAGACCTTTTCCTGAAAATGGCGCGTAGCGCATCAAAAGCGCCATCCGGGCACAATACTCAGCCCTGGTTGTTTTCGAGAGTAGCAGATGATACCTTCGTGATTCAGCCCGACTTCCGCCGGGTGCTGCCCGTAGCAGATGCCGACCACCATGAGCTGTTCATCAGCCTGGGGTGTGCCGCCGAGAATGCCGCGCTGGCAGCAGCGTATTATGGCTACGCTACCCATTGTGAAATCCAAGATTGGGCAGAAGGGGCCATCATCAAGCTTCGGCTCGATAAAAACGAGGCCCCGGAAGATGGCCGTCTTTTCCTGCAAATCGACCGGCGCCAAAGCACGCGCTGCGCCTACGACGAACGACCCGTACCTGAAACGGCGCTCTATGCCTGGCAGGAAGCCATCAAGGGCGATGAGGCTGCCGTAAAGTTCTTCCTGGAGCCAACAGAAATCGCCCGGCTGACTGATTTCATCCTTGCAGGCAATCAGGCGCAATTTACCGATAAAGGGTTCGTCCAGGAGCTGATTGGCTGGATCCGCTTCAGCGAAAAGGAAGCTGTACAGCAAGGCGATGGGGTATGGACGAGCAGCACTGGCGTCCCGAGCCTGGGCCGCCCGCTGGGTAGTTGGGTGATGCGCAATTTCGTGACCGCCCAAAGCGAAGCTAAAAGATGGCGCAAGCTCATCGAAAAATCTGCCGGCTTTGCCCTGTTTATGACTCAAAACCACCAGCCAGAAGGCTGGATCAAGCTCGGCCGCGCCTTCCAGCGCTTCGGGCTGATGGCTGCCGAGATGGGCATTAGCCACGCCCACGTCAACATGCCTTGCGAGGTAGAGCCAGTGCGCGAGAAGATGGCCCGCGAGCTGGGTTTGAAGGGCTATACGCCCTTGCTCCTGCTCCGCTTCGGATATGCCCAGCCGATGCCTTACTCGAAGCGCAGGAGGCTGGATGAAGTGATTGCTTCGGCGGTTTAGCCTTCGCGCCGCTTATCTTAAACTACCAACTAAAATCTACCGCCATGAAAACGGCATTTTCCATCCTCATCCTCCTCCACGCTGCCATCCACCTGCTCGGCTTCGTGAAAGGGTTCAACCTTACGCAGGTGCAAAGCCTGTCAGCCGAAATCTCGAAATTTACGGCGCTGTGGTGGCTGGCGGCTTTCCTGCTGCTGATGGCCAGTGGCATCGGCCTGTGGGCCGGGCAGGAGAGCTGGGTATTCTGGGCCATTGCTGGCCTGGCCGTTTCGAGTGCCCTTATCGTCGGGGCCTGGAGCGATGCCAAATTCGGGATGATCCCCAACTTGCTCCTCCTCTTGGCCGTGGTGGTTTCCTTTGCCTCGCGCCAAATGGAGGGGATGATTGCGGAGGAGACCACTCATATCCTGTCGCAAGTGCCAGCTACCGCCCCCCCAATACTCCAAGAGCAAGATATCGCCGGCTTGCCCCTGCCCGTACAAAAATGGCTGAAGGCCAGCGGAGCGGTCGGCCGGCCCGCCATCCAATCCGTCTGGGTGCAGCAAAAGGCGCGGATGAAGATGAAACCGGGGCAAAAGGATTGGTACGCCGCTGAGGCGGAACAGCACACCACCACCGAGCCGCCAGCTTTCATCTGGTCGGTACGCCTGCGCATGATGCCGCTGCTACAAGTGCGCGGACGGGATAAATACGTGGACGGCCATGGCGAGATGCTCATCAAGCTGAATGCGCTGATCAACATCGTCAACGAACGAGGCGAGCAGCTGGACGAGGGCACCTTGCAACGCTATCTGGGCGAGTTGGTCTGGGTACCTTCTCTAGCGCTCAGCCCGCATATCGCCTGGGAAGCCATTGATGATTTTTCCGCCAAAGCGACCATGAGCTACCAGGGCGTGAGCGGCAGCGGCATCTTCTACTTCGACGAGGCGGGGGCCTTCACCAAATTCATCGCCCAGCGCTATATGGGCAACGAGCCAGATGCCAAGCGCTACCCCTGGGTAATGACCGTGGATGATTATGCCGCATTTGAAGGCATCACCGTGCCGGCCAAAATGAAAGCGACCTGGCAGATGGAAGAGGGGGATTGGACGTGGCTGGAGCTGGAGGTTGTGGATATCAAGTACAATCAGGGCGGACCCAAGGTTACAAGGCTTGCTGAATGACTTGAGGCAAGAAAGCAAGGCTAGGTCAAGCTTAAATTCCCTGCCGGTTCATCGCCAAACCACTTACTGCTATGAATAAGCCACTCATCCTCTTTCTATCACTCCTCAACACCACCATCATGGCACAGACATCCCGCCACCTTCTCAACCCCTTCCGCATCGACATCGACCCGATGGAGCGGCTGCTGCTGGTTAATTTTGAAAAAGACCCCGACCACCTGTATATCGGGCTGGAGCCGCAGGTCTTCGATGATCCGATTAACGGGAAAGGCCACCTGGTCATCGGCTGGCGGACGGACGGCAAGGTCGATGTCTATCACCAGGAGAGCCTGCGGCTGGACCCCGCCAAATACGACATCGCCGGCAAGGGCCTGGCCAATCTGGCCGCCGTGCCCTTCGAGCAGGCTTATTACGAAGTGACCGAAAGCGGGGTGCAAGCCCATTATGCCTTCCGCGACCTCGCGGGCAGGCCAGTGCGCATCCGCATCGCCGAAGGCAGCCCGCGCAAAAGGAAGCCCTTTGGCTTGCTGGCACCGATGGGCGATGCGGCCGAAGCGCCTTCGGCCATGCCGCTGGTGCTGCTGCACGATTTCTACTTCGTACGCCGGAAGCACACCCAATTCGAGATTAGCATCGGCGGCAGGCAGCACCAGCCAGACGAGCTGCCCATGCCCATGGATTTCGCCAAGATGTTCTTCATGCGCTACAGCCCCCGCCCGCTCATCGC
>CAYSPJ010000058.1:0-16351 GCA_964432875.1 uncultured Phaeodactylibacter sp. | reverse complement strand
CTATGGCTTGGCGAACTTCCCGAAAGCGATATGTTCCAGCTCTACAATTCCCTACCTTTGCTCTCCAAAACCGTAGCATCATGCATCTCTACAAGGCCACCGCCCTGCTCATTATTTTCTGTTTGACCCTGGGGCTGCTCATCGTCGGCAAAGACTTCCTCATCCCCATCGTCATTGCGCTGGGGGGCTGGTTCTTTTTCAATGCCGTAGCCAATGTGCTCGGGAAGATCAAGATCAGGCGGCGGGTCATGCCGCTTTGGGTAAGGTATGTGATTGCCTCGGGCTCTATTGTGTTGTTCACCTATTTGATTGTGCAGGTCATTAGCGCGAATGTGATCCAGTTGAGCTATCAAATCGTGTTTTACGAGGAGAATTTTCAGAACCTGCAGGCATCGCTAAAAGAGCACCTGGGCCTTGAAAATGCGAATGTGCTTTCGCCGGAAGTCATGTCGCGATTTAAACTGGACTCCATCTTCCTCAGGCTCCTTGAATCCTTTACCAGCCTGGTAGGCAATACCTTGCTCATCATCATCTACCTCATTTTTTTGTTGTTGGAGCAGCACCTGTTCGGCAAGAAGCTGCGGCTGATTTTCACGGGCAAAAGCGCCATGGTGATGGCGGTTAATATTGAAAAGATGAAAAGGACCATCGAATCTTACATCTTGCTCAAGACGCTGATCAGCTTGCTGACGGGCTTGCTTAGCTACGTCATCATGCGCATCATCGGAGTGGACTTCGCGCTGTTCTGGGCCTTCCTCATTTTCCTGCTCAATTACATCCCCAACATCGGCTCGATGATTGCCACGCTCTTCCCGGCGCTGCTCTGCCTGGTGCAGTTTGACACCCTTGCGCCTGCTTTGATTGTGTTTTTTGGGATAGGTACCGTGCAATTCGCCGTCGGCAATTTGCTCGAACCCCGGATTTTTGGCAAATCGCTCAATCTCAGCGCCCTGACGGTCATCCTCGCCCTCACATTCTGGGGCATGATCTGGGGCATCATCGGCATGTTCCTCTGCGTGCCCATCACGGTGGCGCTGCTCATCATCCTCAATAATTTCGAGGATACGCGGCCCTTTGCCATCTTGCTGAGCGATGATGGGGAGATTTGACTCACGCGCCATCAGAAACCTGACCATTGAGACAAAGAGGTTTGCGGCATCATGGCATAGAGCAGATATTGCAGCATCATCAGCGCACAACGCGGCAAGCTGGCTGGATACTCGGGTGATAGACCCCGCCCAACCTGGCTGCATTTGAGGCAGGCTCCGAGGGGGGCACACGAATTGTCAAAGGATTATTATTTTCAAAAAAACAACCAAAAGCATGAAACCAAAACTACTCGTTATTGCGGCAGCTTGCATGCTGCCAGTCATGATACTTCAGGCGCAAAGCCCGGAGAGCGCCGACCTGCACGTCAACCAGGTGAAAGCTACGGTCTTGTCGAACGGCACCTTGTTTTTCGACGGGCAAGACGGCGGGTTCATCGCCCCTTATCTGCCAGGCGAAGTGCCGCTCAGCACCATGCGCGCTGCTGGCCTTTGGATGGCAGGCGTCGATCCCGGGGGCAATTTGCGGGGCGCTGTCCACCTCTATGGTGAAGATGGGCAAACCGATTTTCAAGCCGGCACGCTCGCCCCCGATACGGGAACGCCCACGGGCTCGCCGCGCGGTTTTTTCCGGGTGTCCAAAGCAGATATCCTGCAGCATATTGCCGATTTTGAAGACAATGGCGTCATCGATAGCCCCAACCCCAAGGTGTTTGGTTGGCCAGCAAATGGCAATGCTTTTTTTGCCGATTACCACAACGGGGCGGAGCTGCCATCTAACGAAAGCATCCTCGCGCCATATTGGGACTCCAATGGCACCGCCACTTATGAACCCAATCTCGGGGATTTCCCGGCGCTCGCCCTGAGAGGCTGCCAGGGGCCTGACACGGATTTTATCATCCCCGACGAAATGCTCTGGTTCGTATTCAACGACTACTTGCTGCACACCGAATCAAAGCTGCCTCCGATGCAGGTGGAAGTGCAATGCACGGTCTTTGGCTTCAATTGCCAGGAATCTCCCCTGGGCAATACCGTTTTTGTGCAATACCGGATCAAAAGCTGTTCCTCAGAAAATCTGGATTCCGCGTACTTTGGCTTGTTTGCCGACTTTTCCATCGGCAATCCCGAAGACGATTTTTTCGGCAGTGATGCTGAGCGCGCGCTTATCTTCGGCTACAACGGCGATGAGGATGACGAGGGTGGGTATGGCGGCAACGCGCCCGCGATGGCCATCACCATGCTGCGTGGCCCCCTCAGCACGGATCCGATACCGTGGACACCACTGCCGCTGGCCCACGTCATGCCTGTCGAGCTAAACGAGCTAACGGACGGCACCGCATTTTACAACCTGCTCCGCGGGGCGTATGCCGATGGCACACCTGCCCCGAACGGTGGCTTCTTTTACAACGGCAACCCCACGGCGCCGGGCGAATGGTCGGAAGTCGAGGCGGGCAATACCCCCGGAGACCGCAAGGTAGTGACGTCTTACGGGCCGTTCTTGCTCCAGCCTGGCGCGGTGAATGAGCTAATTGCCGCCTTCACCTTTTACCAGGCGCCAGGTAATACGCCGTTGGATAATGTGGAACTGATGTACGCGCAATCCGGTCACATCCAGGCATTTTTTGACCAATGTTTTGATTTGGCTGCCGTCCCGGCCTGTACGCCTTTTGTGACGGCGGTGCGCCCCGAGCTAAGGAATACGAGGATGGTATACGCCTTCCCCAACCCTTTTTCCGACGAGTTGCAGCTCATGCTCGAAGATTGGGCTGCCGGGCCGGTATGGGTAGAATGGGTTGCCCCTACCGGACAAGTCGTATGGCGGCAGCAGCACCCTGGTGGTGGCGGCAGCAGTTTACCCCTTGCAGTCGGGGTGCTGCCTCCTGGCATCTATTGGCTGAGCGTGACGGGTGCCAATGGCGAGCGTGGGGTGTCGAAAGTGGTAAAGATGTAGGGCTTGGTCAAGCTTCATCATTCCTCAAAGCTCCAGCCAGGATCAAGCCCACCCCCGTCGGCATCAAAACTGAAATCAAGAATAGCAGCTCGTGATAATGCGGCAAAAATCCCTTGGCGGCCCACAGCAGCGTGCCTTGGAAGAAGAGCAGCGCCTCGCTGCTCAGGAAGCCTGCCAGCAAGAGAGCGATGCCGGTTTTGGTCAGGGGGGGACGGAGGTTGAGCAAGCTGCTGCGGCCGGCATAGCCCAGGACGAAAGGCGTCAGGATACCCAGCAGGATGAGGTGTACGAAGCCGACTACGTAGCCGCGGATGGTGTAGGCCACGGTGGCCAGGTAGGGGATAACCACGGCGGCCTGGATGAGGATTTTTAACACGAAGCCTGCGAAGGCGAAGCGGATTAGGAAGCCGCTCCAACCCTTCAGCAGGGCTTTCAGGGCCGGATAGGCTTCCCGGATTATGGCGAAAAAAAATAGCAAAGCAGCCAATTGTACCATCACCCCGCTGCTGTTGAAGGCAAAGACGGCCGCCGAGGGGTTTGACCAGGCCACTGCCAGGGCATAGGTGAGGAAGCAGGAGGCGGTGAGCAGCCAGAAAAACCAGCGCACGGGTTTGTGGGGCAAAACGACTTGCCCCTGTTCCAACAAGCGGAAAAACAGTGCCAAGCCTGCAAAGATGAACCAGCCGTTAAACTGGAAGTGCAGGTAAAACTGTACGGACATGTAGTAGATCGCTTTACCCTGCAAGCCTCCCATCATGATTGCCGGCATGGCCCAAAGGGCCAGGGTGGAGAGCAGCATGAAAAACAGGGCGGCTCGGGCAAAAAAGCCCGAAAAGCCCTGATTTTGTCGGATGTCGCGCCACAATCGGTAGGCAAAAAAGTAAGAGGCCAGGCCGTGTATGGTGGAAAAGGCGATAGACCAGCCGCCATAACCCTCGATGGGGAAGGCAAAGAGCATGCCCAGCACGCTGATTTGTGCCAGGATAAAGTTGTCCCGATAAAACTTATCGGCTTGCTTGGCGGCAGGCAAAAAGGCGTGTACTAATAAAGCGTAAAGGGCCAGGTACAGCCAGCCCAGCATGGCCACATGCGAGTGTCCGTGCTGGAATGCCCGGTATTTTAACCAACTGATTTCTTCGATAAATGCATAGCGTAGGGTGGCCCCCATTACCGCGGCAATGAAGAAGTTGAACAGCGCGATGCGTAACCAAGTCTTTGGCATGATGTTTTGGTTTGTTGTGACGAAGGAAACGCCTGGCGAAGCTCCCGCTTTTAGAAATGCTGCCCGGCCTGAAAAGTCGAGCAGCGTTTTCTTAACGTATAGCAGAAGGCGACAATCGGTAATAGCAGCTAAACGCGCCGCGATGAACCGCCGAGAACTGCGCTAGTGATTACTCTTCTACCGTCTGCCCATCGTTGGCATAGGCGAATTCCAGCACGTCGCGGGCATCGCCGGTGGAGAGGTTTTGGTTTGGCATGCGCACCAAGCACTCCTTCAGCAAAGCTTGCGCTGCGGGGTCTTCTTCGAGCATGACGTCCACGTTGGTGATCATGTTCATGATCCATTCTGGTTTGCGGCGTTCGGTCAGGCCTTTGAAGCCCGGGCCGACC
The DNA here is from genome assembly GCA_964432875.1 of uncultured Phaeodactylibacter sp. GTDB lineage: Bacteria > Bacteroidota > Bacteroidia > Chitinophagales > Saprospiraceae > JACJYE01. The sequence goes on along the minus strand of CAYSPJ010000058.1, from coordinate 11,743 downwards.
ACGCGCTGGTCGGTGAGCTTATGGCAGGCCGCGCACTTCATATCGAAGATCGCTTGGCCGCGCTCGACCATACTGGCGTTGAGCGGGTTGTTGAGCGCTACTTCTTTGATTTCGCCTACGCCCTTGCCGTCATCGGCTGGCGCATCGGCTACCATGCTCTTGGGCGCGGTTTGTGAGGTGCCGTCGCCAGAAGCGCCGCTTCCGCCACAGGCATAGATAATCAAGGCTAAAACCAGGAAAATTGCTAACTTTTGCATCGTTGATTCTTTTTAAATTAAGGTAAAAAAGTGAAAAGCTGATTTTTTGAACCTGGATGCTTAGAAGCTTATTTAAATTGGTGTATCTTCTCTCAATATCTTTTTGGCTAGTTCTCCAATAGCTTGGTGTTTCAACTGATAGTGCAAACCTTCCCGGTAGGCAAACGCCTGTACATGCAAGGGGCAGGGGTTGGCCGCAGAGCAAACCGGCAAGCCCAGGATGCAGGCGCTGAACATATCTGGCCCGTCAATGCACTCTACAATTTGCTTTAAAGTCATCTCCATGTTTTTTTCGTCCATGTAGAAACCTCCGCTCGGGCCCTTCGACGAGGAGATGATGTGGTTCCTGGAGAGCTGTTGCAATATCTTTGCCAGGAAATGCTGCGGCACATCCAGGGCGGTCGCAATCTCTTTGACGCCTGCTTTATGCCCTTCACCGGCATGGGTGGCCAGGTACAGGGACGCCCGGATAGCATATTTGCACGCTTTTGAAAACATGTGCGGTTCTTTTTGTCGGCGCAAGATACGATTTTCTATAATAGAAGACAAAAAAATCTTTTATTTTTTTTATTTTTTTCTGACCCGTTTTTTTTAGTCTTAGCGGCGTTTCTTTTTTTAAAGGGCAATGTGTTGTTTTTCAGTGATTTGATTAGGGGCTTATGAAAGAAGGCTATAAAGGGTGACGAAAGTCATTGTGCAAAAGCCGGGGCTGCTATTCCTTTGCATAAAAGATATAAAGGTCTTTTATTATTTTATTATCGAAATTGAAAAGCTGATTTTTTGACCCCTGATGCCATATTAAACTATTAACAGAACCAACCAAAATTTTTTGAGACATGAAGAATCCAATCATTATTCCTATTCTGGCTTTGACGCTAGCTTTCGGGCTTGCCTCTTGTGGCAAGCCGCAGGTGGGCGGCCAGGGTGGCGCTTTAGCTGGTGATGCTGCTTCGCAGGTATATGTAGCTCCCGGCGAACACGACGAGTTCTACGGCTTTTTCTCTGGCGGCTTCAGCGGCCAGCTCAGCGCGTATGGGCTGCCTTCCGGTCGTTTGCTCAAGGTCATCCCTGTTTTCTCCGTTGATGGTGAAAAAGGCTATGGCTTTGCGGAAGAGACCAAGCCGATGTTGAACACGTCCTGGGGTTTTGTGCCTTGGGATGATGCTCACCACCCCAAACTCTCGCAAACCAATGGGGAAACCGACGGGCGCTGGATATTTATCAACGGCAACAACACGCCCCGCATCGCCCGCATCGACCTGAGCACCTTCGAGACGGTGGAGATTATTGAAATCCCCAATAGCGGGGGCAACCACAGTTCACCTTATCTTACCGAAAACACGGAGTACGTGGTGGCTGGCACTCGTTTCAGCGTGCCTTTCCCCCAGCAGGATGTCGCCATTGATAGTTATAAGGAAAACTTCAAAGGGATTCTGTCTTTTATCAGTGTGGAGCCGGAGCATGGACACATGGAAGTGGCTTTTCAAGTGATGATGCCAGGCTTCGACTATGACCTGGCTTCCTCGGGGAAAGGGCCCTCCCACGGCTGGACTTTCTTTACCACCTATAATACGGAGCAATCTCACACCTTGAAAGAGGTAAATGCCTCCCAAAATGATAAGGACTTCATCGCCGCCATCAACTGGAAGAAGGCCGAGGAGTACCTCAAGCAAGGCAAGTTCAAGGAAATGCCTGCCGAGTACGCTAGCAACCGCCTGGACGAAGAGACGCATACCGCAACATCTACGATGAAGAAGAGCGTGCGCGTACTGGATCCGGCAGAATGCCCGGGCATCGTCTATTTCCTGCCGACGCCCAAGTCGCCTCACGGCGTGGATGTCAACCCGACGGGTGAATACATCGTCGGCTCTGGCAAGCTTTCCGCCGATTTGACGGTGCACTCTTTCGATAAGATGCTGAAAGCCATCGAAAACAAAGCTTATGATGGTGAAGTGGATGGCATCCCCATCCTGAAATACGAGGAAGTTTTGGCTGGCGTAGTGAAAGAGCCTGGCTTGGGGCCATTACATACCGAGTTTGATGACAAGGGCAATGCCTATACCACCTTCTTCATCTCTTCCGAAATCGTGAAATGGAAAGTAGGCACCTGGGAGGTACTCGATCGCGTGCCGTGCTACTACTCCGTTGGCCACTTGATGATACCAGGCGGCGGCTCGCGCAAGCCTCAAGGCAAATACATGGTAGCCCTAAACAAGATTACCAAAGACCGCTATCTGCCCACCGGGCCAGAGTTGAACCACTCCGCTCAATTGTATGATATCTCGGGCGACAAGATAAAATTGCTGCTCGATTTCCCAACCATCGGGGAGCCGCACTACGCCCAGGGGATTTCGGCCGACCGGATCGTGCCGCGCTCCAAGAAGTTCTTCCCGATTGAAAATAATAAGCATGCTCACCGCGCCTTGGGTGAAAAACAAACCAAGGTGGTGCGCGAGGGCAATGTGGTGCGCGTTTACATGACCACCATCCGCAGCCACTTCGCTCCCGATAATATCGAGGGCATCAAAGTAGGCGACCAGGTCTATTTCCACGTCACCAACCTGGAACAAGACTGGGATGTGCCGCACGGCTTCTCCGTCATGGGTGCCAATAACGCCGAATTGCTGATTATGCCGGGCCAGACGCGGACGCTGCTCTGGGAGCCTAAGCGGGTAGGGGTTTATCCCTTCTATTGCACCGACTTCTGTTCGGCACTGCACCAGGAAATGCAAGGATATATCCGCGTTTCGCCGCGCGATGCCAATGTGCCGCTGAAATGGAGGCTGGGAGAAGATGAATTCCCGCTCTAAGCTCGAAAAGACACTTGATTTTCAACAACCTATTTGAGGTGTTGTGGAGGCTTGAAAAGCCTCCACAACTACCTACCACTAAAAGCAACACATGAAAACGTTACCCAGGATATTGATGCTCGCGGCCGTGGCCAGCCTGCTGATGTTATTCCTTTTCCCGATGTGGCGCATCACCCTCTTCGCACCCCAGTATCCCGATGGCGTTACGATGTACATCTGGATCAACCAAATAACGGGAGAAACGCCGGGCACCCTGCAGAATATCAATATCCTCAACCACTACGTAGGCATGAAGTACATCGAGCCAGATGCGATACCAGAACTGGTGTACTTCCCCTATGTCATCATGGCGCTGGCCGCCTTGGGGCTGCTGGCAGCTCTGCTCAACAAGGGCTGGGGCTACCTGTCGTGGGTTATCCTCTTCGTTATTTTAGCGGCCCTGGGCATGTATGATTTTTACTTGTGGGAATATGACTACGGCCATAACCTCAGCCCGACGGCACCGATCAAGATACCGGGAGCTTCTTTCCAGCCCCCGCTTTTCGGCACCAAAGACATCCTGAATTTTGTCGCTCAATCTTATCCCCACACGGGGGGCTACTTCGCGGGGCTGGCTGCTTTGCTAGCTGCTGCCGCTTGGTGGGTAAAAACTAAAACGCTGAAGTCATGACGCGCTCTATCCTGATCTTAGCGCTGGCCCTGGCCGCGTCCTCCTGCGCTCCCAAACCACAGCCAATAGAATACGGGAGCGATATGTGCTATTTCTGCAAGATGTCGATCGTCGATAATCAACATGCAGCTGTGGCGGTCACGGCGAAGGGGAAAAATTACAAGTTCGACGCTATCGAATGCCTTATCCCCTTTATGGAAACCCAGGAAGGTGTTTCGTATGCCTACTTGCTGGTCAATGACTACGAGTCGCCGGGAGCGGTGCTGCCGGCAACGGAAAGCTACTACCTCGTCAGCAAAGCCATCCCTAGCCCCATGGGGGCTTATTTGTCGGCTTTTTCCAGCCATGAACGAGCCGCCGCCGTCCAGGCAGAAAAAGGCGGCGAAGTGTACGACTGGGCAGGCATCCGTCAGCGACTGGCCCAATGAAGCCTTACTGCCGAGGCGGATCGGAGCTGCCCCGGCAGTAAATGGATTTTTTTACGATTAAAACAGCAAATATTATGAAGCATTTACCCTATGTATTCGCGTTGGCGCTGTTGGCAGGCCTGTTCTGCTCCTGTTCCGATGGTGCCACAGCGGCTGCCAATACTGGCAACGAAAGCTCAATGGCGGCTAAAGGCCAATCGGCTGTCCAGGACGAATCTTCCGAGCCCAACATCCTGCAGGTGGCTTTGAATTCTAAAGACCACTCGACTCTGGTAGCGGGCGTAAAAGCCGCCGGGTTGGAAGACGTGTTAGTCAATGCCGGGCCGCTCACGGTCTTTGCGCCCACGAATGCGGCCTTCGAAAAACTACCTGCCGGCACGCTGGAAACCTTGCTCAAGCCGGAAAACAAAGCTATGCTAGCCCGGATCATCAAGTTTCACGCTTCTCCCGGAAGCTTTACGCAAGAAGCGTTGAAGGATGGGCAGAATCTCTACCAAGCTACCGGACACTACATCAAAGTACAAAAGGACGGCGACAAAACCAGCGTACACAGTGCCAATATCCTGGGGACGGCAAAGGCCTCCAACGGAATCGTACACGTGGTGGATGCAGTGATGTTGCCCCCCGATAATTAACCCAAACCGGCAGCGGGCTGGATCATCGCATCTGGGCCGCTGCTAACAATACCATCAGCCATGCGTCAGCTTGCATTCCTTGTTTTACTCTTCATGCCGCTAGCATCTGCGGTGCAGGCCGCCGGTCTCACTGTCTGCCCGACTTGCCCCATTAACAGCATCAAAGATGCCGTTGAAGTAGCCTGTGATGGAGACGTCATCCTCATCAAAAAAGGCATTTACTACGAGCGGGGTATCGTGGTGGACAAGCCCCTCACCCTGCGCGGGGAAGGTTTCCCCATCCTGGATGGACGGGGCGAGGGGGAAGTGCTCACGGCCATGGCCGATCATGTGACGATAGAAGGCCTGCACATCCGCAATACGGGCTTTAGCTATGTCGAAGACCGGGCTGGCATCCGCCTGAAAAGGGTCAATCATTTCACTATCCGCAACAACAAGCTGGAAGACACCTTTTTCGCCCTCTATCTGGAATACAGCAAGACAGGCACTATCCGCAATAACGAGATTAAGGGGCAGGCCCGCGATGAGGCCTCTTCTGGCAACGCCATCCACTTGTGGTATTGCAAAAACTTGCTGGTGGAGGACAATTACCTGAGCGGCCACCGCGATGGGATTTATTTGGAATTCACGGACAGCAGCCGCATCTACAACAACAGGAGCGAATATAACCTGCGCTATGGCCTGCACTTTATGTTCTCCAACAACGACGATTACTTCCACAACACCTTCCGCCGCAATGGGGCAGGGGTGGCCGTGATGTTCTCCCGCCGCATCAACATGTGGGAAAATACTTTTGAACACAACTGGGGCCAGGCTTCCTATGGCTTGCTGTTGAAGGAGATTTACGATGCGGAAATCAAGCGCAATACCTTCCGGGAAAACACCATCGGCATCTTCGTAGAAGGGGCTACCCGCATCAATTACGTCAACAACGAATTCAGCCGCAATGGCTGGGCGATCAAGATGTCAGGTGGTTGCCTGGATAATGTGGTGACGGGCAACAACTTCCTGCATAACACCTTCGACCTGTCGATGAATAGCGGCCCTTCTGGCAATAACTTCAACGGCAACTACTGGAGCGCTTACGACGGTTATGACTTAGACCGCAACGGTATCGGCGATGTGCCTTACCGCCCGGTCAAACTGTTCAACTTCGTGGTCAACCGCACGCCTGAAGCGATGGTGCTGCTGCGCAGCCTGTTCGTGGACCTACTGAATTTTGCGGAAAAAGTCAGCCCCGTCTTCACCCCGGCCAATGTGCTGGACGAAGAGCCGATGATGCGTAAAATAATCATAAACGATGAGAGCTGATGAAGCCTATGGGACGGCCCGGCTCATCCAAAAAGAGGCAATATCTGTCACGGATGGGCAAAGCCCATTGCTAAACTAACACACACGAGCATGATCGATATCCAAAGTTTATACAAATCTTACGGCAAGCTGGAAGTGCTGCGCGGCATCTCCTTAAGCTTTGACCAGCCGGGCATCGCCGCCATACTAGGCCCCAACGGCTCGGGTAAGACAACCCTGATCAAGAGCATCCTGGGCATGGTATTGCCGGACAAAGGCAGCATCCATTTTCAAGGCCAGAGCATTGCCGGGCATTGGGACTACCGGCGCCAGATCGACTACCTGCCCCAGATCGCCCGTTTCCCGGACAACCTGCGCGTTAAGGAATTGATGAATTTGATACAAGATATCCGGGGAGAGCAGCCACAACATGCCGAGCGGCTCATCGCGCTCTTCGGCCTGGCGCCTTTCGTGGACAAGCGGCTGGGCAACCTCTCCGGAGGAACCCGCCAAAAGGTGAACCTCTTGCAGGCATTTATGTTCGACAGCCCCGTCGTCATCCTGGATGAGCCGACTTCTGGGCTGGATCCCTTGGCGGTGCAAAGCCTCAAAGCCTTGCTGCAGGAAGAGAAAGCAAAAGGCAAACTCCTGCTCATCACCACCCATATCATGAGCTTCGTGGAAGAGATGGCCGATGAGGTGGTCTTCCTGCTGGAGGGCGATATCCACTTCCGCGGCAGCCTGAAAAGCCTCAAAGAACGCTACGGAGCATCGAACCTGGAACGTGCCATCGCGCAAATCCTGCAAGGCCAAGTGAGCTTCAGCTCCAACGGGCACGGCCATAAAGCTGCCAAGTTGGTGTTGAAGGCATAGAGCCGATTAGGTAATGGCGGGCAGATGTGTCCGCTCCCAGCGCTCAAGTGGCGTGATCAAATAACTTTGGGCCTCAGCCCATCGAAAAAAAGACAACCATGTTTAAAGTACTCAAATACAGTTTTCTGGACTTGATCCGTAGCCGGTGGGCATTCATTTATGCCATATTTTACTTCCTCTTCACCCTATCCCTGCTATGGCTCAGCGGCGAGCTATCCAAGGTCGTCATCAGTTTGATGAACGTCATCCTGGTGCTGGTGCCGCTCATCGCCACCATGTTCGGGGTGATGTATTACTACAATTCCCGGGAATTTACTGAGCTATTGCTGTCGCAGCCCATCCGGCGCATCCACATTTTTATCGGGCAATACCTGGGGGTCGCCTTATCGCTATCGCTCAGCCTGCTCTTGGGAGTGGGGCTGCCCTTTTTACTCTATGGCGCTTTTGGCTCGCCAGATGCCGCAAATCTGGCCATGCTGTTAACGGTGGGAGTTTTCCTGTCGTTCATTTTTTCAGCGATGGCCTTCTTCATCGCTTTGCTCAATGAGAACCGCATCAAGGGTTTCGGCATCGCCATCCTGGCCTGGCTGTTTTTTGCCATTATCTATGACGGCTTGCTGCTGCTAGCCCTTTCGCTGTACAGCGACTACCCTCTGGAAAACTTTGCCCTCAGCGCCTCCATGTTCAACCCGATCGACTTGTCGCGGATACTGATCCTCCTCAAGCTCGATATCTCGGCTTTGATGGGCTATACCGGCGCCGTGTTCCAGAAGTTTTTGGGCACGGCTTTGGGCATCGTAGCTTCCTTTGCCATGTTGACGGTTTGGGTAGCCCTTCCGGCCTTAGGTATCGGCCGGGTGGCAGCACGTAAGGATTTTTAGCTAGCTTGTATGCTGCTCCGCCACTAAACCCTCGGAATACAGTAATCCTGGAACCCGGAAAAAAGTAAACGACATTTCAATCATCCACATAAAAAACAAAAGAGATGGATACGGAGAAAACATTGCTAGAGCGCACCGTCGCCGAGCTGGTGGTAGAAGACTACCGTGCAGCTGAGGTATTCAAAAAGAATGGGATAGATTTTTGCTGTGGCGGCAAAAAAACCGTTGCCGAGGTATGCCGCCAAAAGGGTATGGACGCAAGCGTGCTGGAAGTCGCGCTCAGGCATCTGAACGAAGCGCCGGTTGCCGGGCAGCGGCTGGATTTCCAGTCCTGGCCCCTACCGTTCCTGGCTGATTACATCGTGAACGTACACCACCGTTACGTGTTGGAGAAAGTGCCGCAGATCATGCAGTATGCCAGCAAAGTGGCAAAGGTACACGGGCACGCCTATACGGAGACCGTCGCCATTGCTGAAAAATTTGAACTGTTGGCGGAAGAACTGATCGTTCACCTCAAAAAAGAAGAGCACATCCTTTTTCCTTATGTGAAATTTTTGCAGGAAGCTAAAGAAGGGAAAGCCGCCATTGCTACCCCGCCTTTTGGAAGTGTGCAAAACCCCATCCAGGTCATGGAAGCAGAACACGAATCTGCTGGGGATGCTATGCGCGAAATACGCGCGCTGAGCGATGATTTTACCCCTCCGGAAAGCGCCTGCAATACTTATCGGGTGCTATATAAGCTACTAGAGGAATTTGAAGCCGACCTGCATCGGCATGTACATCTGGAGAACAATATCCTTTTCCCGCGGGCGCAGGAACTGGAAGCTTCGTTGATGAATGTCTGAAAATGACTAAAAAGCATGCATTTAGGTGATGAAAGCCACCATTGCATAAGCACTAATGCCTGGATTGCGCTTGTCGGCCGGCGTGCAAAACCTCTTCGATGCTGCTTACACCGAGCACCTCAACCGGGCGGTGGCGATGGCGATGCCCCGCCAGCGCCACCTGATGCCGGGCCGGAATGCACTGGTGACGGCGAGTTACGAGTTGAGGTAAGTGGGATATCCCACCCAGGAGGCAGCTAACTGCTGCCTCTTGGGTGGTTTTTTTTCATGGTTTACTCTGGTGATGACTGCGGCGTAAAGACAAACTTTATACCGTAAATGCGGGTGCTCAACCTTCTTTTCTTATTTTTGCCCGGAACAAAAACCACCGAGGTATGGCAAAAATCCAATCGCTCAAAAAGAAGCCCGCCAAGAAAGCCAAAGCTAGAAAGGCAGCCCGGGTGTCATACCACCGCCGGCCCGAAGAGATGCAGCTCGACTTGTGGCAGCTGGGGCTGCGCAAGCAGTTTGGCGAGGAGAATGCCTTTGAAGTGGCCAAGCTCGGCGATCATCCTTTCTTTTCGGACTTCCAGGTGTGGAACCCCGCCACGCGCAACCAGTATCGCGTCGCCATCAGGGGGGGCTTGCCGGCCAAAGGCCTGCCGCCAGAGAACACGCTTGTCGAGCTGGGCAATTCCTGCACCTGCCAGGATTTCAAGACCAACCGCCTGGGGCTGTGTAAGCACATCAGCGCAGTGCTGCACAAGATCGGGAAAATACGGGGGGCCAAAAAAGCTTTCCGCGAAGGTTTTCGTCAGGAGTTGGCCTGTATTTATGTGGACTACCGGGCTGGGCGCCGCCTCCGCCTCTACATCGGGCCGCAAGACGAAGAGGCCTTGCGGGGATGGTATCCCCGCTGGTTTACACCTGAAGGATTCCTGGCTGAAGAAGGCTTTGCGCAGTTTGAAACGGTGCTGGCCGAGGCGCGAGCTATTCAGCCGGGGCTGGAGTGTTCGGAGGATGCTTTCGACCTCATTGCCGGGCAGCGCGAGCGCCTGCGCCGGGTGGCAAAGTTGAAAACGCAATTGCCGAAAGGAATGGACGACCCCTATCTGGATAGCCTGCTCAAAATCCCGCTTTTCCCCTACCAGAAAGCCGGCGCTTATTTTGCCGCCAGCGCTGGCCGCTGCCTTATCGCCGACGAGATGGGCCTGGGCAAAACCATCCAGGCTATCGGCGCAGCAGAGCTGCTGCGGCGGGAGATGGGGATCCAAAAGGTTTTGGTGGTCTGCCCTACCTCCCTAAAATACCAGTGGAAATCGGAAATTGAAAAGTTCTCCTCGGCTCAGGTGCATGTGGTGGAAGGCCTGCAGGCGAAGCGCATCGAACAATACCAGAGCAGCGAGGCCTTTTTCTATATCGCCAGCTACAACGTCGTCGCCAATGATGCAGAGCATTTGCATCTGCTCGATGCCGATTTGATGATCATCGATGAGGCGCAGCGCATCAAGAACTTCCGCACCAAGGTCTCCATCCAGCTCAAAAAAGTACGCACGCCTTATTGTTTCGTGCTCACCGGCACCCCCTTGGAAAATAAGCTGGAGGAGCTCTATGCGATCGTGCAATTTGTGGACCAGTACAAGCTGCCGCCGCTGTACCGCTTCCTCGACCGCTACCAGATATTGGGCGAGCACGGCCAAGTGGCCGGCTACAAAAACCTCAAAGAAATCGGTGAAACTCTTGCCGATTGCATGATCCGGCGGGTAAAAAAAGCGGTGTTGAAGCAATTGCCTAAACGGATGGACAAAATCCTCTTCGTCTCAATGACCAAGCAGCAGAAGGAAATCCATCGCGAGCTGGGCGACAGCGTTGCCCGGCTCGTGGCCAAGTGGCGGCGCATGCGCTTCCTCAGCGAGACCGACCGCCGCATCCTGATGCTCTGCCTGTCGCAGATGCGGATGGTGGCTGATAGCACCTTTATCCTGGACCAGAAGACCCGCTTCGATACTAAAATTGACGAACTGCTCTGCATCTTTGAAGAAGCGCTGGCCGATCCGCAGCAAAAAATCGTCATCTTCAGCCAATGGGAACGTATGACGCGCCTGGTAGCTCAAGAGCTTGATGCCCGCGGCATCGGCTATGCCAACCTGCACGGCGGTGTGCCCGGGCCCCAGCGGGCGGGCTTGTTAGATCGCTTCCGGGAAGATGCCGACTGCCGCATTTTCCTCTCTACCGATGCTGGCGGCGTAGGGCTCAACCTGCAATCGGCATCCCTGCTCATCAACCTGGACATCCCCTGGAACCCGGCGGTGTTGGAGCAGCGTATTGGGCGCATCTATCGCTTGGGGCAAGGCAGCAATATTACAGTCATCAACATGGTATCGGAGGGCAGCATTGAGCATCGTATGTTGGGCGTGTTGGAGTTCAAGTCTTCGATGGCCCAAGGCGTGCTCGACCCCGAAGGGGACGATACCATCTTCATGTCGGAGTCCAAGTTCAAGAAATTTATGGAAAATGTAGAGTCCTTCACGGGTGAAGGCTGGCAAGCGCCTCCGGCAACCGAAGAAGAAGCCGCAGAAGTTGCTGAAGCGGAAGACTTGGAATTGCCACCAACCCCCTCTTCCCCGCAAGCAGAACCGGCGGTTCCGACCTTCGCTGGCGATGATGACGTGGATGCTGGGCCTAAGCCGCTGGCGCCGCAGCCGCGCAGAGCTTTTGCCGCTCAAACGCCTCGTGAAGAGCCCGTCAGGCACGCAGCTGTTGCAGGCCGGGCACCGGAAAGCCCGCAGGAATTGGTGCAGGCCGGTGTTTCGTTCTTTGCCGGCTTGGCAGAAACCCTCAGTAGCCCGGAAAAAACGCAGGAACTGGTGCAATCCATGGTAGCGAAAGATGAAGAGACGGGCCAGTCTTATCTGAAAATACCCATCGAAAACGCGGCGGTGGTGGAAAATGCGATGAAATTGTTGGGGGGATTGTTGGCGGGGTTTAAAGGATAAAGGGTAAAGGGTAAAGGATAAAGGGTAAGGGTAAAGGATAAAGGGTAAAGGATAAAGGGTAAAGGATAAAGGGTAAAGG
>CAYSPJ010000057.1:0-30962 GCA_964432875.1 uncultured Phaeodactylibacter sp. | reverse complement strand
TACCAGATTGGCATTGAAACGCAATCGAGAACGTGCCCCAGGAGTAGCCTCCTCCCTTTTAATCGTACCAGATTGGCATTGAAACTCTTTTGCCATACGCCGACCTCCCACGACGCAATAACTTTTAATCGTACCAGATTGGCATTGAAACCCGACGCGATCAGCTTAGCCACTGGCCAACATGTGTACGTGCTGAGTTCGAAAGCCAAGGAGCCGAGAGCCCGCCAGTAAGAGCCTTGGCGACTTCTGCGTTAGCGTTCGGCTCAGCCAGGCAGCAACCAGGTTTGCCGCGGTGTAGCCTTGGGGGCTTTCTGATGACATGGTACAAAGCGCTCTCAAGGGAGTGCTTGAACTCGATGCGGCATCTCAGCAACTCCTTTTGGCGGCTCATGGCTCGCAGCGCGAAGAGCATTTGAATGCCCCCAACCTTCAGCCTAACCCCTCCAACTTTCGCCCCAGCCCCCCTCTCCCACCTCGCGCCAGAAAACCCTATGCCCGGCAATAATGTTTTGTTAAATGAGTGGGCGGTGTAGTAGATTGCCCGTTTGTTTTCGTCTTAAGACACGTTGGGTTAAGTCCAGCATCTTATTTAACTTTGAGCGCTTCATTCCAAAAGGGAAAAACATGAAAACCGGAAAAAAAATCCTCTTAGGCTTTGTAATCTTATTTGTGGTGCTGATCGCCGCAGCGGCGGCAGTGCCTTTCTTGTTTAAGGACCGCATCGTCGAGATGACCAAGGCGGAGATCAACAAGTCGGTCAATGCCAAAGTCGATTTCACCGGGGTCAGCTTGTCGCTTTTGCGCAGCTTCCCGGATTTCAGCTTGAGCCTGAAAGGTTTAACCGTAACCGGCCTGGACGAATTTGAAGGCATCCAGCTAGCCGGAGGCGAAGCCGTAGATATCAAGCTCGACCTCATGTCGGTGATCAATGCTTCGCGCCCCATTGAAATTAAATCCATCCGGCTGAAGAAGCCCGACATCCACGTCTATGTGTTGGAAGATGGGCGGGCCAATTACGATATCGTCAAGCCCGCAACTGAGGCCCCTGCCGAACCCCCAGCCCCTGCGGCTGACTACAGCGGCCTGAAAATAGAACTGGATGACTACGGCATCAGCGACGGCAAGCTGATTTATGACGACCGCAGCCTGGATGTCTATGTCGAAGCCCATGACATCAACCACCGCGGCACTGGCAATTTCACCATCGACATTTACGACCTGGATACCTATACGACTGTTGAAGAACTGACCGTCGAGTACGGTAGCATAGCTTATCTGGTGAAGGCTAAAGCTACCCTGAGCGCTATCTTCAACATCGATCAGCCCAATAGCAAATACACGCTCAAAGACAACGACCTGCTCATTAATGAAATGTCGCTCAAGGGTGACGGCTACGTGCAACTGGATGGCGACGACATCCACATGGACCTGGCTTTCACCACCCCGGAGAACGACTTCAAGAGCCTCTGGTCGATGATCCCTTACGCCTACATCGAGGGGTATGAAGACGTCAAAGCGGATGGCCAGTTTACCCTGGTGGGAGAAGTACAAGGCACCTACAATGGAGAGCGTGAAGAATACCCGGCATTCCGCTTCGAGTCTTCGGTGACGAACGGCAATGTGCAGTACCCGGGTATGCCCCTGAACATCAGCAGCATCAACGCCCAAATCGGCATCAACAGCCCGAGCAGCAATTTCGATGACCTGACCGTGGATGTGCCACAGTTTAGCATGAAGCTAGGCAATAACCCCTTTGCAGCTAGCTTCAACCTCAAGACGCCCATATCTGACCCGGACGTCAAGGCCGAAGCCCAAGGTGTCATCAACCTGGCTGAGCTGGCCCAGGCTTTCCCCATGGAAGGGGTACAGGAGCTTAGCGGTATCATCACCGCCGACCTGCGCATCGACTCTCGACTCTCGGTCATCGAACAGGAGCGCTATGAGGATGTAAACATGGACGGCAACCTCCAGCTCCAGCAAATGAACTATCAAGCCGAAGGGCTGCCCCCGGTCAAGCTCAAAAACGTCCAGATGGCCTTCACCCCCCGCCACGTGCGCCTCGACGACTTCGATGCTATGCTGGGCAAGAGCGATGTCAAAGCCAGTGGCACCATCGACAATATCCTGGCCTACTTTTCGCCCAAAAAAACTATGAAAGGCAAGCTGCGGGTGCGCTCCAATTACTTCGATGCGGGCGAGTGGGTGACTGCTGAGGAGGAAGCTCCCGCCAGCCCGGCACCAAGCCCCAAGCCCAGCAGTGCTACCGCGCCAGCGACGGCAGCTATCCCTGTGGCGGCGGAGCCCCAAATCTTTGACCGCTTCGACTTCTCGCTCGATGCTGAAGCCAAAAAGATCGTTTACGAAAGCTACACCATCACTAACGGTATAGCCCGGGGCAATATCAAACCTAACCGCCTGGTGGTAAGCTATCTCTCCGGTAAAATTGGCGATAGCGACTTCATGGCCGAAGGCGTCATCACCGATTTGTTCAAATATCTATTCGAAGATGGCGTACTCGGCGGCCAACTGGCCCTGCAGTCCAACTATTTCAACCTCAACCAGTTTATGGAAGATGAGGAGGCGGCCCCGGCCAGCAGCAGCCAAACCGCAGGCGGCGGCGCTCCCGCTGGCGGCACCAGTAGCCCTTCGGCCAACAGCAGCGCCGAAGGCTATGGCGTCATCCCCATCCCACCTAATATTGACATGGACATGACCGCCCGGATCGGCAAAGTCGTTTATACCAATATGACCCTCGAAAATGTGCAGGGCAAACTGCTCATCGCCGACGAAACCATCATCTTCGACGGCGTCACGGCCCGCGGCTTGGGCGGCAGCATGGCCATGAGCGGCCGCTACGATACTAAAGACATCGACAACCCTGCTTTTAGCTTCAAATACGACCTGCAAAAGCTGGACTTCCAGCAGGCTTTCAGTACCTTCAATACCTTTCAGCAACTGGCGCCCATAGGGCAGTTCATGAAAGGCACGTTCTCTACCTCCATGCTCATGGACGGCACCCTCGGCAGCGATATGATGCCCAAGCTGGAAAGCCTCACCGCCGAAGGCTTCCTGGAGACCATCAACGGCGTCATCGAAGGCTTCACCCCCGCCAAATCGATCGGGAAGATGCTCAATGTGGATTATTTCGCCGAGGGCATCCGGGTGGTCAATACCCGCAATTGGTTTGAGGTGCAAAACGGCGTGCTGGAGCTAAAGGAATACGACGCCAAGCTCAAGGACATCAACATGCGCATCGGCGGCACCTACAGCTTGGCCAACAAGTTGAACCTGAAGATCAAAGCCAAAGTGCCGCGCAAACTGTTGGAGAAAAACGCCGTCGGCGCAGCAGCCAGCACTGGCTTCGGCCTGTTGCAACAGCAAGCCTCCAAGCTCGGCATCAGCATCAAACAGAGCGAATTCGTCAATGTACTGGTCGATCTGACCGGCGATATCGCCTCGCCTAAAGTGGGCCTCAAACTGCTGGGCATGGACGGCGAAGAATCGCTGGAGGAATCGGCCAAGGACGAAGCGAAAGCACAAATCCAGGGGCAATTAGACGCCGGCAAGCAAGCCGCCCAGAAAGCGGCCGACAAAGCCGTGGATTCGCTGAAGACCATCGCCGGCCAGAAGGTAGATCAGGCGGCCGAAGACCTTAGAGCCAAAGCCTCCGAAGCTGCCAAAGATAAAATCGGCGGCATGCTCGATTCCACGGCCCAAAAGAAAGCCGATGAGCTGCTTAAAGGCGCGGGCAAGGAAGGCACCGATAAAATCAAGGAGAACCTGGAGAAGTTCAATCCCTTTGGGAAAAAGAAAAAAGATGGGAATTAGGCGGGCTGGTTAAAGCCGGCGGGACCGTGGCCAACATCTCGCCTATTTCCCGATGTGTTTCGAAAACAAACACCGCCATACGGAGGATCTCCCCCTGCCGTATGGCGGTGTTTATACCCGGGGCGGCGTCGCCGCCGTAGGGCAAATTCATGAATTTGCCCTACGGCGACGGCGACGATTTCACCACCCGCACCACCGCGCGGTAATCCTCATGGTGCAACATGATCGTGTAAATGCCATCGGGCAGCCCCTCCAGGCTCAGCGGCCAGTCGAAGCGCTCGGTATGCTTTTGGAAGCGCTCGGTTTTCACGGGCTGCCCCAACAGGTTGAGCACTTGCAGGCTAAACGCGCCCTGGCTTTCGTGGCTGATGCGCAACTGGAGGGCCCCATCTGTGGGGTTGGGGAAAGCCGTCACCGCATGGCTGATATCTTGCCGGTGCTGGGTACCCGTCATCACGTTGAAGGTGAAGGGGTCAGATAAGGAGGCGCAGCCGCCGGCGTTGAACGTTTCGACGATAAAAGCGCCCGAAACCAGAGGCTGGATCGTGCGGGAAGTACCGCCTTGCGCCGCCGGGATGGGGTTGCTGTTGTAATACCACTGGTATGCTGGCGCCAGGCTCGACACCAGCTGGTTGCCTTGTTGGGTGATGGTCGGTTTGGCCGGAGCATTAACGGCGAGTTGGAAAACTGCCGAGTTTTCACAGCCTTGGCTGTTGGTACCCACAACCGCAAACTCCCAGTTTTCAAACAGGGTGACGGTGATGGCCGGCCCTTCAAAAATCAGCACCCCATTGCGCTGGTCAAACCATTGATAGCTGGCCGCTCCGCTAGCCGTGAGGGTGACGGGCTGGCCACCACAGGCGGGCAATTGGCTGGCCGATACGGAGATATTGGGCAATGGCACCACCTGGATGTAGTTGAACTGCGAAGCGGCATTATTGCCAAAGCTGTTGGCTACGCTAAGGCTCACGCCGAAGTTGCCCGGCGTGTTATATTGCACAAAAGGATATTGCAGGTTGGAGGAAGCCGGGGAGCCTCCGGGGAATTGCCAGAGCCACTGCCGGGGGAAACCGCCAGAGATATCCTGGAATTGGATGATTTCCCCCTGGCAAACCTGGGTGCGTGCCGTGCGGAAATTGGAAGTCGGCAGGCCGCTGGTATAATCCTGGGCATCTACAAAAGAGATTTCATCCAGGTAGAGGTTATTGCCCCAGCCCGAAAGGTTGGCGATGGCGAAATGGACGCGGGCCTGCCCGGCCAGGAAGCCCAGCGAGATTTGGTTCCAACCCCACTGGTTGGCGTTGGGCGTGAAATAGCTCGTCGTGGGCGCTGCGGTGGCCAGGTCGGTGCCGCCTTTAAACCAGAAGGGCGTGAAGGTTTCGCCGCAATCCAAAGAGTAGAACAACACCAAGGTATCCGAATACTCGGAAGTATACTGGGCATAGGCATGCTCAAAGTAAAGGTAGGGGTTCGACATACTACTCAGGTTGATCGCCGGGCTGATGAGCGCGTCAATCGTCCCCGAGGGGTCGTCGTCGACGCTGTAGTTATCGAAAAGCACGCTATGGCTGCCCATCCCATAAGAGCTGATATCGGCGATGGTGAAGGTGCGGTCGGCATCGGGGTTGAACAATACCCAATCAGCAAAGGCGGTGTTGAGGTCTTCCACGTTCTCAATCAGCTCATTGAAGGAGCTTGAAGAAACTACCGCGACGAAGTTTTCTTCCAAACGGGTGCTACTCCCCGCTGCATTGGAGGCGGTGAGCTCTACGCTATACAATCCCGGCGAGTTGAAGGTGATGTCTTGTACCTGGCCACTGAAGGTAGCCAGCAGGTTGCCTTCTTCATCGTAGAATGCCCAACTCCAGGAAGTGGGGTTGCCGGGCGACTGCCCGGAGAATTGAATGGTCTGGCCAGTGCAGATACTGGTACGGTTGGCCGTAAAGGTAGCCACTGGAGCGCCGGGGTTGGTGCCGCCCTGGAGCACGTTGGAATTGGGCAACTCGCGGCGGCGGGGGCTGTTCATCAATACGGTACGCATGCGCGACTTCTGGTTGCTGGTAAAGATGTTCATGCAGGCGTCCGGAGTATAATCCATGTAGTTTTCGATCATATCCCCGCTAGTCGTATTGCAGCTATTGACGGCTACGCACTGATAGTTGGGCTGCCCGGCACGGGGGGTGTCGTTGCAGAAGTCGTCCACATTACAACCGCCATCGCCCCAGATGTGGCGCAAGCCCAGCCAATGGCCGATTTCATGGGTAGTGGTACGGCCGCGGTTGTAGGGCGCGGTCACGTTTCCGGTGCGGCCGAAGGCCTGCCAGCGGACGACCACGCCGTCGGTAGAAGCTAAGCCCTCGTTCTGCTGCAAACCCGGCAGGTTGGACAAGCTGGGGAACTGGGCATAACCCAGCAGATCGCTGCTGCTGCCGCCAAGCTGCACGGTCCAAATATTGCAGTAGCGGAGGGGGTCCCAGCTCGTATTGGGCTTGAGGCTCGATTCGATATCCTCATACGTCCACGAAGGCCGCCCGCCATTGACGCGGTGGATGCCGGGCTGAGGCATGATATTCCCATCGGGGTCTAGCAAAGCCAGGGCAAATTGGATTTCGGTATCGGCACCGGCCGGATGGTTGTTGGCACCGGTGCCAGTGCGGCGGAAGTCCTCATTGAGCACGTCGATCTGCGATTGGATCTGTGCCTGGCTGATATTGGCCCCGCTGCCCACCGGCTCCCCGTTGTGGATGACGTGCACGACTACCGGGATGATGATGACGTTATCCGGCCCGCGGTTCGCGGCATCGGCCTGATAAGCTTCGATCAGGGGCTTGAGGCGGGCTTCGAATTCCACTGCGGTACCCAGCTCAGGGTATTTCTCGCGCAGGTCGGCTTCCGCTTCCACACTATAGCAGTTGCGCTGCCCTGGTACGGGAGTGTAGTGGCTGTCGCCCGCGCTGGGCTGGTGAAATTTGTCTTTGATTTGGGCAATAGGTGCCCGCTTTTTCAGCCGCCCTTCAAATTGTTCGAGCGATTGCCCGAAGGAGGGGCCGGCTATCATGGCCAGCAGGAAAAGGCAGCAAGCGAGTTTGGCGATGTTTTTCATGTGCTGTGTTTTTTTGTTTTTGGAACGTCAATATAGGGAAAAGCGCGAACGGCAAACTGCAGAAGCTTGCCGTTTGAAGCGTCCACCAGGGCCAGTGGGGCCAGCCCTATATTACGGTTTGATTTTCAATAAATCCTTGGTCACTTCCACCACTTGCATCTCCCAGGGTTCGGCACCAGGCTCAGCAGGGGTGATCTTCAGGGTCGTTTTGTCTTTCAGCTCCCACTTGCCGGCAGCTTGCACCGGGGCATCCACTGGCCCGATTTGGTGGTGCGTGAAAGTGCCGTCTTTTTTCAACTCAAAGCCTTCGCGGCCGCGGGCGGGCGGGAATTCGTAGCCGGCCGGCCGGAAGGCGCGGTAGCCGTCCTGGTCATCCTCGTAGCTGTGCACCCAGTGCTGGAACAGCGCTTCGCCAAAGTTGCGCTCCGCTTTCTTGGCAGAATTGCATGCAGCCAACAGCAGGGCCGCGAAGAGTAGGTAATGGGTTTTCATCTTGCTTGTGTTTGTTGATGATTAGATAAACCTGATGTAGAAAAGGTGGCAGATGCCCGCGCAAAGCTAAAAAATTAGATTGTTTCCTGCGTTTTTTGTGCTCCACATTAATAAGCCCAAGCTCTTACTGCGTTCGTCCAGGCCCCCATTGCCCCAAGCATTGCCGCCAGCCTTATATAGGGACAAGAGGGACTCGGGGGACAGGCAGGGACGACTTTCCTTCAGCACCAGCCCACCCAAGCAGGCAGCAGCTACGGAGCCGCAGCCCAACACCGGGGCATGAGGCCTCGCCTTACCCATTGCCAAGCGCGCCGAGCTTGGTATTCAGCGGGGCCACTTGCCCTTCAGTTCTCCAGGGACACGAGGTACTTGAGGGACGGGCGGGACGCCCTTGCCAAGCGCCCAACGCGCTCCCCCTAAATGCGGCTGAGCATTTGGCGGGTTCCATTGCGCCGAGCCGTGGCAGCGTACCCCGTACGCTGACATCCCGCTAAATGCGACTGAGCATTTAGCGGGGCCAATGCCAATTGCTCATTGCCGATTGCCAATTGCCGCCCCCAGTCGGCAGCGCCAGCTCGAAGGCATACACCCCGCACGCCCGGCCAGATCCAGCATCAGCAGGGGCTGCCCCCCCTATTAATCGGACTTTCTTACAGATGGTTAAAAGAAATCAGTTGTTTGCTTCCTATCTTTGCCCTTGCGAACCAAATAACCCGGCCCGCAATGCTATATCGATCAACATCCATCTTTGCCCCTTTCGCCGAGCTCATCGCCGCCGAGAGCACCCGGCATGGCGGCGTCAGCCCCGCCCCTTACCACTCGCTCAACCTCGGCATCAATACCGATGATGCGGAAGCCCACGTACAGGAAAACCGGCAGCGATTTTTCCACGCCATCGGTGCCGGGCAGATGCCCTTGGCTTCTTCCTACCAAGTGCATGGCAAAGCCGTACTGGCTGCCGAACAGCCGGGCCGCTACGAAGGCTATGATGCCCTCATCACCAACCGCCCCGGACTGCTTATCGGCGTGACGGTAGCCGACTGTGCCCCCATCCTGGTCTATGACGCGGCTAATCAGGCCCTTGCCGCCATCCATGCCGGCTGGAAAGGTACCGCTGCTGGCATCGTGCGGGAGGCGCTGCAAGCCATGGCGCAGCGATACGGCACCCGGGGCAGCGATTGTTATGCCTATATCGGCACCTGCATCGATGGCCATCATTATGAAGTGGATGAAAAGGTGGCCCGCCATTTCGACGGCAGCTGCAAGTGGCCAGGCCGCACTAATGAAAAATGGCAGGTGGACCTCAAAGCGGCCAACAAAATGCAACTGCTCGCGTTTGGAATACCGGAAGCACATGTGGAGGTTTCTCCCTTTTCGACCTTTATCCATGGCGAGGACTATTTCTCGCACCGACGGGAAAATGGCCTCACCGGGCGGATGCTGGCGGTCATCGGGATGGCCCCGCAGTAGCCCTTCCGCTGCTTTACTTTTTCCTTCCCGCTTCACTTCGTTCAGACGGGATGTCACTTCGTTCCATTTTACTTTTTACTTTTTACTTTTTACTTTTTACTTTTTCCTTCTTTTAAAAACCACCTCCAAAACCAAAACAAATGAGCTACTGGCTAGTAAAATCAGAACCCTTCGTCTTCAGCTACCAACAATTGGTGGCGGACGGTAAATCGATGTGGGATGGCGTGCGCAACTACCAAGCGCGCAACAACCTACGCGCGATGAAAGAAGGCGACCTGGTGCTCTTTTACCACAGCAACGAAGGACTGGAAGTCGTCGGCATCGCCCAGGTCACCGCCGAAGCCTATCCCGACCCCACTGCCGAAAAGGGCGACTGGTCGGTAGTGGATCTGGCCCCCTATCGCGCCCTCAACAAGAGCGTGCCGCTCAAAGACATCAAAGCGACGCCCGAATTGCAAGAAGTCGGCCTGGTGCGCAACCCGCGCCTCTCGGTCATGCCGCTGAGCGCCACTGAGTTTTCGAAGATACTGGAAATGGGAGAGACCGAGGTGTAGCACTGGCTGCCCGATGTGCCCGGCCACTACTCTTCCTGAACAGAGGCCTAGCGCACCACCCGCTCAAACCAACAACTCGAACATCATCTGGCTACCATTCAGAGACTGGAAGCTGATGCGCTGGGCTTCCATCCGCTGGATGAGCCCCTCGTAGTCCTCCCGCTGCTGCACCTGGATACCTACCAGGGCCGGGCCCGATTCGCGGTTGTGCTTCTTGGTGTATTCAAAGTGGGTAATATCATCATTGGGCCCCAGCACCTGGTTGAGGAATTCGCGCAGCGCGCCAGCCCGCTGGGGGAAGCGGATGACGAAGTAGTGCTTCAACCCTTCGTAAAGCAAAGAACGCTCGCGGATTTCTTCGGTACGCGTGATGTCGTTATTACTGCCGCTGAGGATACAAGCGACATTCTTGCCCTTGATCTGCCCCTGGTAAAAATCCAGGGCCGCTACGGTCAAGGCACCTGCGGGTTCCACCACGATGCCTTCTTCATTGTAGAGCTGCAGGATGGTGCTGCACACCTTGCCTTCCGGGACGAGGATCATATCATCAATCACTTCGCGGGCAATGCGGAAGGTCGTATCCCCTACCCTACGCACCGCCGCCCCATCCACGAAGCTATCAATGTTTGCCAGCGTAATCGGCTCGCCGGCCTTTAGCGATTCGTACATCGCCGGCGCCCCGGCTGGCTCCACCCCGATGATTTTGGTATGGGGGCTCAACTGCTTGAAGTAACTGCCCAGCCCGGAAATCAGCCCGCCACCGCCAACTGGCACGAAGACGTAATCCAGCGCATGGCTGCAATCTTCCAGGATTTCCAACCCCACCGTGCCCTGCCCTTCGATGATGCGCTCATCGTCGAAGGGGTGGATAAAGGCTTTGCCGTGCGCGGTGGAATCTTTGATCGCTACACCATAGGCATCGTCGAAGGTATCTCCCCAGAGCACCACTTCTACCCATTCCTTGCCAAAGAGCTTGACCTTATCAACTTTTTGGCGGGGGGTCACGCTGGGCATATAGATTTTGCCGCGCACCCGCATCTTCTGGCAGGCAAAGGCGACGCCCTGGGCATGATTGCCCGCACTGGCACAAACGATGCCCCGCTCCAATTCCCCGGCAGGCATGGAGGCCATTTTGTTGTAGGCGCCTCTGATTTTATAAGAGCGCACCGCCTGCATATCTTCCCGCTTCAGGTAGAGCTGGCAGCCATAATGCTCAGACAGGTGGTAGTTGAACATCAATGGCGTCTGCTCTGCTATGCCGCGAAGGCGCACTTTGGCATGGTAGATGTTTTCTACGGAAATAAGCTGGCTGATTTGCGTATTTGGTATGGTCATGGCGTGCGAATGTGGGGATGTAAAATTGTAGCGTTGGAACGGTATATGTCGAATGCTTTCTAGTGCCGCCGGAACTAAAGGACTAGCGCATTTAAACAGAAGCAGTATCTTGATCATCAAGATAGCGCCTGTGGCAGCATGCCCCGCACGGGGAACCCCGCTAAATACGGGCGGGCATTTAGCAAGCCAACTGCTCTAGAAAATGCCTGTCCCCCCAAAAAAAAGGCTGACTGGCAGATGGCGACAACCTTGGTTTTGCCTTTGGGCACAGCCCGTGGGCCTCTCCTAAGGCCTGCCGCCGGCCAGTCAGCGCAAGAAGTTCGGGGAATCTTTATGCTTCTTCAACTTTGGCTGGCTGCGCCTCCGGGCGCAGGCTGCGCACGGTGCGGCCCGCCTGCCACATCTCGCTGTCGCGCAACTGCTTGAGCTCCTCTTCCAGTTTAGAGCGGTAGTCCGGCTGGCTGTTGGAGTCGATTGAACGCTGGGCTTCATGGCCAGCGGCGACGCTGTCATACAGTTCTTCAAAAACCGGGGCGACGGCGTCGCGGAACTTTTTCCACCAGTCTAGCGCGCCACGTTGGGCGGTGGTGGAGCAGTTGGCATACATCCAATCCATGCCATTTTCGGCCACCAGGGGCATAAGGCTTTGAGTGAGCTCTTCCACGGTCTCGTTAAATGCTTCGGAAGGAGTATGCCCACGGCGGCGCAAGCAGTCGTATTGGGCGGCGAAAAGGCCTTGGATGGCCCCCATGAGGGAGCCCCGCTCGCCAGTCAGATCGCTATAAACTTCGTTTTGGAAGGTCGTCTCAAACAGGTAGCCCGAGCCCACGCCGATGCCGAGGGACACGGCGCGCTCGTAGGCGCGGCCCGTAGCATCCTGGAAGATGGCGTAGCTCGAATTCAAGCCTTTGCCCTCCAGGAACAAGCGGCGCAGGCTGGTGCCGGAGCCTTTGGGGGCCACCAGTATCACGTCCACATCCGCTGGCGGCACGATGCCGGTGCGCTCTTTATAGGTGATGCCAAAACCATGCGAAAAATACAGCGCCTTACCCGCCTTCAGGTGGGGCTTGATGGTGGGCCAGAGGGCGATCTGGGCGGCATCCGACAAGAGGTACTGAATAATAGAGCCTTGCCGCACGGCCTCTTCGATGGGGAAGAGCGTTTCGCCCGGCACCCAGCCGTCCTCCACTGCCTTATCCCAGGTCTTGGAATCCTGGCGCTGGCCGATGATGACGTTGAAGCCGTTGTCGCGCAGGTTGAGCGCCTGCCCGGGCCCTTGCACCCCATAGCCGATCACGGCAATGGTTTCGTCTTTTAAGGTTTCGCGTGCTTTTTCCAGCGGGAATTCATCGCGGGTCACTACTTTTTCCTGGACGCCTCCGAAGTTGAGTGTTGCCATGTCTGATATTTTTTTGCGGTCTTGATAGATGAAATTATTAGGCGCAAGCACCAGCCTGTGTTCTACTGGCTATCGGGCTATGGAAAACAAAGGTAAGACAGAACGCCCCAGCCGACGAAGCCTATTTAAGTTAGTTTTCCGAAACCCAAAGTGGCGGGCAAACAGCGCTTGGGTTTAGGGGGCGGCTGTTTCAGCGGTTGCTGCAGCAGATGTGCACAGTATTAATCTACAACGCCCAAGGCAAAACCCACGGCTTAACAGGAGGCTTTACAGCAAGAAGCCCAGCGCTTTTGCACTTAGGGGGCAAAGCACTAATGGCGTGCCGAAAATCCGCTTCTCAAAGTGGATGCCTATCCCCGTCACATCCCCGGGTGCCACTGAAAATCAATGCGGGCCGCTTGGTCGAATAGGAGGATAGGGATATTGCGCAAATCGATAGAAAAGAAGAATGTCGCCCCCTCTTCCTCAAGCGGGGAGCTGAGGCTGAGGCGGTCACTACTAATAAAGGTGCGATGCAAAACGCGTTCTTGGCTATCGAAAAAGGTCAGCATGAAGTTGCGGTTCGGGTTCGCAATGACGATGCGCGGCCAGTTGACGGTTTTCCGCGTGTTCATGCCCATCGGCAGTCGGTCCGTGGCAAATTCGAGGTGAAATTCTGAATAGCCTCCTGCCTTATCGCTTCCCGCAAGATAGTTGCTGCGCTTGATGAGCAGCTGCTGCCCGTCGTTGAGCAAGTGTGGCCCGGAAGTGATGCGGTACTGCGTGGCTACCCCGCCGAGCCTTTGGCTGATGGGCAGGCCTTGGGCCAAGGAGGCGCTGAAGGCGCAAAGTAAGAAGGGCAGCAGCAGGGCGCTGGGCGTGATCGATTTAGGCAGGTGCATCATCATTGGCGCGTTGATGGGTTGGTAAATGGTTATCCTGTATCGATTTATACCCGTAGAATAGCGTTTTTGTTTTGAAATTGGCGTGGTTTTGGCAAGAATATGCGTGTTGCCCCGGTGGTACCTGAGCTTGAACTGAGCATGCCGCCCTTTAGCTTCTCTATATCTCGGTATTCAACCGCAACCAGTTTCACCACCCCGACCCAATCGACCGCTTTGCCCAGCAGCAGGGAATCGCGAAGATGTCTTATCTGCGGCAGTTTTAGAGCTTGCCTTAAGCCGTCATCAACCGGCTAAACGATTTTCAGCAACCACTCCCGGTCGGTCAGGGGTTGGGCCTCCTCGATGCGTTTGCGGATTGCATCGCTCGAGCCAGGCTTCCTTTTGGTGATCTGGAAAAGGATCGTGCAGAAGTTTAAATAGGTCTGCCGCAGGTCAGCAGAGATTTCTTTGTTGCGCTTCAGGAAGATGGTAAATGCCGCTAGCAAAGACAGCAAGGGCTCTATCTCTTTGTTCTCGAAATAGATTTTAGCCAGCAGCACGCGCGCTCCGAGGTAGTAGTTGAGATCGGAATAGGACACCTGGAGCAGCGCCTCCTGAGCCGCTTCTAGCCGACGAGTGTAGTAGTAAAGCTCAGCCCGGTTGTAATGGGCAGCATCCGCGCGGAAGGATTCCGGCAGATAGCCTTCATAAGTGCGCATAAAGACCGGTATCCAATCATAGCGCTGCAGGCGCAGCGCTAGCTTGACGACATTGTTGAAGGCCCAGGGTGATAGCTGGCCGTTTTCTAACAGCACCTTGTCTTGCAGGCCTTTGGTGTATAAATCAAGCGCAGCAGCGACAAAGCTGGTTTCTCCCTGGCGAATGCGCCGGGCGCAAAAGTTGATGGCGGCGATGTATGCCGACCGCAGGACAGCCGTACTGATCCGCCCGGCATAAGCATTAATTTTGCTCAGCAGGATTTCAAAATGCCCTTTGTCTTCGTGTTGCTGCATCTGCAGGATTGCGTAGTACAGGCTGATCTGCTCATCGCCAAAGAAAGCTTTCTCCTCGAGGTGGCGCAGCCAATGCTCGGTGTAGGGCAGCTCGTAAGTTCCTTGCAGGATGTTTTGCCGCCCCTGCATGCCGCAAGCATAAACGAGTTGCTGGAAAAAATAAAAACGGTCCAAGCTTCGGGCAGCTGCTTCGATCTGATCGTTAAAATTGCGCTGGTGCTGGCGCACGAAGTGGTCTTCCTCCGCTGCCGCCCATTCGTATTCTGCCCGATAATCTTCCGGCTCGGTGAAAACGCGCTTTTTCTTTTGCCGGGCCGCCTCCCGGCACTTGCTCTCGTACATTTTTTGCAGGCCGCGCTGCGACAATTCGTTCAACAGGTCTAACTGCTGCTGTTGCGTATCCTGTTGATATCGAGCCATGCCCCAAAATAGTTCTACCAAGCGGCAGCCATCACTGAGCAAGTAGCGCAGCGTTGGGTCGTCATAAGCCTGGCCACTATAAGCTTGTTGGTGCAAAACCTGTTTGCTGCAGCTGGCAGGAGGGAAATCTGGCCATTGCCGCAGCAAATACAACAGCAGCTGGCGCAGATCGGTCCGGGGGCAGAAGTAGCTTGATGCCACAAAATCGCGTATCGCTGCCGCCTCTTGAGAGCTGAACGTGGCTAAATATTGAATCAATTTTGGAACAGCCATCCTGACAAATTTATTTTTCACATTGAAAAATATTTAAAACAACAACTATAAACAACTGGTTTTAAAGGGTATTTTAAAAATGTTGAAAAAAACCTAAAAATATTTCACCGACAAAATCAAAAAACTGTATTTGACTGGGACTGTAAACGCCTTTAATTTTGCATCAATAAAAATACAACTCACAGCATGACGAAAAAAATAAGCCTGCTTTGTTTATATCTGCTTATAGCTCAAGCTAGCCAAACCCAGGAGGTCTGGCCTGGAGACGTCAACAATAATGGCATTGTCAACGGGGTAGATGCCCTCTACCTGGGTTGGGCCTTTGGCGCCAGCGGCCCAGCGCGGCAGGAAGTCGATACGGATTGGGAAGCACAGCCTGCCCCTGAGCCATGGGGCCAGAGCTTCCCCAACGGACTCAACTATTATTTTGCCGATTGTGACGGCAATGGCACGGTCGATCTGCTCGATTTGTTCTCCGCGATCGAACAGAACTACCTGGAAACCCGAGGCATGCCGGGCGGAGATGGCTTCGCCAATGCCCTGCCTGGAGAAGGCCCTCGGCTGCGGCTGGTGCCCAGCTCTAACGTCGTGGCGCCTTTTTCCCAAGTCGAGATAAGCCTCTTCCTGGGAGATGACGATGCGCTAATCGAAAATTTCTATGGCATCAACCTGCAGCTGTCTTATGGATTCCGCCAAGGCAGCGATTACGACGGCTTTGAGTTCACCACGGAAATCGGCGGCTGGTTTGACCCCGCCAATTCGGACAGCTTCACTTTCTTCGAGGAAGGCGACGACCAGGCCGATTTGACCATCAGCCGCACCAATCAACAGACCATCAGCCAGGGGGCGGGCAAGCTCGGTAGTTTTTCAGTCATCATGGAAGATATCATCGTCGGGCTGCAGGTGGATACTTTCATCATCCGCATCGACAGCGTATTCCTGGTCACCGATGAGCTAGTCGCCCTGCCCGTGGAAGTGGACAGCGCCCTGATCTTCGTGACCGATGACATGACTAGTTTGCCGGGGCAAGGCCGCAGCGCTTTTGAGCCGTTGAGGGTTTATCCCAATCCTGCCCAGAGCTTGGTCTTCGTACAAGCGCCTGAAGCAATCGAGCAAGTAGCCCTCTATCAGCCGCAGGGGCAAAAAGTGCCCTTGCAAGTCCAACAACGGGCGGCAAACACCCTGGAGTGCCGCTGGCCTGCCGGGCTTCCTCCTGGCTTGTACTATTTGCAGGTTTTCTCAAAAACCGGAAGCCAAACCCACAAGATTGTTATCTACTGATTTTTTCACTTATAAAACCTACGATAGAATGAAGAACATCATTTTAAGCGCTGTTTCTGCCGCACTGTTGCTGTTTAGCTTTTCCTCCTGTGAAACCGACCCGCCAAACGGCCCCTTGGTCACGCCAAGCGTCGAGGAACTGCTGATGCTCCCCTGTAGCGACCACCTGCCCATCAGCCGAGACGAGCTGCCCGCGCCAGCATTAGATTACTTGGCAGACAACTTCCCAAATGCCGTCATCGAAAGAGCCTATGAGATTCGCTTGCCCAGGAACATCGTCGTGTTCGGAGTGCGGCTATCCGATGGCAACGAGGTGCTTTTCAGCGCCGACGGAGGATTCATCAGCAGTGGCGACGGCAGCTCAGCCACCATCAACATCGCCGACCTGCCAGGGATGGCTATTCAATACCTCAACAACAACTACCCTGACTGGACGAGCCAATCCATCCAGATCGAGCTTGAAGACGACTACGGTCAAGCTTATCTATCGGTCCGCTTCAGCAACGGCACTGAAATCGTTTTTGATGCTGATGGCCAATGGCTGTGTGGCAGCGTCAGAGACGACGACGATTGCGATGATGACGATGATGACTGCGATGACGATGATGATGATGATGATGATCGTTGCCGTACTTCTGATCTCTTAAACGCGGTGAGGCCCTGGCTCGATGCCAACCTGAGCAGCTACCAGATCAAGGACATCGAGTGCGAAGACTTCTGCGACGATGATGACATACAGATCGAGGTAGAGCTGAAGGGCGTAGAAGCGGAATACTATTTTGACCTAGATGGCAACTTCCTTTATACCAAAGTCGAAAGGCACATCAACATCATCCCTCAAAACGTATTGGAGGCCGTAGAAAACCTCTATCCCAACTTTAGTTTCGACGACGACGAAGTCGATGTACTGACCTATGCCGACGGCACTTTGGCTTATGAATTCGAGATTGAAATGCCTGGAGACGATGATGATATTGAGCTGATTGTCGATGAAGACGGAAACATCATTTGTGTCGATGAAGACTAGTCGGCGATAAAGCCGATGCAGACGCTTTTCTCTTTATCCTGATCCCCGATTCACTTCCGGGATTTAAAATCCAGGGGAAGTCAGGTCCAGATGAGACATCTGGACCTTTTTTTGTTTTTGCCCCAAGATCAGTGTGTGCTGCGCAGGAAGAGGCTACAAAAAAGCCGCCGTTAGCCTAGCTGTGCCTACCCACCCCTCCTCCAGCGCATACAGCTCGCTGCCGCCCAATGTCCAGCCCGCCGAAGAGCTGCTCGAACTGGCCCGCGCGGCGCAGGCCGTAGTAGTGCTCCAGGATCGATACCCACAGGCTCTTGCCGAAGCGGCGCGGGCGCAGGAAGAAGAGGTAGTGCGTATCCAACTCTTCCAAAGCGCGCACAAAGCTAGTCCGGTCCACAAAATGGTAGCCCTGCTCGCGGATTTTCTCGAAATTGCTCTGGCTATAAGGGATTTTAATCATCAGCGCTCAGCTTGGGGCAAAGATAGGGGATTTTGGCGGGATTTGGCATGGCCCGAAGCATCCATCCCCAGTTGTCAAGATATTGGTGTTTTTGTGCTTTTTTTAGCGTTTTTCGGTTTAATCCATCGAAAAAAAACATTTTTATGATACTTTATTTGAACAAAGCGTGTTTATCCGGTGTTTTTGAGTCGTTGTTAAATCCTAAAACCATATAATTATGACCACACGACCACACGACCATGCTAGAGGTTTGAAATGGGCTTTCTATGGGTTGGTTTTCCTGCTTATGGGGTGCCAGACAGCGGAAGTTGACACGTTTGTGTATGCATCAGGGCCGCCAACCTGCCAAAACTTAGATGAATTAGAGAAAGCAGAGGGCTTGGCTTACGATTTCTTCAAGTACAGCGCATTGAATAAAGATGTCGAAGATGCCGTTGTAGAAATCATGCGGCAAGAAGGATGGGATATCTATCAAACCTATGCCGCTGAAGTAGAGGGCATGACTTTGCCGCAAGCGCTGGCTTATTTTGAAGACGAGGGGATTGCCACTCCAAAAATTTGGCAAGAGCTGCACGGCTACTATCACGCCATGAAAGCAGCTATCAACAAGCCTGTGCTTGATTTTGGAGGGCTGCAAGCAGATTTGGATGCTTTAATCACCTCTGCGAAAAGCGACTCTGGGCTTAGCTGTTACGAGAAAAGCAGTCTTATTTTCATCTATCACCTGACGAAGGGGGTCTTCCTTTACTTGGAAGAAGCATACACTTTAGCCCTTGCATCGGAAGCAGAGGGCATCGAACTGCGTGGCGATTGCAACGAGATCGATTGTTTTTTTGAGACTTTTGTGGAAAACTTGTTGCAAGGCGCAGCGGCTGGCGCAACAAAAGGCGGGATATTAGGAGGTTTAGCTGGTGCTCTAGCGGGTTTGGCTGACGGCGCCCTGGCAGGAGCAATCTCTGGCATCATCAAAGGCCTCTGGAATTGGGGGGATGATTGCTGTGATATCGACTGCTTCCCCATCAAAGGGGTCTCGCTCTTCTTCCCTAGCTGCGATCCGGCAGCCAGATATACGGCTTTCGGCTTCGGGAGCGACGCTGTCTCCCTGCTTTGGAGCAATGTAGATGGAATGCCTGAGACGGCAATCACCCCAGCAGCCATCCCGCGGTTGACAGTCTCCCAGAACAATAGCTCGGAGCCGGTACGTACCACCGTATTCACGAATTGCAATAATGGCACAAGCGTAAGCATCTTAAACGACCCCATCGTAAGAGATCTTTTCCATTTGTCCCTTTCGACTGATGGAGTGGGAACATGGGGGCCGCGGCGGGTCGTCGCTGGCACCACGCATGATTATGGGGTTTTTGGCGGCATGAGCTCCAGCGTCGTCGTTACAGAGTGGCTCGTCTCCAACGGCACCATCATCCAAAACAATGGCACCTGGATAAGGGTGCAATGGGATGCCGGGATGGTGGATGGGATGGTGCAGGCAGAAGTGTCCAACACCTGCCCTGGCGGGCAAGTGTCTTGGCATACGATCAATGTGACCGCAGACCCGGGAGGGGATATCCCTTGACTTCGAGCCTAGGCCCTGCTTCACGCAACGTGAGGCAGGGCCTACACGACCGTCAAAACACTATTTTCATATCCAAAACCAGCAGACCATGAAACCCAGGATCGTTTACCTGTCTTTAGCCCTGCTAGTCCTCGCTGCCTGCGACCCGCCGCCGCCGCTGGGCGTCAAGGAGCGCACCATCATCCACTGCATCGAAAACATGCCCTTCGAGTGCCGCGGCGAGCCGCCGCAGGGGGCCAGTTTTTTCCGCGCCGACATCGATGGGCAGACTTACTGCGTATCTACGGCCGATGAGCATTATTTCTTTTCCCCAGGTTTCATCACCACACAGGCGACGCCTGCTTCGGACCCGGTGTTGAAGCACGATACGCCCGTATTGGTGAGGAGCGTTGTTTTCCGACTCTGGCCGCAGCTCAGAGAGGCCGGGGGGCTGCCTTATGAGTTTTTGCCTGGAATAATATTGCTGATCCCATACGATGCCGATACCGCCCAGCCGAGGCGCTACTATGTAGATAAGTACTTGTCTGGGCAAGAGGGGCGGATGCTGCCTTTGAAAGAAACGCTGCTTTCGGGGGAAGGGTTTGGCTTGGAATTGTCATGGGCCTGTTATTATTTGCCGGGCTATGACTTCTATCGGGCAAAGGAGTCGAGCACAGGCTTGCCGCCTCCAGTGCCATCCGTGTATGTCACCTTGGCTTCTTTTGCGATAGAAAGCGGCAGGCATCCGCGCAACGTGCGCATCTGGGTCGAGCGCTTCGAGCGCGAGGAGCTGAACGATTACGATATCCGCTACCGCATCGTGTTCCGCTTCGAGGGCAGTTTCAGGTTTTGGAACAAAGGCTTTCCCGATGTGGAGATCAAAGACGGGGTATATGACGTCAACTTCGTCTTGCCGAAAGAAGAGTAGAGGGTCAGGTGTCGGGCGCCTCCGAAGGTGCCCGACACCTTTCCGCTTTACTCAATCACCGGCGTATCGATTTTAGCGATGGCGGCGGCGATCTCCTCGCTGGTGATCTCGTGTTTCACCAGCTTGCCGCTGAGGTAGTCATCGTAGGCCCCCAGGTCGAAATGGCCGTGGCCGCAGAGGTGGATGAGGATGGTGCGGCTGACGCCCTCCTCCTTGCAGCGCTGCGCCTCCTGGATGGCGGTGGCGATGGCGTGATTGGTCTCCGGCGCCGGGATGATGCCCTCGGTGCGGGCGAAGAGCACGCCAGCCTCGAAGCATTCCACCTGATCGTGGGCGCGCGCCTCGATGAGCTTATCCTTGAGCAATTGGCTGACCACGACGCCGGCGCCGTGGTAGCGCAGCCCGCCAGCATGGATGGGCGCGGGCACGAAGGTGTGTCCCAGGGTGTACATCGGCAGCAGGGGCGTCATGCCCACCGTGTCGCCGAAGTCGTAGCGGAAGACGCCGCGGGTGAGCTTGGGGCAGGAGGACGGCTCGGCGGCGATGCAGCGGATGTTGCGGCCCTCCTCCAGGTTGAGGCGCAGGAAGGGGAAGCTGATGCCCGCGAAGTTGGAGCCGCCGCCGAAGGGTGCCACCACGATGTCGGGCATATCGCCGGCTTTTTCCATTTGCTTGACCGCCTCCAGCCCGATGACGGTCTGGTGCATGAGCACGTGGTTGAGCACGCTGCCCAGGGCGTATTTGGTGTTTTCATCTGAAGCGGCGCGTTCGATGGCTTCGGAGATAGCGATGCCCAAGCTGCCAGGAGAGTCCGGCGCTTCGGCCAGGATCTGGCGGCCCGCCTCGGTCAGGTTGGTCGGCGAGGCATGGACCTTGGCGCCCCAGGTATTCATCATCATCTTCCGGTAGGGCTTTTGCTCGTAGCTGATCTTTACCATGTACACTTCGCACTCGATGCCGAAGTGCTGGCAGGCGAAGCTCAGGGCGCTGCCCCACTGGCCCGCGCCCGTCTCGGTGGTGATGCGCTTGACGCCTTCCTGCTTATTATAGTAAGCCTGCGCCACCGCCGTATTGGGCTTGTGTGAGCCAGATGGGCTTACCCCTTCGTACTTGTAGTAGATTTTCGCAGGCGTATCCAAAGCCGCCTCCAGGCCGTAGGCGCGGTACATCGGCGTAGGCCGCCAGATCTTATACACTTCGCGCACTTCTTCCGGGATTTCGACCCATTTGTCCGTGCTCACTTCTTGCATGATGAGCGCCATGGGGAAGAGCGGCGCCAGGGCCTCTGGGCCGATGGGCTGTTTGGTGCCAGGGTGCAGCGGCGGCAGCGGTTTGTTGGGCATGTCGTGCACGATATTGTACCACTTCTCGGGGATTTCCTGCTCGGTCAAGACGATTTTGCGTTGCTTCATCGGGATGGATTTTGTTTGATTTGGAAATGAGGGCATCAGCTGGCAAAAGCAGCTTACAGCTCCAAGTATACCAAGCTCCGCCAAGATAACCTGATGCCAAATTTACGCCCGGAAGATACGCAATTAGCGCAAAAATCACCCCGTTTTTTTGCCTACAAACACAAAATAATGCCAAAGCCCCCCATAGGCAGGCTGGGTTTCATCGTGCATGCCGATGAATTCTTGCCGCAGCAGGGGCAGCAAGTGGGCGTCCATGCGCACATGATGGTTGCTCATGTGGCGCTTGAACCAGCTGAAGCGGGAGTCGTGAAAATCTACGACGGCGACAACCCCTCCCGGGCGCAAATCTGCCTTGGCCTGCAGGACGAGTTCCCGCCACTGCGGGTTGATCATCGTGAGGGAGTAGGAAAAGAGGACGACATCCAGCTGCCCTGCCCATTCGGTCTGGCCCGCTGCATAAGGCTCGTTTTTCAAATCGATCCGCCCGTTGAAAGGCGCTGTATTGCGGCGAGCAATTTTAATCATGTGGCTGGAAACATCCAGACCGATGAGCTGGGCTTTGGGCAAAGCATGCGCCAGCCGGTTGAGATTGTAGCCCGTGCCACACCCCACCTCTAATATTTTCATCTTGGCCTCCCTCCCGAAAGGCAACACCTGGATGAGGCGGCGGCGCCCGAAAAGGAAACTCCAGCGAGTTGAATCGTAGATTTTGGACTGCAGGGCATAGTAGCGCTGCATCGCCTTGTTCTGACCAGCTGGGGTCAAATCAGTCGAGTGGGTAGGTGCGGCTGGCTTGGTCGTGTTCAACATTGTTTTTTTATTCATCAAAAAGGTGGTTATCTGACGATGCCCAAGTAAACGCTGGCGTAAGTGCCTACGCGGTCGCGCTGGTGCGTAGCAGCAGTTTTTTCGGCTTCAAAAATAAGCGCGTCTTGCACAAACTCCGGGAAGAATTCTACCTCTGCTGCCGCCGAGCGCAGCAGGATGCGCGTACCGGGGCGGCTATTTTGCAAGATGAGCCGCCATTCCTCCTCCAGAGCGGGGTGGTCGTTGGCTGCCAGCCAGTCTTGGTGGTCGAGCAAGATGTAATGGGAGTAAGCTTTAGGGTTTTCCTTGAGGAAATTACTGATCGTCGTGTTGTGGGTGCTGATTTTTTGTACTTGGCTACGGATAGCGGAAAAATTTTCCTGCCGCAGATAAGATGGGCAACAGTCAGTAGTATAAGTGCCTTGTAGATACAACCGCCAGAAGTAATTGTCCTGGAGGGGCTGCTGGGTAAACACCTTGCGCAGACACTCCTGGATGAAGCCCAGAGCCCCCTTCTCGTATTTTGTCACAAACAGCTCTTGCTGGCTGCGGGGTACGCCCACCAGGCACATGGCCAAATGGCGGTTCACCATCCATTCCATGGTGCCGTTGAGCACTTTTTGTTCAATCTGGTAGTAAATCGAAGCCTGCTGGTCGAGGGTATCTGCCTCGAAGAGTTGTTGCACCTTTTCATATAAGTGGCGGCGGGCACGCAAGTATTGGTTGGCCAGCCAGGCAAAAGTGCCTGAAGTGCTGTAGTGGTAAAAAGTCTTGCGCAGCCCCTTGCCGTTAAAGAAATTGAGGTTGCGATCCCAATAATCCTGGGCATAATCTGGCAAAGCCTGGCGCAATTGTTCGCGGTAAAGGGCTGCTGCCGCTGGGTGCGCCCCCTCGCCAAAAAGCTGATAGAGATCGTTAAAGCTGGCGGTATTGAAAGCGGCAAGCTTCAGCTGCAACAAGGCATTTTGCCGCGGGTTGACATCAATACAGTTGACCTTTGCGGGCTGGTCGAGCAGATAGTCCAAGGCATTGCAGCCGGCACTGGTGATCATGACGACTTCGCTATTGCTGCCCAGCTCGAGCAGCTCGCGGTCGCAGCGGGGGTCTTCCCAACAAGTGTTGTACACCAGATTGTTGGCATGCACTTTCTGAAAGAGCCAGTCCTGTAGTCGGTTGGTTTTCCCCATTTTTT
This sequence comes from uncultured Phaeodactylibacter sp., assembly GCA_964432875.1. Lineage (GTDB taxonomy): Bacteria > Bacteroidota > Bacteroidia > Chitinophagales > Saprospiraceae > JACJYE01. Next base: position 7,556 of record CAYSPJ010000057.1, on the reverse strand, counting down.
TTTCCTGCGAAGGTATCGCCCTTGCTGGAGGCTGGCCTAAAAACACAAATTATGAAAACGCTAAGTTTTCGTAAAGCCCAGGTTAACCCTCCAGTTCGTCTCGCAGGAAAAGGTAGGTGGCGCGCTGTGCCTCCAAGGGGGAATCCAGCGCAGCGAGAGAGGAGCGCGCGCCCCCCTGATCGATATGCGGCGCCTTGCCCCCTGCTTCGTCCCCAGCCTTGTATTCATTGCGCTGTTCGGCATCGATCCAGCGGGCTTTCACCTTATCCTGAAGCTGAAGCTCGATGATGTGGCGCACCTGGCGGAAAACGTCGGGGTCATAAACCGGGAAGCAAGCCTCTACGCGGCTATCGAGGTTGCGCCCCATCCAGTCGGCGGAGGCGATATACATCTGCTCTTGTCCGCCGTTAGCGAAGATATAGACGCGGGCGTGCTCCAGGAATCGCCCCACGATGCTGATGGCTTGGATCTGCTCGCTAAGCCCCTCTAGCCCAGGCAGCAGGCAGCAAATGCCGCGGATGATAAGCTGGATATCTACGCCAGCCTGGCTGGCTTCGTAGAGCTTGTCGATCATGCCTTTGTCTTCGAGGCTATTCATCTTCAGGATGGCGTAGGCGGGCTGGCCCTGGCGGGCATGCTCGATTTCGCGCTCCAGCAGCGCAATAAAGCCCGAGCGAGTCGTGAAGGGCGATATCAACAAGTGCTCGCAATGGGGGATGAGGATGCGGCGCTCAAGCAGGCTGAAGACTTGGGCGGCATCATCGGCAAGGCGAGGGTCGGCCGTCAGCAAGGCATGGTCGGTATAGACCCGGGCCGTGTTTTCGTTGAAGTTGCCGGTGCCCAGATAGGCATAGTTGCGCAGGCTTTTCCCCTCCTGCCGCTGGATGAGCAATAGCTTGGTATGCACCTTGATGCCCGGGTAACTGTAGTGGACGTTGGCACCAGCCTGGGCCAGCGCGCGGCCCCATTCCAGATTGGAAGCCTCGTCGAAACGGGCCTTAGCTTCGATAAAAGCAGTGACGGACTTGCCCTGCTGACAGGCTTTCAACAGCCCTTTTACCACGGCCGAACGGGAAGCGGCACGGTAAAGCGTGATTTTAATGTTTTGTACGGCAGGATCATTGGCCGCTTCTTCAATTAGCCGGATGAGGTAGTCAAACTTGTGGTAGGGGAAGTGCAAAACCACATCCTGCTTTTGAAGCATGCGCAGGATAGAAGATGCTTTTTCCAGTTGCGGATGAGGCAGGGGCGGCCAGGGCTCATCGTGCAGTTCCGCCCGCCCAGTGGGGTTGGGGAAGCTGAAGAAATCATTGAAATTGTGGTAGCGCGCGCCGGGGATAAGGTCGTTTTTGTTCAACCCAAAATGCCCCTTTAAACTAGCCAGGAGCGCTGGCGGCATGGCTTGGTCGTATAAAAAACGGGTCGGCAGGCCAATATGGCGGACCGCCAGGCTCTGGCGTATTTTTTCCACCAGATCGCCAGCGTACTCGTCTTCGATATTCAAATCTGCATCGCGCGAGAGCTTCACGGCATAAACCCCGGTAGGTTTTTTGCCCAGGGCCTGCTCCAGGCAGCCGCGGATGATGTCGTCGAGGAAGGCGATAGCATGGTTTTGCCCCTCGGAAGGCAGGGATACAAAGCGTGGCAAATCAGTAGGGAGCTCCAACAGGGTTGGCGCAGCTTCCCCCTCCAAGGCCACGATGAAGTAGAGGGCTTTGTTTTTCAGGAAGGGCGGCTCGCTCTCGAAGTCCAGGCGTATCGGCTGGAGGCTGCCGGCGATTTCGGCCATGAAATAATCTTGGGCAAAGGCTTGCTGAGCCGGGCTAAAGCGCTCATTGGGCACCAGGTATATACCCTGAGCCTTCAAAGCCGGTAAAATCTGCTCCCGAAAAATCCGCCCGAAAAGGCTTTGCTGCTGGCCGACGATTTTGCGTATCTCCCGCAATTCCTTGCGAGGCTTGACCTCCAGCTCTAGTTCTTTGCGCTCCTTTTTTTTCAGGCTGCGGAAGCTGCGCAAGGAAGCCACGCGCACGCGGAAGAACTCGTCGAGGTTGGAGCTGTAAATGGCTAAAAACTTGATGCGCTCGAAGAGCGGATTGCGCTCGTCCTGAGCTTCCTGGAGCACGCGGTGGTTGAAGGCGAGCCAACTGAGGTCGCGCTTGAAATAGTTGGGTTGATCAGTCATCAGCAAGGCTTTCGGCTAAAAAATGACAAAGCTAAAATAATTAAGCCACCACTTCGGTATGCTCCAGCAAGGCTTGCCCGATAAACTTCAGCATCTTTTTCTTGACTAATTCGCGCACCCGGCGAAACTCCGCTTCGGTTTGGGCTGCACTGCCTTCAAAAGCAGTGGGGTCTGGGATCGCATAACATAAGCTTTGCTCAAAAGTAATCAGCGTGCTAGCCACTTCCATTACGCCCTCGCTAAGCGTGATGAGGTAGTCAAAATGCTGCCCGGCAAAGGCGCTGAGTGGTGCAGAGAAGTGCCCGGTGAGGTCCATATTATCTTCCGCCATGGCTTTAGCGGCATGTGGATTGACCGGCTTGCTTTCTTCCAAGCCAGCGCTGAAGACCTCGGCCCTGCCACGGGCGTAAAAGCCCAGATAACATGCGGCCATTTGGCTGCGGCAGGCATTTCCAGTGCCTAGCACTAAGGCGCGTTTCATAGCAGTTTGATTTGTACTAGAATTAAGTTGTGTTCCATTGGGCAAAACCCCCAAACCCTATAAAAAAAGTCGTACGCAGGCTGTCTAGCCCGGTTAGCGCCGGTGTTTCAGGTGTGCTTTTCGATTCCTTGCCCACCTACCCTTAAGCCGCTGGGCAAAGATAATAAGGCTGAGTCGATTACAAGCCCATCGAGACCGAATAAAATTTCAAGCGCTTACGCCTCAAGGAGCAATATCAGAAAGTTGGGCAGCCGATCCCCCGGCCGCTGTTGATACCCTTGCCGCCACCCTCAAGGCGGAAAGCCAGAGAAATGCCCCCGATATAGTACCAATCTTTGAATTCCCCGCCGCGCCGGTAATCGGCCTGTTCTGGGCTGGGGTCAGTCAGGTTGGGGTTGCTCAGGCGGGCAGCGAGCGAGCCATTACCTTCCAGGACATCATAATAATTGACGACGGTATTGCTCACATCATCGAGATAGTCGGTAAACAATTTCCTTCCGCCAAACTCTAAGCCTAAGGTTATCGTTTCATTCAGCAACAGCTTGATGCCGATGCCCAGAGGGATAGCCACTTGCGTGAGGCTATAGGGCGGATCGTAGCCAGGCAGCCCCTGCCCCTCGGTGCCCAAGGGTTGTAAGTCCACATAGTCGCCGTCAAAGCGGGCCTGTGGGTTGAAGCGGAACACGGCTGCCCCGCCAAATAGATAAGGGGTAACCCCCCGATCTTTACTCGAGCCGAAACGGAAAAGATTGAGTTCACCCAAGAGAGAAAATTCGGTGATATTGGTGCGGAAATTCAAGCCCCGGCTCTCCAGCCCGCCGCGGCTGTCGTCGCCGGAAACCTGAGCGAGGTTTACCCCTAAACGCAAAGCCAGGGTGCTATTGAGGTTGAAACGGGCAAAAGCACCGCCAGCCAGGCCAACTTCTTCAAAGTACAAGCCGATTTCTTGGGGCGAGAGGTCACCGCTATAAAGGGATGGCCCGATTAAAAAGCCCAGTTCCGTGCCTTGAGCCGATAGCCTATTGGTCGTTAGAAGCGCACTTATGGCGATAAGCGCGAGCGTATAATTTCTCATAGTTATGATTGTTTTCCAAAATAGCCTGCAAAATAAAGAAAAAAGTGAAACTTGCCCACTGATGAACAAGCCGCTGCAATTTTTTTGCCCCTTCATAACGAATCAGAATTCCCCTAAAGTATAGCTCTCCTCATCGAAACTTTGGGCAAGGGATAGGGTCGGCCAACATTTTATGGATAGCCTGGCCAAAGTTGTAAGAGATCGTGATATTCATCATATAATACCAATCCTTAAAACTGCTGCCCCGGCGGTAAGACTGGTTGAGGCCTTCGTCTCCGCTAAGTTGCGGGTTGCTCAGCCGGGCTGCCCGGGGGCCATTCCCTTCAAATATTTCGCGGTGGTTGAGCACTGTGCTACTAACGTCATCCAGGTAATCGGTAAACAAGTACCTCCCCCCTGCTTCAAATCCAAAAGTAAATTTACGGTGGACGAACTTAATGCCCGCACCAAAAGGCAAGTTGAACTGTGTGCGGCTGTATGGCTGCCCGTAACCAGGCAAGCCCTGCCCCTCCGTGCCCAGCGGCTGCAATTCTACCAAATCGCCATCGAGCTTGGCCTTGGGGTTGAAATGGTACAGGCCTACCCCCCCAAACAGATAGGGGAAGGTAAAATTATACGCCGTATGCCGGATGCGGAAAGCATGCCATTCGAAAACCGTGTTGAACTCCCAGATATCAGACTGAAAAGAGAGCCCTCGCGCTTTGTTGGCCGTGCGGGCGTCGTCACCAAAAACATGGGCGCGGTTGAGGTTGAAGCGGGTGGAAAATTGGCGGCTGTTCGACAAGCGTACGAAGAGCCCCCCGGCAGGGCTGGTTTCTTGTATCATTTGCCGAAAGTCGCTGCTGGCCAAATCGCCGCTGTAGAAAGAGGCGCCAAAGTTGAAGCCGATGTCAATGACTTGTGCCTGGATAGTAAAATACGCTCCAAACAACAGAAAAAGCATGATGATCTTCTGCATAAGTTTTTGGGATAGTTGATTATTCCTACATACCCAATTCAAAGCGGTTGTTTACACTGCTTTGGAAAGGTTGCGCCGCAAAGATAAATCTTTTTATATTTTTTTCAAATATATCAGGCTGGAGTTTTCAACCTACTGTTGAGGGCAAAACAAAATACAGGAGAAAAACTTTTCATCGCCGTATAAAAAAACTGAGCGCCAAAAAAAAGCACTCCATTTGCTCCCAACCCGCTATCTTAGCCCGCCAAAGCACCGCCCCACAGGTAAATCCCCAAGCAGCCTCAGCCAAACCACACACGATTTTTTCAACCTAAACGAAAAACTACTTGATGAAAAGGACCCTACTCTTGCTTTTCACCCTCGCGGCCGGCTGCTTCTCCCCAGCCCTGGCCCAACCAGAATACTTTTATCCGGGCAGTGGGCCATTCCGCACCGACATCCCCAGCCCGGAGCAATTCCTGGGCTACCCCATCGGCTCGCACCATACGCGCTACGACCAGATCGTGGCTTATTTTCAACTCCTGAGCGAACGCTCTGAACGCATGGCACTACTGAAAATCGGCCGCACGCATGAACACCGTGAACAGATAACCGCTGTTTTCACCGCGCCTGCCAACCACGCGCGGCTGGAAGAGATACGCCAGCAGCACCTCGCCCGTGCTACCAACGAAGGAGGAGACGAAATACCGCTGGTAGTCCACCTGGGTTACAACGTACACGGCAACGAGCCCTCGGGCGGGGAGGCAGCCCTGCTCACCGCCTACTACCTGGCGGCCAATGAAGCCATAGAAACCCAAGGCTGGCTGGAGCAAATGGTCGTCCTGCTCGACCCTGTTTACAACCCGGACGGCAGAGACCGCCATACCAACTGGGCTAATATGCACAAGGCTAGCCCGCCAGTAGAAGATTCCAACGACCGCGAGCACAATGAAGTTTGGCCCGGCGGGCGCACCAACCACTACTGGTTTGATTTGAACCGCGACTGGTTCCTGGGGGTACACCCGGAAAGCCGCAACCGCATGAAGCTCTTCCACCAGTGGCGCCCCAATGTAGCCACCGACCACCACGAGATGGGCACCAACTCGACTTTCTACTTTGACCCCGGCAAAAACAGCAGCAACAACCCCGTGGTGCCGCCCTTCCTCTACGACACTATCTACCCCAACTTCAGCCGCTACTTCTCCCAGGCCTTGGACGCCATCGGCAGCCAATATTTCACCAAAGAACTCTTCGACAAGCTCTACCCGGGCTATGGCTCGAGCTATGCCAACTTCTACGGCGGGGCGGGTTTCCTCTTCGAGCAGGCCAGCTCGCGCGGCCATGCTCAGGAGACGAACACCATCCCGCTCACGTTCGCCTACACCATCCGCAACCAATTTGTCGTCTCGCTGGCTACCCTGCGGGGTGCACTGGCCGAAAAGCCTAACCTGCTTAAGCTGCGGCGCGATTTTTACCGCGACGCCCGCGAGCAGGCCCGCGCCAACCCCATCAAAGGCTACGTCTTTGGCGACGAGCACGACCTGGCCCGTACCTACGCTTTGGCCAACCTCCTGCGCCTGCACCAGATCGAGCTGTATGCCTTGACTGCCGAATTGAAACAGGACGGCAAAACCTTTGCTCCGGGCAAGGCCTTCGTAGTGCCGGCCGAGCAGGAAAATTATTTCATGGTGCGTTCCGCCTTCGAAAAGAGTATCACCTACCAGGACAGCACCTTCTATGACGCATCTTCCTGGTCGTTGCCCCACGCCTTCAACTTGCCCTACGCCGAGCTGAAGGGCCGGGTGCCACTGGGCAGCAAAATCACCGCTGATTTACAGAAAAAACCTGCCCCGCCCGCCCGCAGCGATTACGCCTACTTGATGGATTTGCGGGATTACTACGCGCACAAAGCCATTTATCAATTGCAGGACCGGGAGGTCATCGTCAAAATCGCTTTCAAGCCTTTTACTTTCTCCATCGACGGGCAAGCGCAGGAATTCAGCCAGGGCGCAGTCATCATCCCCGTCCAGCAGCAAAAGCTATCGGCCGAAGCGGTTTACACAGCCATACAAGAGGCTAGCCAGAATTGCAGCATAACATTTTTCCCGCTGCAAAATGGCCTGAGCATGCAGGGCATCGACCTGGGCTCTACTTTTGCCCGCCCGCTAAAGAAGCCTAAAGCACTAATGGTGGTCGGGCCGGGGGTGTCAGCCTACGAAGCGGGCGAAACCTGGCACTTGCTCGACCAGCGCGTGGGCATACCGATCGCCAAAGTAGAAGCTACCCGGCTCAAAAGCCTTAAGCTGGCAGATTATACCGCCATCGTTATGGTGAGCGGCTCCTACGAGCTAGATAAGCCGACGGTGGAGAAAATCAAGGCCTGGCTGCAGGAAGGGGGCACCCTCATCGCTTTCAAGACGGCGGTGGAATGGGCTATCAAACAAGGTTTGTGCAAAGAGGAGCTCGTGCCGGTTGACACCACCAAAACCCTGGCCCGGCGCGACTTCGGCGATGCAGCCACTACGGAAGGGGCCCGGCGCATCGGCGGTGCTATCTTCGAGCAAGACCTGGATGTGACCAACCCCATCGGCTTTGGCTTTTCCAGCCGCAAAATCTCGGTTTACCGCAACGGCAATACTTTCCTGAAACCGAGCAAAAATCCCTACGCCACCGTCTCCCAATACCCTGCCGAACCCTTAATCGGCGGCTTCGTCCACCCTGAGAGCCTCGAAAAGGTGGCCAATTCTGCAGGCATCTTGCTCAGCGGCGCCGGACAGGGGCGGCTCATCTTGTTCGCCGATAACCCCAACTTCCGCGGTATCTGGTACGGTACCAACAAGCTGTTTCTCAACGCGCTGTTTTTTGGGCCGATTATCAG